>NZ_JZRI01000149.1:0-274282 GCF_000952175.1 Pseudomonas sp. ES3-33 | reverse complement strand
CGACGACAGGGACTTCAGACTAACAATGCAAACCTGCGTCGCTGCGCTCCGACTGCCTGGCCGGATGAGCGTGGAACGGGTGGCCGGATGTTGGTGGACTGGGTGGCCGGATGGCGTGGAATGCGCACGAATTGCTTGGCTTCCCGTTTTAGACGCGGAAGGTCGGCCAAAATCGCCTCGCGCAAGCGCATACCGGTGGCTCGCGCTAACTGAGCGATGGCCGCGGCGCGCGGCTGCTGGTTTTCGCAAAGCACCTCTACGATCCGCGTCACCTGTTCGCGGTCTTGGCCCTGCGGAGATGCTGTGCGGACACTTGTGCGCCGCATTCCCAGCGCCTTACTCGCGCTCGGCACTTTCACATACTGATCGCCGCGAAGCGCGGCTATGGTTCGGTTGACGCTGGACAATCGGTTTTGCGCAGTCGCGATGGCAAGCTCACCATGTTCAACTTGTTTGCGCAGATACCCGGCGTAGTCCAGCAAGGTCTGCCGGTCGATCCTCCTCGCATCGTTGAATCCCGGCCCATCTTCCGACCGACACCAGCGTACAAACGCCTGCCAGCGATCACTGTGCGCTTTGACCGTGCTGTAGTGCCCGCCGCCAAATAGATCTAGCAATGCCTGCGGTCCGGCATAGCTCAATTGCCGCCCATAGCCAAAATTGCGTCCATCTCGCCTGCCTACCAGTGCCATGATCGAACTCCTCTCGAAGCCAAACTTTTAAAACCATCCCCACGTCATCCCGCCACGGATGTTGAGTGTTATCAGGGATCAAGGCCCCTGCGGCCTGTGAGGGTTGTCCACTAACGCGGGACTGGCGGCTCTTTACGACCGGGAGCTTGGGCATCTCATGATCTGGCCCCCTGAGCACTTCCGAGGAAGTGGGCGGGTGGAGGCTGCGCTGGCTGACGAGACCAACGCCGCGTGATCCTGAGTCGGGTGAAGGCAGCGATGCGATGACCGGGGCGTGCCTGACTGTCAGTCAGGTGCAGTCCATTCCGTGGGCTGCGGCACCATCATCGGCATTGCTGTTGCTGGTGACTTCGGTGTTTGTCACGCCGATTGTCACGAGGGGGAATGCCGCAATGCCTTGTACGAGGTGGGCTGCAGCAGTGGTAGGAGCGCCCGTCTCTTTCCGGGAGAAAGAGACGGGCGCAGGTTGGCGCAGTGAAATGGCCAAGCGGATAGGTTGCTGCAGGGCAGCTGGGTAGGGGGATGTATTTGCCGCAATGGCAACGATCTGAAGTAGGCATCCATCACTCGGTGAGTGACCGTGCGAGCCGCCGGACGCTAATCGCACTTTGGGAGAACCACCACGGTGTGGCGTAGCCTCAAAGGTTCTGGCTACCTGGGGTTGCTGTCAACGACAGCGCTTTGCCCGATCTTTTCTACGCCTGTGGATAATTTGGGTCAAGGCTCGAATTTTCGGGGACTCTGCGGCTGTGGATGAAATTATCCACCAGTGGAAATCAGTAGTTTTCCACAGACAGTTTGCATAGGTTTTAGATTTTTTAAATGAGGTCCATCCAAGCAGGGCGGCTTTGCAGCCCCGCTTGGATGGACCCGCGTGGAAGGGCGGACTGCGGTGATCTCATTGGCTTATCCACGTTTGGATGCGCCACGGCTATTTTGTAGGGCGGTGATGTTGTTGCCGACTGGGTGAGCGAATTCGTGAGGCGTTACATGGCCGCTGCGATTGGCATCAATGTAGTTGCTCCACCACGCCATGATCAACCGGCGCTGCTCCAGAAATTCAGCTTTGTGGATATACGCGGCGCGCACGCGGTTGCGTTCCTTGTGGCTCATTTGTCTTTCGATGGCTGCGTCGGTCCATAACCCGGACTCCAGCAGGGCGCTACAGGCCATGGTCCTGAAACCGTGGCCGCACACGTCCTTGCTGGTGTCATAGCCGACGTTGCGCAGCATGGTGTTCACCGTGTTCTCGGACATGGGCTTCCAGTACTTGTGGTCGCCCGGTAGCACTAACTCTGAAAAGCGACTGAGGCTGCGCAGGCGCTCCAGTATTTCGATGACCTGCGGCGATAGCGGAACCATTTGTATGTCGCCGTTCATCTTGGTCCCACGTGTGGAGTTGCGTACCCCTTCAATCGGTGCACGTGTATCGGGGATTTCCCACATGGCGCGTTGGAGGTCGAACTCACTCCATCGCGCGAAGCGCAGTTCGCTGGAGCGGACGAACACATGCAGAGTCAGCAGCACGGCAAGGCGTGTCAGCTCGCGGCCGTTGTAGTTGTCGATACGATGTAGCAGTTCGGGTAGGCGGTTGAGGGAGAGAGCCGGGCGATGGACTGTGCGCGGCGCGTGAATCGAGCCTGCCAGATCCAGTGCAGGATTCATGGTGATCTGCCGAGCCCTTTTGGCCCCGCGCATGATGGTGGATAAGTAGTTCTGTACCCTTAACGCCACATCCATGGTGCCGCGTTCCTTGATGCGCTGGGTGATCTCTAGCAGGTCGTGGGTATCGAGTTCAGCGATGGGGCGTTGGCCGATCAGCGGGAAGACGTGGGTGCGCAGTCGGCTCATTACGGTTTTTGCGTGGCCTTCAGTCCAGCGGCGGGACATGTCGACGTGCCACTCCAGAGCAACGGTTTCGAAAAGCAGTGCCGCCCGCTGGGCTACGATCTTAGCCTTCTTCTTTTCTTCCATTGGGTCGAGGTTGTCGAGCAGCAACGCCTTGGCTTCGTCTCGCTTACGTCTTGCGACGGAAAGGGTAACGATGGGGTAATTGCCGATGATGAGCGTACCTTCCTTGCCGCTGGGCTTGGTGTACTTCAAGCGCCAGGTCTTCACGCCATTGGGTTTGACGAAAAGGTACATGCCGCCGCCGTCGAACAGTTTGTAGGCACGTTCGCGGGTTTTGGCCGTGCGGCATTGCAGGTCGCTGAGAGGGATCGCTAGACGTGGCATAGGGGTACGCGCTCCTGACCGGAAAATCGCAGTACCCCTAACATACCCTCGGGGAAGGGGGATTTTGTTGGATCCCGACAGAGGGTCCTGGAACGAAAAAACCCGCCAAAGGGCGGGTTTTCGGGGCTTCCAGAGCATTCGGTGGAATGCAATGGAGCCTAATGTGGTGCCGGCACCAGGAGTCGAACCCGGGACCTACTGATTACAAGTCAGTTGCTCTACCAACTGAGCTATACCGGCGTGTTGGGCGACGATTATAGCGATTGGAATGGTTCTGTAAACCCCTGAATTCAGACTATTTTTGCGCGGGCCTTGGGTCAGGCGCGGCGCAGTGCTGTTCGGAGTTTGTGCAGGGCTTTCCAGGTGCGGCTGTTTTGGATGGCGTGCAGTTGCGCTTCGGCCTGTTCGGCGCGTTGTAGAGCGGCGGCGAGGTGGTGGTCGGTGTCGCTGAGGGGGTGGCTGAATGTGTGGCCGCGGCAGAGCTGGAAGTTGTCCAGGTTGCAGGGCGGGATGTCGAAGGCGGGTTTGAGGTTCAGGTGTTCTTCGGCGAGGTAGTAGGTGTTGAGGCCGTCGAACAGGATGGACTGGTAGCCGGCGTCGGTGAGCAGGGTTTCCCAGGTCTGGTTGCGCTCCCACGGGGTCTCGATGAGGATGATCCACGGGCGCCACTGGCTGAAGTCCATGCCGCGCAGCACGGTTTCTTCGTGGCCTTCGACGTCGATTTTCAGGAAGTGGATGGGCTTGCCTTGGGCGTGTTGCTCGCAGATGGAGGTCAGGGTGCGCGATTGCACGGTGTGGCTGCGCACGTCCATGCCGGCGTCTTTGCGCTGTTGGGCGACGGTGGGTTCAAGGGTCGACAGGCCGGTGTCGGCGATGCTGTAGAAGGTAAGGTCCTGGGCGTTTTCGCCGGCGACGCATTGCAGGTTGGTGTCTTTGGGGCGTTGTTCGCACAGGGCCTGGTGGTAATTGGCGACGGGCTCGACGTTGATGCCGGTCCAGCCGTGGTCATAAAAAGCCTTGGTGACCGAGTCGTGGACGGGATCGTTGGCGCCTATGTCGATGTAGAAGCCGTTTTCGACGGTTCTGAGGGCGCGCCACAGGCGGATGTCTTCGAAGTTCTGTGCGTAGGAAATGAACGTCACGAGTCGAGTCCTGTGTTTTGTTTTTATTGTTAACGGCCGCAGTGTCGGCGCTTTGTTTGCCTGTATAGCAAGGGTCGCGGTCGGGGCGCAAATTCCTGCGGGCGTGGTCCCGTATTCGGCGGTTATGTCGTTTTCGCGAATTGCTTATGCACAACGGGCGTGATGGCCGTTACTGCTCATTACCGATTTTGTGGACCCGTTCTCATTCGTCCGCAAATGCCTGTTTTAATGGTTTTTTATCCATGTGTACGAAAAATGAACACAGGTGTTTCAGGGAGGAAACAGCTGTATACATTGGATCCAGGATAATTCCATCAACAGAGTTATCCACAGGCTGGGTGCTTCAGCAGCGCTCGCCCAGGATCAGCAGATTACGCGGAGTGAGGGGGCTGTCGCAGAAGGTTCCGAGGCGAACGGTGTAACCCTGCTCGGAGAGGAAAATGGCCCTGTCGAGCACCAGCCAAAGCTCCAGCGGACGCCGGAACAGTCCGCGCAGCAGCTCCAGGTTGCGCACCTGTGCCAGGCGTTGCCAGCCGGCGGCCTCAAGGGCGGGCCAGTTCTGGGCCCCGATTGTGGATAAGTCCTTGAGCGCGGCCAGGTGATGGCAGTACTCGGCGAAGGGTTTGTCCAGCCAGGCGCTGGGAAGAGACGGGGTAGGCAGGTATTGATCGACTCCGCGCAGTTGCCTTTGCAGCATGTCGAAGCCCAAGCGGCGGGCCATGGAGGTGTCACGCTGATGGCGGACCCGGGCGCCGGCGGTGACGGTTTCGCTGGCAGGCAGCGCCAGGTCGTCCAGGGACAGCTGCAGGGTGGATTGCTGGCCCGGTGAGGAAAGCGCCTGATGGGCTGTGAGACTGATCCGGTTGTAGCAGCAGGGTGCGACAGCGAGCTGTTTGCAGCCTGCGGCGCTGGCGATCTGGATCAGCCTGACGTGCAGGTCTCCGCAAGCGTGCAGCGCTACTGGTGTATGCCCGCCGTGCAGCAGGCTGGCGGCTTCGGCGGCGAGCACATCCTGTTCAACATGCAGGGCGTGCAGGTGATGGCGCTGGCTGAGTGCCTGGCCGCTGGCGACCAGTGCCGGGTCGTATTCCAGGCAGGTGAGTTGCTGGCCGGCCTGCAACAGGCGTCGGCCCAGGTGTCCTTTGCCGGCACACCAGTCGAGCCAGTGTTTTGCCGGCTGGGTGAATTCCAGGCGGCTGGCAAACGCTTCGATCTGCTGCCATTTGCGCCCCGGCACATCGACATTCAGGCGGTGCCCGGCTTCTTCCAGCGCATGGGCCGGTAATTCGCCGATGGCGCTGAGTTGGAGTGATTGCGCGGCCAGCGAAGCGAAAGGCTCGGGCGCGTCCAGCAGGGCGGGGTGGTTGTGGGCGAGTTCAGCCTCTTCCAGTGAACGGCCGCGCAGCCACTGCGCCAGTTGCGGACAGGACGCTTCCCAGGGAAGTTGCAGATGGGTGAACGGTCGCGGCTTCCACAGGGCTTGATGCTCGATCAGAAAAGCATCCAGCGCGGCGAAGCGGGCGAGCAGGGCCTCGCCCGTCAGCACGTGCCCATCAACGCCCTTGGCAGGCATCGACGCGCAGCCAGCGCTCCAGCAGCTTGAAGGCGCGCACCAGAACGAAGGCCATCAGCAGGTAGAACATGCCCGCCGCGAAGAAGATCTCCACCGGCAGGTAGGTCCGGGCAATGATGGTGCGGGCCATGCCGGTCAGTTCGAGCAAGGTCACGGTGCTGGCCAGGGCGCTGGCCTTGAGCATCAGGATGACTTCGTTGCTGTAGGCCGGCAGGCCGATGCGCGCGGCGCGGGGCAGGATGATGTAGAACATCGCCTTGGCCCGGGACATGCCCAGCGCCCGGGCAGCTTCGATTTCGCCCTTGGGAATCGCCTGGATCGAACCGCGCAGGATTTCCGCGATGTAGGCGGCGGTGTGCAGGGTCATGGTCGCGGTGGCGCACCAGAAAGGATCGCGCAGGTAGGGCCACATCGAGCTGTTGCGCACCGCATCAAACTGCGCCAGGCCGTAATAGACCAGGAACAGCTGGACCAGCAGCGGCGTGCCACGGAAAAAGAAGATGTAGGCGTAGGGGAATGCGCGCACGTACCACAGGCGCGATGACCGGGCGATGCCCAGCGGAATGGCCAGCAGCAACCCGGCAATCACGGCGATGGCCACCAGCTCCAGCGTCAGGGTTGCGCCCTGGGCGAGCTTCGGCAGCCACTTGATGATGACTTCCCAGTTCATTGGGTGCTCCTTGCGAACCCGCGACCGGCGCGTTTTTCCATGAAGTGCATGCCTATCATGGCGAGAATCGTCAGGCCCAGGTACATGAACGCGGCCACCATATAGAAGGTGAACGGTTGCTTGGAGACGGTGACGCCGATTTGCGCATGACGCATGATTTCTTCCAGGCCGATCACGGACACCAGCGCCGTGTCTTTCATCAGGATCATGAACAGGTTGCCAAGGCCCGGCAGGGCGATGCGCCACATCTGCGGCATGATCAGCTTGGTGAAGATGCGAAATTTCGACAGGCCCAGGGCCACGCCCGCTTCACGGTGGCCTTTGGGGATGGCCAGGATCGCGCCGCGGAATACTTCCGTGGCGTAGGCGCCGAAGCACAGGCCAAGGGCAATCACGCCAGCGGCGAAGGCGTTGAGTTCCAGGTCGGGGTTGCCGAAGAACTCGCCCAGTTCGCGCATCAGGTTGACCGTACCGAAGTAGATCAACAGCACCCAGAGCAATTCCGGGATGCCACGCACCAGGGTCGAATAAGTGCCGCCAAGCCATTGCAACGGCTTGTACGGGGAAGTCTTGGCCAAGGCGCCGAGCAGACCGAGCACCAGCCCCAGGCACAGGGCCGAGAGTGCCAGTTTCACAGTCATCAGCGCGCCAGCGGCGAGCGCCGGGCCGAATCCGTAGAGATCGATAGTCATGGATTTCTTTTCAAATCGCGGCAGGCAATGCCAGGGGCAGGCGCCGTTAGCGAACGGCGCCTGCCAGGCAAGTCAGAATCAATAGATGCTGAAAGGGAAGTACTTGTCGTTGATCTTCTTGTAGGTGCCGTCGGCAACGATCTCTTTCAGTGCGGCGTTCAGCTTCTCGCGGACCGGGTCGCCTTTACGTACGGCGATACCGATCTTGTCGCTTTCTTCCACCGGGTCACCCTTGAACTCGTAAGAACGGCCGGCGTCGCTTTTGAGCCACTCGTAGTTGACGTATTTGTCCGCCAGGATGCCGTCCAGACGACCGGAGGTCAGGTCCAGGTAGGCGTTTTCCTGGGTGTCGTAGAGTTTGACTTCAACGCCTTCCATGTTGTCTTCCATCCAGGTGCCGGCGAGGGTCGCACGTTGTGCGCCGATCACTTTGCCTTGCAGGGAAGCCTTGTCGGTCTTGAAGTCTTTGTCTTTCGGGGCGATGAATTGCAGCTTGTTGCTGTAGTACGGGTCGGTGAAGTCCACCGCCTGCTTGCGCTCGTCGGTGATCGACATCGAGGAGATCAGGAAATCGAATTTCTTGGCGTTCAGGGCCGGAATGATCCCGTCCCAGTCGGAGGTCACCACGGTGCACTCGACTTTCATCTTGGCGCACAGGGCGTCGCCGATTTCCTTGTCGAAGCCGACGACATTACCGCTGGCATCCTTGTTGTTGAACGGCGGGTACGCCGCTTCGATGCCCATCTTCAGGGTTTCGGCCATGGCACCGGCGCTGAACGCCAGGGTGACGGCGGCAGCCAGGAAGACCTTTTTGTAGTTCTGCATGCTGTAGCTCCGTTAGCGGTTGCTGGACATGAATTGTTTGCAGCGCGCCGAAAGCGGGTTTTCGAACACCTGCTGTGGCGATCCTTGCTCTTCTACCAGGCCTTGGTGAAGGAACACCACTTCGCTGGACACCTGGCGGGCAAAGCCCATTTCGTGGGTGACCAGCAGCATGGTACGGCCTTCCTCGGCCAATGCGCGGATGACATTAAGTACTTCCTGGACCATTTCCGGGTCAAGGGCGGAGGTGGGCTCGTCGAACAGAATCACCTTGGGCTGCATCGCCAGCGTGCGGGCGATGGCCGCGCGTTGCTGCTGGCCGCCGGACAGTTCGGCGGGGTAGGCGTGGCGCTTGTCCGCGATGCCGACCTTGGCCAGCAAGGCTTCGGCGACTTCGATGGCTTCGGCTTTGCTTTGCCCGAGCACCCGGCGCGGCGCTTCGATGATGTTGTCGAGCACGCTCATGTGCGGCCACAGATTAAAGTTTTGAAACACAAAACCAATCTCGCTGCGCAGGCGATTGATCTGCTTGCCATCGGCAGCGACCAGTTCGCCGTTCTTGGCGGCCTTGAGCTTGAGTTCTTCACCGGCCACCAGGATCTGGCCCTGGTGCGGGTTTTCCAGCAGGTTGATGCAACGAAGGAACGTGGACTTGCCGGAACCGGAGGAACCCAGGATCGAGATCACATCGCCGTCGCGGGCGGTCAGCGAGATGCCTTTGAGCACCTCCAGCGAACCGTAGCGTTTATGCAGGTTGCGGATTTCAAGCGCGGGCGTGGCCTCAGCCATGTGCGTTCCTCATAGTGTGTTGCTCCTGCTGTTGGCGGCCTTCCTGGCGAGGCGGCCAAGCTAGCATAGCGTCTGAATGGCAGCCAACAGCGCTACGGGCAGTAAACGGATGTCATGTGGCAGGTTGTCGCATCGTCACAGCAGACTGTCGCGCTGCTATCAAACGAACAGGTGTTTGAACCTGCCCGGCGATGGAAAAACGACGTCCTGCCGTAAAAAAAGGCGCGATGTTGCCAGCTTTGCCGGGGGGTTGGAAGCGTTAACCGGACAAACGTTCCTGATCTGCACTTTTATTGTGCGACGGGCATTTTTTGTTGTGTTTCTGGTGCGGCAAATCGTCCTGAAAGTGAGTCGCAGGGTAACGCTCTGGCAAATTGCCATTAATCTCAAGCACTTGCGATGACTGTCCGGTCAGGCGGAGAGCCCCGGGTCTTGGGAGTTCGTAACATTTTGGCGCAATTATTGCGTGCAGAATAAGGAACGCCCCGTTGGTTTCTTTTTACGAGAGAGAACAAACGGCGAGCTCAATGCTTTCGCTTTTCCTTACAAAGGTAGTTTCAATGAGCAGTACCCCAAGTTCCAATGGCCTCGAACAGGGGCTCAAACCGCGTCATGTGACCATGCTGTCGATCGCCGGGGTTATCGGTGCCGGGCTGTTCGTCGGTTCCGGTCATGCCATTGCTGCAGCAGGCCCCGCCGTGCTGCTGGCCTACGCCGCCGCCGGTACCCTGGTGGTACTGGTGATGCGCATGCTGGGTGAGATGGCGGTTGCTTCACCGGACACCGGTTCATTTTCGACCTACGCCGATCGGGCGATCGGTCATTGGGCCGGCTTCACCATCGGCTGGCTGTATTGGTGGTTCTGGGTGCTGGTGATACCGCTGGAGGCCAACGCCGCCGCGACCATCCTGCACGCCTGGTTCCCGAATATAGCGATCTGGGCGTTTACGCTGATCATCACGCTGTTGCTGACAGCCACCAACCTGTTCAGTGTGAAGAATTACGGTGAGTTCGAATTCTGGTTCGCGCTGATCAAGGTCATTGCGATTGTCGGTTTCGTGGTGCTCGGTATCCTGGCGATTTTCGGCTTCCTGCCGACCAGTCAGGTCAGTGGTGTGTCCCACCTGTTCGACACCCAGGGCTTCATGCCTAACGGTATGGGCGCAGTACTGGCGGCTATTCTGACCACCATGTTCTCCTTCATGGGCACCGAGATCGTCACCATTGCCGCCGCAGAATCGAAGAACCCGGGCCAGCAAATCTCCAAGGCCACCAATTCGGTGATCTGGCGGATCGGCTTGTTCTACCTGGTATCGATCTTCATCGTGGTATCCCTGGTGCCATGGAACGATCCAGTCCTGGCCAGCGTGGGCTCCTACCAGACCGTCCTTGAGCGCATGGGCATTCCAAACGCCAAGATGATCGTCGATATCGTGGTCCTGGTTGCAGTGACCAGCTGCCTGAACTCGGCGCTGTACACCGCCTCGCGCATGATGTTCTCCCTGGGCAAGCGCGGCGATGCGCCGGCGGTGTCCAAACGCACCAACGGCAGCGGCACGCCGTACTGGGCCGTGATGCTGTCGACGGCTGCTGCGTTCCTCGCGGTATTCGCCAACTACGTAGCGCCTGCTGCGGTGTTCGAATTCCTGCTGGCCAGCTCCGGCGCAATCGCCTTGCTGGTGTACCTGGTCATCGCGGTGTCGCAATTGCGCATGCGCAAGCAGCGCGCCATCGCCGGCGAGAAAATCGCCTTCCGCATGTGGCTGTTCCCGGGCCTGACCTACGCGGTCATCGTGTTCATCGTTGGCGTGCTGACGATCATGCTGTTCCAGGAAGCCCATCGCGTGGAGATCCTCGCGACCGGCTTGCTCAGCGTGCTGGTTGTAGCCGCCGGGCTGTTCGTGGCGCGCCGTCGCAAGCAGCAGAAGCTGGGTGCGGCAGTGCTGAACTGATAGGTAGCGAGTAACGCAAAACGGCCGCTGTCAGGGATGACAGGCGGCCGTTTTTTGTTTTGTGCGGTCATCGGCATTCAGTCGGCGGTCACCCAGTCTTCTACGCGCAATCCAGGGACTCTTTCGAACTCCCTCAGATTGTTGGTCACTACAATGAATCCTCGCGAACGCGCGTGCCCTGCAATCATTTGATCGTACGGGCCAATGGGCGTGCCTGCCTTTGCCAGCTCTGAGCGAATCATTCCGGTGTGCGCCGCCGCGTCTTTATCGAAAGGTAAGACTTCAAGACGGGCCGCTAAACCCTCGACTACCGCAAGATTTTTCTCGGGGGCTGCTGACTTTTCAGCCCCATAGATCAGCTCCATCAACGTAACAGCACTAATGCACAACTGCCCGTTATGAAGGTTGAAAGCTTCTCGTACGATTTGTGGCTTGTTCTTGATCGTAAAGATGCAAATGTTGGTATCGAGCATGAACTTGAGCATCAGAACGACTCGCGCTCCTGATCGGCTGGTTGAGCGCGGTTTGCCATGAAGTCGTTACTCACGTCGTCTCCATCAAACCAGCTGTCCCAGGTTTCACCTGCAGGAGTAATGATTCGGGATCTTCCAATAGCAACTACGTCGACTCGCTTCACGTCACTTGGCATTGCGACGGCTTTCGGAAGACGAACGGCTTGGCTTCGATTGCTCATGAAAAGAGTGGTCTGTTCCATATTGGCCTCCTCAGCTTTGGTTTTCGTTGATAAACCCAAGGATAAATCCTTGTCGGGATATGTCAACGGGATATACGTAACCGAGAGTGTGGGATAAGGGGAAGGACACGTTGTGGATTTTTAGCAAAACGGCCGCTGTCAGGGATGACAGGCGGCCGTTTTTGTTTCAGGGCGCAGCGGGTTACTCGCCCTTTTCTTCCTGCGCATCCAGCGCCTGGCGGTATTGGTCCAGTGCATGACCGAAGTCGGTGATGAACTGCGGCTCGGTGAGCCAGGCCTGGGCGGTTTCGCGGTCCATGCCGTCGGCCCACATGCGGTAGTCGAGCAGCATGTCGGCGGCCAGGTGGGTGGCGGCCATGGCTTCGTTGTCGGCGTTTTCCATGTCGAGCAGGTCGGGATGGTCCGAGATGATAACCGCGAGCTCCGACAGCAGTACCTGCAGCATGTCGTTGCGGCCGACTGCTTCGGCGTCGTGCATCTTGCTGAACATCGCCAGGGTGTATTCCGGGATCGGCTCGCCCGGTTCGCCCAGGTCATCATCCAGCGCTGCGGGTTTGCGGCCGTGGATGTTGATTTGCTTGGCTTTGATTTTTGCGCGCTTGGCGCGTTTCTGCTGCTTGTTCAGGGAGGCCATGGGAACTCAGTTGGGTGTCTGTGGGTTTTGGGCGGCGATGGCGTCGGAGGCTGCCACGTAATCAACCTGGAAGGCGGGGGATTCGATCCACGCCAGGGCGCCGGCTTCGTCGGTTTCGGTGGACCACTGGCGATACTCGATCAGCGCGCCGATGATGAAGTCAGTGGCGATCTCCTCGCCTTCCTGTTCCAGCACCAGGGCGAGCAGCGGGTGTTCGAGGAAGGCTGCGCACATCGCTTGCTGGCTGATTTTCTGCGCGTCGAGCATTTCCTTGAACAGTTCGGTCAGGTCCACCGAGTCAAAATCGATGCGATCGTCGTTCGGGTCCAGCTCCACCGGCGCAGCCGCTCGCTGGGTACGGTTCTGCTTGGCCTTGTCTTTGGCGCGGGTGGCGCGTTTTTGCTGCTTGTTGGCGGAGGCCATGGGCGTCGTTCCGTATTGCGTTGAGTGGGCGCATCAGTCAGCTGCGTGGCACTAGCCGCCCCGGAGTGCCGGGGGCCAGTTCGCCGCTTTGCAGCCAGGACAATGCAATGGGCCATAGTGTGGCTTGGTATGCGCTGCGAAAAAAGGCGAAATGTCCCACGTCTGTCTGATCGATGTCTTCAGGTGCGATGCGCAAATGGGTTTTGCGGCTGTGGGTGAAGTAGCCGAGCAGGCGTTCTATGGCGGGAATTGTGCCATAGGGGTCGTCGCTGATGCTGATGGCCAGGACTTGCGCCTTGACTGCCGCAAAGGTTTTCACATGCAGGTCGCGGCCGCTGGGGCGCTTTTCGTAACGGGCGGTGGGCGTGCTCCAGTCCCGGACGACGCCGGCAGGGGTGTCTTCCAGCCAGCCCAGGCGCTTGCCGGGGAAGTAACCGTACAGCATCGTCAGCAACGGCATCACCAGGTGCCATTTGCCCAACATGCGCCAGCGATGGGCGGGCGCATAGTCGCGCCAGTAAGCGAATTGCGCACCCACCGTCACCAGGCGACGAATCACCGGCCCCGAGGCTCCCAGGCCCGCTGCACAGCCTCCAAAGCTGTGAGCCACCACATCGATGGGTTGGCCGGGGAATTCGCGCTGGGCGCGCTTGAGCATCGCCTCGAAGTCCAGGGTGCCCCAATCGGACCATGACGCCCTCAGGCCTTTCATCGAAGCGGGGCGCGATTCTCCGATGCCGCGGTAATCGTAGGTGATGACGTCGAAGCCGTTGGCATGCAGATAGTCGGCAAACCGCGCGTAGTGGCGGCAGCGCACGGAAGTGGCGGCGTTGATGATCACAACCGGGCGCACGCTGTCATGGGGGGCATGGCGCCAGGTAAAGCCGCCGAGGATGAAACCGTCTGCAGCGGGTTCCTTGAAGGGTTCGCCGGGCGCGAACGCGGGCAGCGGCAACTCGATGTGGCTGGGTGCCAGTGACGGCATGTCCTGCAGATTCATCGGCGTCTTACCAATGCGGGTAGCTGACAACGATAGTCTTCGGGCGGCGGTTGGACAATCCAGGCCGAGGCCGGGGTGTGCAGGAAAGTTCATCACGGCTGCGCCGGTCAAATCCCAGGCATAAAAAAACCCTGAATCTTGCGATTCAGGGTTTTCGGTATTTGGTGCCCAGAGACGGAATCGAACCGCCGACACGGGGATTTTCAATCCCCTGCTCTACCGACTGAGCTATCTGGGCAACGGGGCGCATTAAACTGGTTTTTCAGGGGGTCGTCAAGCAAGTTTTCAAAAAATATTTAATTATTACCGTCGCTTACGATCCGACCCCCGTGAAATCGGGATTATTCAGCCGGCGGAACGTAGCCGTCAGCCTTGGCGTATTCCTCGCCGGAGAAGTACTTGTCCATCTCGCCCTGAAGATATTTGCGGTCTTCGGCGTTCATCATGTTCAGGCGTTTTTCGTTGATGAGCAGGGTCTGGTGTTTCTGCCAGTCGGCCCAGGCCTTGGCCGAGACGTGGTCAAAAATGTCCTGGCCTTTGGCGCCCGGGAATGGAGCGCGCTCCAGGGCAGGCAATTCTTCTTTGTACTTGCGGCACATGATGGTGCGGGTCATGACGACTCTCCTGCGTTCAATACGGCGGCCGCGCGTTCGAGCAAGGTCTTGACCGGGGCGGCAAGGCCCAGGCGCGGCGGGGTGGCGAGGTTATACCAGAGCCAGTCGGCCTCGGCCACGTGATGGGCCGCCTCCTGGACCTGGACCAGCCAGGGTTCGATGGATAACTGGAAGTGGCTGAAAGTGTGCACCAGGCTCGGCAAGGCTTGTTGCTGGCCCAGCTCCAGTGAGTGTTGAGTGGCCAGGTGTTGCAGGTCGTCCAGGTCATCGAGCTCCGGAAGGCTCCACAAGCCGCCCCACAAGCCCGTCGAAGGCCGACGGTAGAGCAGAATCGCGCCTTCGCCATTGGCCAGCATCGGCATCAGCGTGCGCTTCTGGGGCACGGCTTTGCGCGGCTTGGGGATCGGGTAGCGGGTTTCCAGGCCAAGCATGTGCGCTTCACAGCCTTTTTCCAGCGGACACAGCAGGCAACTGGGCTTGCTGCGTGTACAGAGCGTGGCGCCCAGGTCCATCATGGCCTGGGTGTAGGCGTTGACCCGGTCATGGGGTGTGAAGCGCTCTGCGGTGGCCCACAGCTGTTTGGCCACCTTTGGCTCGCCCGGATATCCCTCCTGGGCCGTAAAGCGCGCCAGGACGCGTTTGACGTTGCCATCGAGGATCGGCGCACGCATGCCCATGCTCAGGCTGGCGATGGCGCCGGCGGTAGACAGGCCAATACCTGGCAGCTCGACCAGCTTGTCGATGTCCCGCGGAAATTCACCGGCGTAGTCGGCCACAATGATTTTCGCGGTTTTCTGCAGATTGCGCGCCCGTGTGTAGTAGCCCAGGCCGGTCCAAAGGTGCAGCACTTCGTCTTCCGGCGCGGCAGCCAGGGCTTCGACCGTCGGCAACGAGGCCATGAAGCGGTCGAAGTAGTTCAGCACGGTGCTGACCTGGGTCTGCTGCAGCATGATCTCCGAGACCCACACCCGATACGGCGTGATGCCCTGCTGCCAAGGCAAATCGTGGCGGCCGTGGCGGTCGTACCAATCCAGCACTGCTGCCGAAAACTGCTCGGATCTCATCGCTTGAACAGCCCTTTGAGTGCGTTTTTCAGTTCCGGACTGACTTTGTCGCCGAGTTTTTCGTCGATTTTTTCACTGAGCTTGTCTCCCGCGAGGCGGGTCGCGACCTGGCCCATGCGTTCGTTATCGAGGCGGCAAGCCTTGGCACCCAGTTCCAGTGGGCCGCGGCAGCGCAATGGCCACTCGATGCCGACGAACTTCTCGCCGACCTGGCAGGCCGGGTCGGGCATGTCGCTCTTGTCGCCTTCGACGATGATGCCGACGCGGTAATCCATGCCCAGCACGCGCAGGTCGACATCGCCGTCGCCATTGACGGTCATGCCGGGGATGCGCACTTTCAGGTCGGGGTTGCTGGCTACGCCATTACGAAAGGTCAGGTTGCCCTTGAGCTCCTGGAAGGGCGTGTCCTTGCCGCGCGGCTCGCCGCTGAGGGTCTTGCGGTTGAGCGTGGCGATGCCTTTGCACAGCTGCTGTTCAAGGTTGGCATTGAGCAGCACGCCATTGTTGATCGCAAAACTGGCGGTGCCGTTGAGGGTGTCGACCAGGGCTTTCTGGCTGTTGCCGCTGCCGGTCAGGTTGCTGTTGAGGGTGACCAGGCCTTTGACCGGCGGGTTTTTACCCTGGCTTTCAAGGATTTTTTCCACCGGCACTTTGTTGATCTGGGTCTGCAGGTTCAGCGCCGGGACCTGTTGGCGCACATCGAGGGTGCCTTTGGCTTCGAAGTTACCTTCGTACAATTCGCCGCGCAGGTTCTCCAGGGTCAGCAGGCCATTTTGGCCGGTAGCCTTGAGGGCCGCGTTGCGGATCGGCAGCTTGTCGAGGGTGAGTTGGCCGAACGTCAGGTCGGCGTCGAGATCGAGTTTGCTCAGGCGTTCCACGGGCAACAGGCGATCGTTGCTCCAGGCTGTCTTGGTCGGCGCATCCGGCAGCGGAGTGCTGCCTGCGCCGGCCATGGCATTGGCTTCGGTGCTGGCCACTTCGGCCTGGCGCACTTGCGTTGCGCTATTGGCTTCGGCAGATTTTGGCTTCAGGTAACGGTCGACGTTGAAGGTGTCAGCCTTGAGCACCGCACGCAGCGATTGCCTGGCGAAGTCCTCGACGGCGATGCGACCGCTGAAGCTGCTGTCGTCGATTTTCAGGTTGATGTTGTCGAAGGCCACGCTGGTGGGCGTTGCGCTGACGCGACTGACCAGCTCGACCTTGCTCAGGCTGCCTTCGGCCATGGCTGGCAGGGTCTGGCCGATGCTGTCGACGAACTTGGCCAAGTCAAATTGGGCGATCGATAGCGCGCCGTTGACCTGAGGTGTCTTGTCGAGGTCGTTGACCTTCAGCTCGCCGAGTGCGCGAAGCTGGTTGGCGGAAATCTTGATGCCGGTCCATTCGGCGACGTTCGCCGCTTTATCCAGCAAAAGCTGGCCCTGTGCGGCGAAAGTCATGGTCTTGCCTTGCAGCGGGTCGCCGGCGACTTCCCCGGTCAATTTCATGTCTTCGAACTTGTAGCGCTGCAGGGCGCGTTCGAAACGCAGTTCGCCGTTCAGTTCAGTGCGAACCCGCAGGACTGGCTGATTGGTGCCAAGGAACGCGGTGAGTTTGACCGGAATATTGGTCGAGTCATGCACGGCACCGGTGCTGAGCTGGATGCTTTCGGCGCTGAACTGCTTGCCGGTCTTTTCGTCGCTGTATTCAACCCGGGCGTTATTGACAGTCAGGCTGTCGATGTCCAGGCGAATGGGCTGGGCGGGTTTTTCCGCCTGGGCCGTGGTCTCGCTGGCAGGCTCACCGGGGGTGGCAGTTGGCGTGGTCTGAGTGGCAGGCACCTTGCCGATGTCTTCCCAGTTACCGTGGCCGTCCTTGTCGCGGTTCAGGCGCAGGTTCAGGCCTTCGACCCGCACATCGCTCATTTGGACTTCGCGGCGCAGCAGGGGCAGCACGCGAACGGACAGGCCGAGCATTTGCAGGTCGGCGAAGGGTTCGGCGGGTTTGGCCAGGGTCGCGACACTGGCTTCGTGCAATTCCAGGCCCAGCCACGGGAACAGGCTCCAGCCAATGTCGCCATTGAGCGTCAGCTCGATGTGGGCCTTGTCGCGGGCTATCTGGCGAATCTCGTCTTTATAGTCATTGGGATCAAAGAGGTGGGTCAGTGCAAAACCCAGGGCCACAATGATCAGCAATAGCCCGAGAAGTACCAGACCCAGGATTTTGCCGAACGCTTTCATGGGCGAGTCCTTGTAGTTAGTCAAATTCGAAATTCAGCCGGGGAGTATAGCGCCCCGGGGACGACGATCGGTCGGCGATCACGTTGTCAGTTCATCCAGCGACACTTTCAGCTTGGCGGCGAGCGCCTGGGCTTCAAGATGGCCGGCGGGGGCCAGCAGGTGCAAGGTGGCGCCGGCGTCGCGGGCCATTTTCCGCGCCTCGTCCACCAGGCGTTCGGCGACGCCGCGTCGACGGGTGACCTTGCGCACGCACAATTGCGACAGGTGCCAGACGTTCTGGTGCCGTTGCAGGCGAGCTGCACCCAGCAACCGGTCATTGAAGCGCCCGGCGATCAGTGAGCCATCGCCCAGGCAGGCTTCGATCAACTGTTGCGGCGAGGCAAAGGGTGCGAAGAGCCACTGCGGCGCATCAAGGTAGATCTTCTGCAGGTCTTGCTGATCCTGATAGTTGGCTTCTTTGAGCGACTCGACAACGATCGGCATGGCGGCTCCAGCGTGAAAGAGATCAGATGACGTGCAAAAGGTGATGGCAGATTGATTTTTCTGCCACGCGCAAATGGTAACCTCTGCTGGTACGTCCGTCCTTCTGCGACTTGATGTTGCATCAAAATGGAGCTTCATCTGACAAGACAGTCATGCCTGTGTGCATAAAGGCTGGGGATGAGCAGTGGCTGGCGAACAATACTAATAATTGGGGGATACACAATGACCACGAGCATCACGGCTGACGGCATAGCCGGCCAGCCTGCGTTCCTGTCCAAGGAACGCATCATCGCCAAGCCCGGTTTCAATCGTTGGCTGGTACCGCCGGCCGCACTGGCGATCCACCTGTGCATCGGCATGGCCTACGGCTTTTCGGTGTTCTGGCTGCCGTTGTCCAAAGCCCTGGGTGTGACCGCACCGGTGGCTTGCGCGCCGGACATGAGCTTTATTTCGCAAATCTTCTCCTCCCAGTGCGACTGGCCGATCTCGATGCTCGGCTGGATCTACACCCTGTTCTTCATTTTCCTCGGTTGCTCGGCGGCGATCTGGGGTGGCTGGCTGGAACACGCCGGGCCGCGCAAGGCTGGCGTAGTGTCGGCATTGTGCTGGTGTGGTGGTCTGCTGATATCGGCGCTGGGGATTTATACCCACCAGATCTGGCTGATGTGGGTAGGTTCCGGGGTCATTGGCGGCATCGGCCTTGGTTTGGGCTACATTTCGCCGGTTTCGACCCTGATCAAGTGGTTCCCGGACAAACGCGGCATGGCCACTGGCATGGCGATCATGGGCTTCGGTGGTGGCGCTATGGTGGGGGCTCCGCTCGCTGCCGCGCTGATGGGGCATTTTGCCTCGCCGACCAGCGTCGGGGTGTGGCAAAGCTTCCTGGTAATGGCCGCGATCTACTTCGTGTTCATGATCGGCGGCGCACTGTCCTACCGCGTTCCGCCAACGGGCTGGAAGCCTGAGGGCTGGACTGCCCCGGCCAAGAAAACTGCGAATGCGATGATCACCCATCGCCATGTGCACGTGAATGTGGCGTGGAAAACCCCGCAATTCCGCCTGGTTTGGCTGGTTCTGTGCCTCAACGTGTCTGCCGGTATCGGCATCCTGGGCATGGCGTCGCCGCTGTTGCAGGAAGTGTTTGGCGGCAAGCTGATCGGTGTCGACCTGCCATTTGGCCAACTGGATGCCGGGCAACTGGCTTCGATCGCTGCCATTGCGGCAGGTTTTACCGGGTTGCTGAGCCTGTTCAACATCGGTGGTCGTTTCTTCTGGGCGTCGTTCTCGGACTACCTGGGCCGCAAAAACACTTATTTCGTGTTCTTCGCCCTGGGTTTCGCACTGTACGCGCTGATCCCGAACCTGGGCCACCTGGGCAATATCGCGCTGTTCGTGGCGGCGTTTTGCATCATCCTGTCGATGTACGGCGGTGGTTTTGCGACGGTGCCGGCTTACCTGGCGGACCTGTTCGGCACCCAGATGGTGGGGGCGATTCACGGTCGCCTGCTGACCGCATGGGCGGCGGCGGGTGTGTTGGGGCCGGTGCTGGTGAACTACCTGCGCGAGTATCAGCTGAGCATTGGGGTGGAGCGCGCGGCAGCGTATGACATCACCTTGTACATCCTGGCAGGCCTGCTGGTGTTGGGCTTCCTGTGCAACCTGCTGGTGCGGCCGGTGGCGGACAAGTACTTCATGACCGACGCCGAACTGGCCGCCGAACAGGCGCTGGGTCACGACAAGGGCGCTGACAGCACTACCGTGCTGGAGTGGAAAGCCGCCCCGGGTACCAAGCCGCTGGCGATTGCCGCCTGGCTGGTGGTGGGCATTCCGTTGGCGTGGGGTGTCTGGGTGACCCTGCAGAAAACGGCGGTGCTGTTTCACTAAGGGAAAGGCCTGAATTTCAGGCCAACACCCAACCCTTTGGGAGCGGGCTTGCCCGCGATTGCGGCCTGACAGTCGGCAGAAATGCTGAATGTGCAGGCCCTGTCGCGAGCAGGCTCACTCCCACACTTGATTCATGTGTCTCCAGATATCGCTTGTATGGACATGTCTACCCGCCACACTCCTGAATTCACTCCGTCAGCGATATCACCTCTCGTGTTTCTGTTTCCCGCCCGCGCCCCTATAATGGATGCCTTTTTCGCCCAATGATTTGCGGAGCTGGTGATGGCCGAACGTATGGCGTCAGTCGAGCGCGACACTCTGGAAACCCAGATTAAAGCCTCGATCAACCTGGATGGCACCGGAAAGGCCCGATTTGATATCGGTGTACCTTTTCTTGAGCACATGCTGGACCAGATCGCCCGTCACGGGCTGATCGACCTGGATATCGTCAGCAAGGGCGACCTGCATATCGACGACCACCACACCGTGGAAGACGTCGGCATCACCCTGGGTCAGGCTTTTGCCAAAGCCATCGGTGACAAAAAAGGCATCCGTCGCTACGGCCACGCCTATGTCCCGCTGGATGAAGCACTGTCGCGGGTAGTCATCGACTTCTCCGGCCGTCCTGGCTTGCAGATGCATGTTCCCTATACTCGCGCCACCGTTGGCGGTTTCGATGTTGACCTGTTCCAGGAATTCTTCCAGGGCTTCGTCAACCACGCACTGGTCAGCCTGCACATCGACAATCTGCGTGGCACCAACACCCACCACCAGATCGAAACCGTGTTCAAGGCATTCGGCCGCGCCCTGCGCATGGCCGTCGAGCTCGATGACCGCATGGCCGGCCAAATGCCGTCGACCAAGGGCGTTCTGTAATGCAGACGGTCGCGGTAATCGATTACGGCATGGGCAACCTGCACTCGGTGGCCAAGGCCCTCGAGCACGTCGGTGCCGGCAAGGTCCTGATCACCAGCGATGCCAATGTGATTCGCGAAGCCGACCGGGTGGTTTTTCCCGGCGTCGGCGCGATTCGCGACTGCATGGCCGAGATCCGGCGCCTGGGCTTCGATTCGCTGGTGCGCGAAGTCAGCCAGGACCGTCCGTTCCTCGGCATCTGCGTCGGCATGCAAGCCCTGCTCGATAGCAGTGAAGAGAACGACGGCGTTGACTGCATCGGCCTGTTTCCCGGCGCGGTGAAGTTCTTCGGCAAGGACCTGCATGAAGATGGCGAGCATCTGAAGGTCCCGCACATGGGCTGGAACGAAGTGCAGCAGACGATCTCGCATCCGCTGTGGCACAACATTCCGGACCTGGCGCGTTTTTACTTCGTGCACAGCTACTACATCGCTGCCGGCAACGCGCGGCAGGTGGTGGGTGGCGGTCACTACGGTGTCGATTTCGCCGCGGCGCTGGCCGATGGCTCGCGTTTCGCCGTGCAGTTCCACCCGGAGAAGAGCCATACCCATGGCCTGCAATTGTTGCAGAACTTCGCTGCGTGGGATGGTCGCTGGTAAATGGCCAGGAAAAAGCCGCCGATCCTGACCCTCACTCCCGAACAGGAGAATGAGGCCAATCACAAGATCAAGCGCTTCATGGAGGATCGCTTCGAACTGGACCTGGGTTCGTTCGAAGCGGCCGAAATCCTTGAGCTGTTTACCCGCGAAATTGCTCCGCACTATTACAACAGGGCGATTTTCGATGTGCAGACGCACCTTAAAGAAAGGTTCGAGAGCATCGAAAGCGACTTGTGGGCGCTCGAGAAAAACTGATTTCCGAGCGAAGCTGAACAATCGAATTTGAAGGTTTGCCAGATGCTGATTATCCCCGCTATCGATCTCAAAGACGGTGCCTGTGTTCGTCTGCGCCAGGGCCGCATGGAAGATTCCACGGTGTTCTCCGATGACCCGGTGAGCATGGCCGCCAAGTGGGTAGAGGGCGGTTGCCGCCGTCTGCATCTGGTCGACCTGAACGGTGCTTTTGAAGGCCAGCCGGTCAATGGCGAGGTTGTCACTGCGATCGCCAGGCGCTACCCCAACCTGCCGATCCAGATCGGCGGCGGTATCCGTTCGCTGGAAACCATCGAGCACTACGTGAAAGCCGGCGTGAGCTACGTGATCATCGGCACCAAGGCCGTGAAAGACCCCGCGTTTGTCGCCGAAGCCTGCCGCGCATTCCCTGGCAAGGTAATCGTTGGCCTGGATGCCAAGGACGGCTTCGTCGCTACCGACGGCTGGGCTGAGATCAGCACCGTGAACGTCATCGACCTGGCCAAACAATTCGAATCCGACGGTGTGTCTGCCATCGTTTATACCGACATCGCCAAAGACGGCATGATGCAGGGCTGCAACGTTTCGTACACCGCTGCGCTGGCGGCTGCCACGCGTATTCCGGTGATTGCTTCCGGCGGCATCCACAACCTGGGTGACATCAAGTCGCTGCTCGACGCCAAGGCGCCAGGCATCATCGGCGCCATCACCGGCCGCGCGATCTACGAAGGCACCCTCGACGTCGCCGAAGCGCAAGCTTTCTGCGATTCGTATAAAGGCTGAGGACTGACTATGGCGCTGGCCAAACGCATCATCCCTTGCCTGGACGTGGACAACGGCCGGGTCGTCAAGGGTGTGAAGTTCGAGAACATCCGCGATGCCGGTGATCCGGTGGAAATCGCCCGTCGCTACGACGAACAGGGCGCTGACGAGATTACCTTTCTCGACATCACCGCCAGCGTCGATGGCCGCGACACCACGCTGCATACCGTCGAGCGCATGGCCAGCCAGGTATTTATCCCGCTGACCGTGGGCGGCGGCGTGCGCACCGTGCAGGACATTCGCAACTTGCTCAATGCCGGCGCGGACAAGGTCTCGATCAATACCGCGGCCGTGTTCAACCCGGAATTCGTCGGCGAAGCTGCCCAGCATTTCGGTTCGCAGTGCATCGTTGTCGCCATTGACGCCAAGAAAGTCTCCGGCCCGGGCGAAACCCCGCGCTGGGAAATCTTCACCCACGGCGGGCGCAAACCTACCGGTCTCGACGCGGTGGAGTGGGCGAAGAAGATGGAAGGCCTGGGCGCCGGTGAAATCCTGCTGACCAGCATGGACCAGGACGGCATGAAAAACGGCTTCGACCTGGGCGTGACCCGCGCCATCAGCGATGCACTGGGGATCCCGGTGATTGCTTCGGGTGGCGTCGGCAACCTGCAGCATCTGGCCGATGGCATCATCGAAGGTCACGCCAGTGCCGTACTGGCGGCGAGTATCTTCCACTTCGGCGAATACACCGTGCAGGAAGCCAAGGCCTACATGGCTCATCGCGGCATTGTGATGCGCTGAACAAACGGTACAGGCCAGTGGACATCATGGCGGGCTCAAGGCACTCTTGGGTACGCCATGGATCTCGGTAGCCAGACATGCTGAAACGCTTTCTTCTTGTCCTCGCCAGCGCAGCCGTATTGCTCTCCAACAACGTGCCTGCCGCAGAAAGTCACGCCACCGACCTGGTGCTGCTGACTGAAAACTTCCCGCCCTACAACATGGCGAAGAACGGCAAGAATTTCGCCCAGAACGAAAATATCAATGGCATCGCCACCGACATCGTTCGCGAGATGTTCAAGCGTGCTGATATCACCTACAGCCTGACGCTGCGTTTCCCCTGGGAGCGCGTGTATAAACTCGCCCTCGAAAAACCAGGTTACGGCGTGTTCGTGATGGCGCGACTGCCTGATCGCGAAAATCTCTTCAAGTGGGTTGGCCCCATTGGTCCGGACGACTGGATCATGCTCGCCAAGGCAGACAGCAAGATCAGCCTGGAGACGCTGGAACAGGCCAGCCAATACCGGATCGGTGCCTACAAGGGCGATGCGATCGCCGAGACGCTGACCAAGCAGGGCCTAAAGCCGATCCTGGTGCTGCGCGATCAGGACAACGCGAAGAAGCTGGTTAATGGCCAGATCGACCTGTGGGCTACCGGTGACCCGGCTGGGCGTTATCTGGCGCGTCAGGAGGGCGTGTACGGGCTCAAGACGGTACTGCGGTTCAACAGTGCCGAGCTCTATCTGGCGTTGAACAAAGACGTTCCGGATACCACCGTTGCCAAACTGCAGGCCGCGCTGGATCAGTTGCGCAAGGAAGGCGTGGTAGGTGAGATCATGGCGAAGTATCTCTAGGTAAATCAAAAGATCGCAGCCTTCGGCAGCTCCTACACCGAACGCACCACCCTACAGGTGCTGCCGAACGCACCCACGTGTAGGAGCTGCCGAACGCCCCGACGTGTAGGAGCTGCCGAAGGCTGCGATCTTTTAGCGGTACACGCCATCGTTGCCGTGAGCCGCCGTCGCGCGATTGCCGCGCACGCTGATCATTTGCTTGATGTCGATCCACTCAATCCCCTGAGCCTTGAGTTTCGGCAATTCCCGCTCCAATACCGCCAGCGTCTGCGGATACGGATGCCCGATCATCACCGCCGAACCCTGCTTGCGCGCCAGGCTGATCGCCGTCTGTAGCTGGGTGAAAATCGCCGCTTCAGTGCGCTCATCGTCCAGAAACACATCCCGCGAAACGCTCGCCAACCCAATCTTCTGCGCCTCGGCCGCCGCAACCGTCTGCGCGCTGGTGCGGCTGTCGACGAACAGCTTGTGCCGGCGCTGCAAGTGCGCCATCAACCAGGCCATGGCCGGTCGCTGAGCGGTCATGCGGCTGCCCATATGGTTGTTGATGCCGGCGGTATAAGGCACGACCTTGAGCGCCGCGTTGAGGCGTTTCTCAAGTTCTTCGATAGGCAGCTCGGGATGCCAGGCGAACGGGCCGGTGGCCGGGTCCATGGGCATGTGCAGGATCACTGTCTTGCCGGCGCGGTGTGCTTCACGGGCAAACTCGGTGGCGTGTGGCGTGTCGGGCATGATCGCCGCCGTCACGGGGCCGGGCAGGGCAAGCACTCGACGGTCCCGGGGCAGGTTCTGCCCCAGGTCGTCAATGATCAGGCTGATGTAGGCCTTATGCGCCGTGGTGGCGGCGGGCATCGCGTGAGCAACACCCGCCAGGCAGCACAACAGGGCGAGCAGCAACCGCACGCACATCTCAGCGGCCAGAGGTGATGCTCAAACCTTTGAGCAGGCTGAGCGCCTGGGCCAGCTGGTAATCATCATCCTGCGGCATCGCCTTGGCTTTGCCGCCGGAGCCGGTCGGTTTGTCTTCGCCGCCATTGCCGTTGCCCAGGTGACCTTGCAGATCGGCTTCCTTGAAGTAGTCGCCGTCCTGCTCGCTGGTGATCTTCGCCTTGCGCACTTCGATGTCCGGGACGATGCCCTGGGCCTGGATCGAGCGGCCGTTCGGCGTGTAGTACAGCGCCGTGGTGATCTTCAGGGCACGGTCGTTGTTCAGCGGCAGCACGGTTTGCACCGAGCCTTTGCCGAAACTGGTGGTGCCCATGATCACTGCACGTTTCTGATCCTGCAGGGCGCCGGCGACAATCTCCGAGGCCGAGGCGCTGCCGCCGTTGATCAGCACGACCATTGGCACGGCTTCGCTTTCATCCTTGCCGGTGGCCGAGAAGCGCAGCTCGGAGTTGGCGATGCGGCCCTTGGTGTAGACGATCAGGCCTTTGGTGATGAAGTGGTCGACCACTTCCACCGCCGATTGCAGTACGCCGCCCGGGTTGTTGCGCAGGTCGAGAATGACGCCCTTGAGTTTCTTGCCGTTGTCCTTGCGCAGCTTGGCCAGGGCCTTAGAGACCTCTTCGCCGGTCTTGACCTGGAACTGGGTGATGCGGATATAGCCGTAGCCCGACTCCAGCAGCTGTGCCTTGACGCTCTTCACCTGGATGATGGCGCGGGACAGGGTCACGTCGAACGGCGTGCCGCCGTCGCGCACCAGGGTCAGGGTGATTTTCTGGCCGATTTTGCCGCGCATCTTGTCCACGGCTTCGGTCATGCTCTGGCCGCGGGTGGGCTGGCCGTTGATTTTCACGATGAAGTCGCCAGCCTGGATGCCGGCCTTCGACGCAGGGGTGTCATCGATCGGCGAAACCACCTTGATGAAACCGTCCTCGGCGCCGACTTCGATACCCAGGCCGCCAAATTCGCCGCTGGTGCTTTCCTGCAGCTCGGCAAAATCTTCCGGGCCCAGGTAGGCGGAGTGCGGGTCAAGGTTGCTGAGCATGCCCTTGATGGCATTTTCCAGCAGGGTCTTGTCGTCAACAGGTTCGACATAGGCGGCCTTGATCCGGTCCATGACCTCGGCAAAGGTGCGCAACTCTTCCAGCGGCAAAGGCGCCTTGGTGGTCGCAGCAGTGCCCGCAGGCGCGACTACCGGGGCCGGTTGAGCGGCAAACGCCAGAGGCGCGCCGATCACCAGGGCGATCGTCAGGGCCAGCGAGGTAAGGCGGGACAGATGCAGCATGTCGAACGAACTCCTGAAGTAGATGGCGTGCTTATCCTTGCGCGCGGCACCATTGCGCGGGATCACTCGGGTGACCCTGCTGACGAATAGCGAAATACAACGCCGGGGTGTCCTGCCCGCCACTGCTACCGACAGTGGAGATGGACTCACCGGCTTTAACCACGTCACCTGCAGACTTCAACAGCGTCTGGTTGTGACCATAAAGACTCAGGAAACCGTTGCCGTGATCCAGGATAACCAGCAGTCCGGCACCGCGCAGCCAATCGGCAAACACCACGCGACCACCGTGCACGGCATGCACCTGGCTGCCGGCGGAAGCACTGATCATTACGCCGTCCCACTTGGTTCGAGCGTCATCACCACGGGATTCGCCAAAGCGTGCCAGCAATCGACCATCAACAGGCCATGGAAGTTTTCCCCGAGTGGAAGCAAAAGCACCACCGAAGGTTCCGCCTGAGCTTGAGACCAGAGCGCCGGGTGTTGATTTGACCTGTTTGCGTGGGGCGTCAGTGTTGTCTTCTGCTGCTGCCTGGGCCTCACGTAAACGCTTTTTTTCGGCTTCCTGCTGGGCGATCAGCGCTTTTTGCCGCGCTTCTTCTGCCTCTCGGGCCTGACGGGCCAGGGTTTCTTCGATGGTTTTAAGGACTTTAGACAGGTCTGCCTGATCCTGCTCGCGTGCCGCCAGCTTCTGGTCGCGAGCCTTGACGTCGAGGTTGAGCTTGGCGAGCACTTGCTGGCGCTCCTGGCGAACCTTTTCGAGCTCGTCTCGCTGGCTGTCCAGGCTGCTTTTCTGCACCAGCAGTTGAGCCTGCTGCATGTCGATGTCTTTTTCGACATTGGCCAGTTGGCGCAAGGTTTCGTTGAAGTTTTTCAGCTGCTCCAGGCGGGCCTGGCTCAGGTAGTCGTAATAAGTGAGGGTGCGGGCGAATCTTTCCGGGTTCTGCTGGTTAAGCAGCAGCTTGAGGTACTCCTGGCGCCCGTTCTGATAGGCCGCTCGGGCCTGGATGGCAATCAGTCGTTGCTGTTCAATGCGCGCGCTCTGGAGTTTTTTTTTCTCGGCATCGAGTCGCTGCAGCTCGGCTTCGCTTTTCTTCAGCTCTTTTTGCAGGGCATCGACCTGCTTTTCGAGCTTGCCCATTTCCGTCTCGGTGCCTTTGAGGTCCTTTTGCACACCGGATTTTTCTTCCTGAAGCTTGCCCAGCAGTTTCTTCAGCTCGGCAATGTCCTGACGCGTGGCGTCCAACTGCTGTTGGGTTTGCGCGCGCTCGTCAGCGAAGGCCGGTTGGAGCAGGCAAGTCAGGGCAAGGGCTATCAGGACGCGAAGCATAAAGGCGGGCGACACCAGGGAAAGGGACGGCCTAGTATGCCCGCCAAGCGCAGCAAAAAAAATGCCCAATTGGGGCTGTGTGATAACCGGGACAAGCAACAGGCCAGATTCCATTGCGAAAACGCCATAAGCCACTGTGGGAGCTGGCTTGCCGGCGATGGCGTCTGAACATTCAACATTGAGGTTGGTGTCAGATAGCTATCGCTGGCAAGCCAGCTCCCACAGGGTTTTGCGGTGTTTGTGCGGGCGGATTACACCAGGATCGAAGTACCGGTCATTTCGGCCGGTTTTTCCAGGCCCATCAGCATCAACATGGTCGGCGCCACATCCGCCAGTACGCCACCATGGCGTACCTTGAAATCACGCTTGCCGACATAAATGAACGGTACCGGCTCGGTGGTGTGCGCCGTGTGAGCCTGGTGGGTTTCTTCGTCGGCCATTTTCTCGACGTTACCGTGGTCGGCGGTGATCAGCGCTTCGCCGCCGACTTTTTCCAGCGCGTCCACGATGCGCCCCACGCACAGGTCCAGGCACTCAACCGCCTTGACTGCTGCATCGAATACGCCGCTATGGCCGACCATGTCGCCGTTGGCGTAGTTGACCACGATCACGTCATAACGCTGGTTTTCAATGGCCTCGACGATCCGGTCTGTGACTTCCGGTGCGCTCATCTCCGGCTGCAAGTCGTAGGTGGCGACTTTTGGCGACGGGATCAGGATGCGCTCTTCGCCCGGGAACGGTTCTTCGCGCCCGCCGGAAAAGAAGAAGGTCACGTGAGCGTATTTTTCGGTTTCGGCGATGCGCAGCTGGGTCTTGCCGTTTTTCGCCAGGTAATCGCCCAGTACGTTGTCCAGGCTGCCTGCGGCGAAAGCCGATGGGGCAGGGATGCTGGCGGCATATTGGGTCAGCATGACAAAACCGGACAGTTTCGGCTGGCGGGCGCGGGCAAATTCCTTGAAATCGTCCTCGACGAACACTCGGGTCAGTTCCCGGGCGCGGTCGGCGCGGAAGTTCATGAACACCACGGCATCGCCGTCTTCGACCTTGACCGGCTCACCGATGGAGGTGGCCTTGACGAATTCGTCGCTCTCGCCACGGTCGTAGGCGGCTTGCAGACCTTCCTGGGCGGTGGCGGCGTTGAACTCGCCGTTGCCGTCGACGATCAGGTTGTAAGCCTGGGCTACGCGGTCCCAACGATTGTCGCGGTCCATGGCGAAATAACGGCCGATGATGCTGGCGATGCGACCTTTGCCGAGGGCCTGGAAGCTGGCATCGAGCAGTTCGATGGACGACTGGGCACTTTTCGGCGGGGTGTCGCGGCCGTCGAGGAAGGCATGCAGATAGATTTTCTCGGCGCCGCGCTTGTAGGCCAGTTCCGCCATGGCCACCAGGTGGTCCTGGTGGCTGTGAACGCCGCCGTCAGAGAGCAGGCCCATGAAGTGCACGGCTTTGCCGGCAGCAACGGCTTTATCCACGGCAGCGCAGATGGTCGGGTTTTCAAAGAACTCGCCGTCACGAATCGATTTGGTCACGCGAGTGAAGTCCTGATACACAACGCGGCCAGCACCCAGGTTCATATGACCGACTTCGGAGTTGCCCATCTGGCCATCCGGCAGGCCGACGTCCATGCCGCTGCCGGAGATCAGGCCGTTGGGTACGGAGGCCGTCAGGCGGTCCAGCACAGGCTTCTTCGCGGCGAATACGGCGTTGGATTCAGGGCTCTCACTGTGACCGAAGCCGTCGAGGATGATCAGGACCAAAGGTTTAGGCGTGGTAGTCATGGATTCCACTCGTGGCTGAGTTAAAAGAGGGCAATGGAAAAGGGAGTGGCAGTTTAAAGGTAAGTTCCTGCTGCGTCACCGCCGGACGGGGTTTGGCCCACCATAGTGGCTGTGTATACTGGCCGACATTTTAACGCCCTGGAACCTCCTTCAATGGTTGATCACCTGATTGCATTTGCCACCACTCACTATCTGCTTGTCGGTATCTTCGCCGTTCTGCTGGCTCTGCTGATCGCCCATGAAATGAAGGGCGGCGGTCGTAGCCTGAGCACCGGTGAACTGACCGGGCTGGTCAACAAGGACGCAGGCGTGGTGATCGACATTCGTCCGGCCAAGGACTTCGCCGCCGGTCACATTGTCGGCGCGCTGAATATTCCTCACGACAAACTGACTGCTCGTGTCGGCGAACTGGAAAAGCACAAGGCCAAGACCATCATCCTGGTCGACGCCATGGGTCAGACCGCTGGCACTCACGCCCGCGAACTGATGAAATCCGGCTTCACCGCCGCCAAGCTGTCCGGCGGGATCTCCAGCTGGAAAGGCGACAACCTGCCGCTGGTGAAGTGATATGAGCAACGTCGTCGTCTATTCCAGCGATTACTGCCCTTACTGCTCGCGAGCCAAGTACCTGCTCGAGAACAAAGGCGTGGCCTTCGAAGAGATCAAGGTCGATGGCAAGCCGCAGGTGCGCGCCGCCATGGCCCAGAAAGCCGGGCGGACCTCCGTCCCGCAGATCTGGATCGGCGAGCGCCACATCGGTGGCTGTGATGATTTGTTTGCCCTTGAGCGCGCCGGCAAGCTCGACGCCCTGCTCAAGGCCTGACGCCTTCCCTATAAGACCCAAGATCAGAAAGGATCTGAGATGACTGACCAACAGAACACTGCAGCTAGCGAAGAAGAAACCGCACCGCAATTCTCCTTGCAGCGCATCTATGTACGTGACTTGTCCTTCGAAGCCCCGAAAAGCCCGGCGATCTTCCGCCAGCAGTGGGAGCCGAGCGTCGGTCTGGATCTGAACACCCGCCAGAAGGCCCTGGAAGGTGACTTCCACGAAGTCGTGCTGACCTTGTCGGTGACCGTGAAGAACGGTGAGAGCGGCGAAGTCGCCTTCATCGCTGAAGTGCAACAGGCCGGGATCTTCCTGATCAAGAACCTGGACGACGCTTCGATGAGCCACACCCTGGGTGCGTTCTGCCCGAACATCCTGTTCCCGTACGCTCGCGAAACCCTGGACAGCCTGGTAACCCGCGGCTCGTTCCCGGCCCTGATGCTGGCCCCGGTGAACTTCGATGCGCTGTACGCGCAAGAGCTGCAACGCATGCAGGCAGCTGGCGAGACTCCGACGGTTCAATAAGCGGCGCTGCTGCAAATCGCGGGCAAGCCCGCTCCCACAGGATTGAGCAAAACCTGTGGGAGCGGGCTTGCCCGCGATTGTTTCTGTCAGGCGAAAATAATCTTCGGGTTACTTGAAGCCGAGCTGGCGCCAGCCTTCGTACACGGCCACGGCCACGGTATTCGACAGGTTCAGGCTGCGGCAGCCTTCGCGCATCGGTAACCGAAGGCGTTGCTCGCCGGGCAGGGCGTCCAGCACCTCGGCCGGCAGGCCCCGGCTCTCCGGACCGAACAGGAAGGCGTCGCCCTCGGCGAAGCTCGCATCATGGAACGGCCGCGAGCCCTTGGTGGTGAAGGCGAACAGGCGCGGGTGACCGAGGCTTTCCAGGCAGCTGGCGAGGTCGGCGTGACGTTGCAGGGTGGCATACTCGTGGTAGTCGAGGCCCGCCCTGCGCAGACGCTTGTCGTCCATCTCGAAGCCCAGCGGCTCGATCAAATGCAGGTGGCAGCCACTGTTGGCGCACAGCCTGATAACGTTGCCGGTATTCGGCGGAATTTCTGGTTGGAAGAGGATGACGTGAAACATGCACGGCTCCGAAGATAAAGATGACCGGCATTCTACGCCGCCCGAGGATCGGCGTTCGAAACTATTCCCGCGCGTGATGGGTTCTTTGGCGATAGTCGGTGTCATGGTCGGGCTGATGATTGGCCGCCTGACCACACCCGACCCCAGTGAACTGCAGCAGGTCGAGGTGACGAGTGACGGATTGGTCGTGTGGTTCAGCAACGAACCCAAGACCCATGGCGAGATCGTCGACGGCAGCCTTGCGCTGCTGTTCGCGGCCGAAGGCAAGGCGCAGAAAGGGCAGCTCAAGCTCAATGATAAAAGCGCGAACTGGCGAGTGCGTTTGAGTGATGGGGGATTGTTGCTGACCGTGGTGGCTGCCCGGCCATTGCTGGGCGAGTGGGCGGGTAGCGAGGTCGATGACCGCTGGCGGCTGGAGATCCATCTCCGGGAGCAATAAAAGAGGGAATCCCCGGCCTGCCTGTACCAAGGTTCCCGAAACGGGAGGGCTCGCGCATGACGACGTGAGCCCGGTGTAAAGAAGGAACCCCTGACCTGCCTGTATCAAGGGCCCCAAAACTGGTTGGGCTCGTCGCTTGTGCGGTGTGAGCCCGGTGTAAAGAGGGGAATCCCCGGCCTGCCTGTACCAAGGTCCCCGAAACTGGGTAGTGAACTGATTCACTGAATGGACTATTGCAGGGGGCGTGCCAGTTTTTAACAAGTTGAAACAGAAAGTCCCATTGAAACGTCGAAAGCCCCGTATTCCGGGGCTTTCGTGTTTTTTCGGTCAGGGTTCGATTGCGAAAGCAGGCGGGGTTTTAAATCAGCATTTGTGCGCGATTGCGGTTCACGGTGCATTCAGTCGGTGCACGATGGCGCCAAAAGCATCGCGGGCAAGCCCGCTCCCACAGGGTCCAGTGTTGTTCACGCAATCGTGAAAACACCGGATTCACTGTGGGAGCGGGCTTGCCCGCGAATGGATCTATGTAGCGACGATGATTTATAGGGTATTTAGCCCTCTTCCCCCTCATCATCATCCCCACCATCAACCTTCATCCCCAATTCCTTGATCTTGCGAGTCAGGGTGTTGCGCCCCCAGCCCAGCAACACCGCGGCATCACGCCGGCGGCCAGCGGTGTGCTTGAGGGCGGTCTCGATCATGATCCGTTCAAACGCCGGCACCGCGCTGTCGAGCAGGCTCGACTGGCCACGGGCCAACGCCTGGTCTGCCCACTGGCGCAGCGCCTGCTCCCAGTTGGTCACCGGGGCCGAATCCTGAGGCAGGTTCAACAGTTCCGGCGGCAGGTCGCTGATGTGCACTTCGCGACCGGAAGCCATCACTGTAATCCAGCGGCAGGTATTCTCCAGCTGACGCACGTTGCCGCCCCACGGCAGGTTCTTCAGGTACTCCTCGGTCTCGCTCTTGAGCAGCTTGGGCTCCACTGCCAGTTCCTGGGCTGCGCGGGCAAGGAAGTGTTTGGCCAGGGTCGGGATGTCTTCGCGACGGTCCGACAGTCGTGGAATGTGGATGCGGATGACGTTGAGGCGGTGGAACAAGTCTTCGCGGAATTTACCCGCGTGCACCAGGGTTTCCAGATTCTGGTGAGTCGCGGCGATGATTCGTACATCCACCTTGACCGGGGTGTGACCCCCTACCCGATAAAACTCGCCGTCGGCCAGGACCCGCAGCAGGCGAGTCTGGGTGTCTGCCGGCATGTCACCGATTTCATCGAGGAACAGCGTGCCGCCATCTGCCTGTTCGAAACGCCCGCGACGCAGGTTGGCGGCGCCGGTGAAGGCGCCTTTCTCATGGCCGAACAACTCGGATTCCATGAGGTCCTTGGGGATTGCCGCCATGTTCAGCGCGATGAACGGCGAGGCTGCCCGTGGGCTGTGACGATGCAGGGCGTGGGCGACCAGTTCCTTGCCGGTGCCCGATTCGCCGTTGATCAGCACGGTGATGTTGGAGTGGCTCAAGCGTCCAATGGCGCGAAACACTTCCTGCATCGCCGGCGCTTCGCCGATGATCTCCGGAGTGCGGGTCAGGGTCGGGACGACTTCAAGACCTTGCTGCTCCTGGGCGTGCTGGTTCGCCCGCTTGACCAGCGATACGGCTTCGTCGACGTCGAACGGTTTTGGCAGGTACTCGAACGCGCCGCCCTGATAGGACGCGACAGCGCTGTCCAGATCGGAGTGAGCGGTCATGATGATCACTGGCAGCCGTGGGTGCTGTTCGCGAATCCGCGCCAGAAGGTCCAGACCGCTGGCGCCGGGCATGCGAATGTCAGAGATGATCACGTCCGGCTGCTGGCGCGCCAGGCGGCTCATCACGCCATCGGCGCTGTCGAAGCTTTGCGTGGTCATGCCTTCCTGCTGCAAGGCTTTTTCCAGGACCCAACGGATAGAACGGTCGTCATCGACGATCCACACGGTTTCACTACGGCTCATGTCGATGTGGCTCCTTGTTCCAGTGGCAGAAAGATCGAGAAGGTGGTGTGGCCTGGGTGGCTGTCACACTCGATCAGGCCCTGGTGCTGGCTGATGATGTTCTGGGTAATGGCCAGGCCCAGCCCGGTACCGTCCGGGCGGCCGCTGACCATGGGAAAGAAGATGGTTTCCTGAAGTTCCGCCGGTATGCCTGGACCGTTGTCGATGATCTCGATCTTGGTGACCAGGCGGTGACGCACGTGGCCGATGGTGAACTGGCGCATGGCCCGGGTGCGCAGGCTGATGCGGCCAAGGCGCAGCTCATTCTGGCTGCTGATGGCCTGCATCGCATTGCGCACGATGTTCAATACCGCCTGAATCATCTGCTCACGATCAATCAGGACATCGGGAATGCTTGGGTCATAGTCGCGCACCAGGTTGATGCAACCCTGGCTTTCGGCTTCCACCAGATGGCAGACCCGCTCGAGCACTTCGTGAATGTTGCACATGGCCAGCGATGGCAGCTTGTTCGAGCCGAGCATGCGATCCACCAGGTTTCGCAGGCGATCGGCTTCTTCGATGATCACGTTGGTGTAATCGCGAAGGCTTTCTTCGGGCAGTTCACGGGCCAGCAGTTGCGCTGCGCCACGAATCCCGCCCAGCGGGTTCTTGATCTCGTGCGCCAGGCCACGCACCAGCATCTTGCTGGTCTCCTGTTTCGACAGCTGTGCCTCTTCCTTGGTGATGCGCAACAGGCGATCGCGCGGGTGGACCTCGAGCAGCAGCAGGGTGTCGCCGTTGGAGAGGATCGGCGTCACTGCGTAGTCGACAGTCAGGGTCTGGCCGGTGAGGGCAGTAAGCATCGCTTCACGCTTGGTGAAAGGGTGAGCCTGTTCAACAGCCTGGCGCAGGGAATTCAGCGCTTCGGTGGATTCGGTGAACAATTCACTGATGAATTGCCCGTGACTGCGCTGCCCGCTGATTGCCAGGAGCATTTCTGCCGCCGGGTTCATGTACTCCAGGCGCAGCTGCGCGTCGAGCAGGATGGTGGCGGTAGTCAGGTTGTCGAGCAGCAAGCGGTGCAGTGCGTCGCTAATGGTCATCAGGACCTCTTTTGGAGCAGGGCGTGCGCAAGAAAAAAGCGTTTGTTACTGGAAAATGCAAAAACCAAACCAAGGCTCTGAAAAGAAGCGTCGATCGCCTGAAACAGGCGTTTGACGCTCTTTTGCGTGGCGTTTTGCCAGCTTCGACGGGTAGTTTCGAACCAAAATGGGATGAGAACTGGGTAGTGCGCCTCTAGGCGCACCAATATAGTGCGCAAGCAGGCTGAGGGTTAAAAGAACTTCAGGAAGGGATTTTTTTCCTCTTCGGGTTTGTCCTTGAGCGGGCACTCCGGGCGCTGGCCGAAGTCGGAAAGGGCGCAGGGTTTGACCTGGCGTTTCTGGGCAAGGGAAATTCGCAGCATGTGAAAGGGTTGATTGGCGGTGCGCTCTACTGTGCGGCCTTGCTGGTCGAGGATTTCAACGGACAGGTTGTGGCTGCCGCGGTCGACATTGGTCAGGGCAAAGACCGGGCTGAGGCCGGGTTCGGCGGTGGGTTTGCCGTCCAGCAGCAGGCGGTAGCGGTGACCCCGTTGCAGGCCGGGCTCGCTGGTCACACTGACGATCAGTTCACCGGCGCTGCTGCGCAGCGTGGCGTCAGGTTCGGGTACCAGCACCCTCAGCAGGTCGTAGCGATAAAGAGGGGGGGCTTCGGCTTGTGGTCTGGGGGTCGCCGGTTTGGCGCTGCCCGGATTGGCGGACATGCGATTACCCGGCGCCAGCGGTACGCGCTTGGCGTTGCCGGAGCCGGGCTGATCGGTGAAGACCCGATTGCCCTGGGCATCGACGTAGGTAAATATTTCGGCCGGCGCGGGCAGCGCAACCAGCAGCAGTCCGGCCAACAGCCACCCTTTCAAGGCTTGTGCACTCGCTGCACGGTGAAGGTCACGGTCGGGCTTTGCTGCACGACGTTGTCCCCGCTGATCACCTGTACCGCCAGGCTGTGGGTGCCACGATCGATGTTTACCAACTGCAGGACTGGCACGTTGCCAGGCTGGCCGTAGGGCTGTTCATCCAGCAGCAGCCGGAACAGATGCGGGCCCCGCAGGCGCGGCTTGATCAACACGTTCACGGTGAATGTGCCGTTGTTGGCGCGTAACGCTTCGCTGGTGGGCAGGTTGGTCAATTCCAGCACTTCGTATGCGCTACTCGGCTGTTCGTCAGTTACGGCGTCAACAGGCGGCGCAGCAGGTGCTTGTGATTCGACGCTGTTTAGCGGAGGTAGCTCGACCGGCTGCGCCACGACGCCATCGGGCGGTTGGTTGCTGTAGGCGGTGTTGCCGTTGGCGTCGGTGTACTTGTAGATCTGCGCTGCAGCGGGCAGGGCGATCAGCAGCAACAACAGTAAAAAAACACGACCCATAAAATCGACCAGAAGCGAAGGCGTTGGGGTGCAGCATAGGTCAGGGCTGGCGCTTGACCCAAGTCGTTAATATTTCGGTATGAAAAGCAGTAGCAAAGATCGCAGCCTTCGGCAGCTCCTACGCGCCTGTGGGCGCTGCCGAAGGCTGCGATCTTTTGATCTTGTACGCATAAAAAAAGCCTCCCGAAGGAGGCCTCTTTTTGTCACGCCGCGAGTGCTGGCGCTACCGGATCAGCAGCTGTAGTACAGCTCGTATTCCAGTGGGTGTACGAAGGTGCGGACCTTGATTTCTTCTTCGCTTTTCAGAGCGATGTAAGCGTCGATGAAGTCGTCGGAGAACACGCCGCCTTTGGTCAGGAACGCGCGACCTTTGTCCAGCTCTTCCAGGGCTTCTTTCAGGCTGCCGCAAACTTGTGGGATCTCTTTGGCCTCTTCAGGCGGCAGGTCGTACAGGTTTTTGTCAGCTGCGTCGCCAGGGTGGATCTTGTTCTGGATGCCGTCCAGGCCAGCCATCAACAGTGCAGCGAAGCCCAGGTACGGGTTGGCTGCTGGATCCGGGAAGCGGGCTTCGATACGGCGAGCGCGCGGGCTCGACACGTAAGGAATACGGATCGAAGCGGAACGGTTGCGAGCCGAGTAGGCCAGCATGACCGGTGCTTCGAAACCTGGGACCAGACGCTTGTAGGAGTTGGTCGACGGGTTGGTGAAGCCGTTCAGGGCCTTACCGTGCTTGATGATGCCGCCGATGAAGTACAGGGCGGTGTCGGACAGGCCGGCATAGCCTTCACCTGCGAAGGTGTTCTTGCCATCTTTGGCGATGGACAGGTGAACGTGCATACCCGAGCCGTTATCGCCGTACAGTGGCTTAGGCATGAAGGTCGCGGTGCGGCCGTAGGCGACAGCAACGTTGTGTACGCAGTACTTCAGGGTCTGAACTTCGTCAGCCTTGGCCACCAGGGTGTTGAACTTCACACCGATTTCGTTCTGGCCGGCAGTCGCCACTTCGTGGTGGTGAACTTCGATGGTCAGGCCCATTTCTTCCATGGCGTTGCACATGGAGGTACGGATTTCGTGGTCGTGGTCGAACGGTGGAACCGGGAAGTAGCCGCCTTTGATACCTGGACGGTGGCCATGGTTGCCGCCTTCGATGTCCTGGTCGGACATCCACGAACCTTGCTCGGAGTAAATCTTGAACATCGAGCCGGAGATGTCGGACTTGAACTTCACTTGGTCGAAGATGAAGAACTCTGGCTCCGGGCCAACGAATACGGTGTCGCCGATACCGGTCGACTTCAGGTATTCCTCGGCGCGGTGGGCGATGGCGCGCGGGTCGCGGTCATAGCCTTGCATGGTCGACGGGTCGATCACGTTGCAGACCAGGATCAGCGTTGGGTCTTCGGTGAACGGGTCGAGAACGGCCGTGCTGTCGTCTGGCAGCAGGATCATGTCGGAGGCTTCGATGCCTTTCCAGCCAGCGATGGAGGAACCGTCGAACATTTTGCCTTCTTCGAAGAAAGCTTCATCCAGCGCGTCGCGAGCCGGCATGGTCACGTGGTGCTGAGTGCCTTTGGTGTCTGTGAAGCGCAGATCAATCCACTTGACGTCATGATCTTTGATGAGTTGAACCGACTTCGACATAGTGTCCTCCGGGTGGCTTCGGGCTTTGGTAGTGGATGGCCCTTGGAATGTGGGTGATGCCGGCGCGAATACTCTGCCAAGGCAACCTGCCTCACAAGGGAGCAAATTGCATGCCAGTGCCCCAGCATGGGTTTTTCGCCCCAAATTCACGCTTATATAGATGTATGGCGTTCAGAAACGGCAAAACTCGCCCCGTTATGTGGCGCATAATCACACAAATGACCCGTTTTGGTGCGCGTCGAAGGTTCTGCATATTAACTGGTTAAACCTTGAGCAATTTCCGCTATAATCCGCGCCCCCCTTTTTCGGCTGGCCCAGCGCGCGCTGTTTTCATGAAACTAATCGTAAAAGTCTTCCCCGAGATCACCATCAAGAGCCGCCCGGTACGGATGCGTTTCATCCGCCAGTTGGCCAAGAACATCCGCACCGTGCTCCGCGACCTGGACCCGGCCGTGGTGGTGAACGGTGTGTGGGACAATCTCGAGCTGGAAACCCGCGTTAGCGAGCCCAAGGCCCTGAAGGAGATGACCGAGCGCCTGAGCTGCATGCCGGGCATTGCGCATTTCCTGCAGGTCGACGAGTACCCATTGGGTGACTTCGACGACATCGTTGCCAAGTGCAAGCTGCACTTCGGTGACGCCCTGGCCGGGAAGATTTTTTCGGTGCGCTGCAAGCGCGCCGGCAAGCATGAATTCAGTTCCATGGATGTCGAGAAATACGTCGGCAGCCAGCTGCGTCGTCAATGCGGCGCCGCCGGAATCTCGCTGAAAGAGCCGCAAATCGAAGTTCGTCTCGAAATTCGCGACAAACGGTTGTTCGTGATCCACAACCAGCACAACAGCATCGGCGGTTATCCGCTGGGTGCCCTGGAGCAGACGCTTGTGCTGATGTCCGGTGGCTTCGATTCAACGGTGGCCGCCTACCAGATCATGCGCCGCGGGCTGATGAGCCATTTCTGCTTCTTCAACCTGGGCGGGCGGGCCCATGAATTGGGGGTGATGGAGGTCGCGCACTTCATCTGGAAGAAGTACGGCAGCTCCCAACGCGTGTTATTTGTCAGTGTGCCGTTCGAGGAAGTACTGGGAGAAATTCTCGGGAAAGTCGATAACAGTCATATGGGCGTAGTTTTGAAGCGTATGATGTTGCGCGCTGCTTCCCGTATTGCCGATCGGCTGGAGATCGAGGCGCTGGTCACCGGTGAAGCGATTTCCCAGGTGTCGAGCCAGACGCTGCCGAACCTGTCCGTGATCGACTGCGTGACTGACAAGCTGGTCTTGCGACCGCTGATCGCCAGCCACAAGCAGGACATCATCGATCTGGCCAACGAAATCGGCACGGCCGATTTCGCCAAGCACATGCCGGAATATTGCGGGGTCATCTCGGTGAACCCCAAGACCCACGCCAAGCGTCCGCGCGTGGAGCACGAAGAGAAAGAATTCGACATGGCGGTTCTCGAGCGTGCGCTTGAGAACGCCAAGCTGGTACCGATCGATCGCGTGATCGACGAATTGGGCCAGGACTTGCAAATCGAAGAAGTCGGCGAAGCACTGGCAGGTCAGATCGTCATCGACATCCGTCATCCGGATGCCGCTGAAGACGAGCCGCTGGACCTCGCGGGCATTGAGGTACAAACGATGCCGTTTTATGCATTGAACGCTCGTTTCAAGGAACTGGACCCTACTCGCCAGTACCTGCTGTATTGCGACAAAGGCGTGATGAGTCGCCTGCATGCCCACCATTTGCTCAGTGAGGGGCATGCCAATGTGCGCGTTTATCGACCGAGCTAAGAGCCCGGGGCTGTTTGCCTGTGGCCTGCGTCACCGGCCCCCCGACTCTGCCGTCAAGCTGTAACGGCAAGGCCTGACTCTACTGTTAATCGCTGCCAAGACTTGTCAGCACACCGAATCCTCTGATCGAGATACACAAGTGATCGAAAATCTACGCAACATCGCCATCATTGCTCACGTTGACCATGGTAAAACCACCTTGGTAGACAAACTCTTGCGTCAATCCGGCACCCTGGAGCGCAACGAGCTCAACGACGAGCGCGTGATGGACTCCAACGACCAGGAGAAAGAGCGCGGTATTACCATTCTGGCGAAAAACACCGCCATCAACTGGAACGGCTACCACATCAACATCGTGGACACCCCGGGCCACGCCGACTTCGGCGGCGAAGTTGAACGCGTAATGTCGATGGTTGACTCCGTTCTGCTGCTGGTTGACGCTCAAGACGGCCCTATGCCGCAAACCCGTTTCGTGACCAAGAAGGCTTTCGAAGCCGGCCTGCGTCCGATCGTGGTCATCAACAAGGTTGACCGTCCAGGCGCACGTCCGGACTGGGTTCTGGACCAGATCTTCGACCTGTTCGACAACCTCGGTGCCACCGAAGAACAGCTGGACTTCAAAGTCGTCTACGCCTCGGCCCTGAACGGCATTGCCGGTCTGGATCACACCGACATGGCTGAAGACATGACTCCGCTGTACCAGTCGATCGTCGACAACGTACCAGCACCGCAAGTTGACCGTGACGGCCCGTTCCAGATGCAAATCTCGGCACTGGACTACAACAGCTTCCTGGGCATTATCGGCGTTGGCCGTATCGCTCGTGGTCGCGTCAAGCCGAACACCCAGGTTGTTGCGATCGACGCTGACGGCAAGCGCCGTAACGGCCGTATCCTGAAACTGATGGGTCACCACGGTCTGCACCGCGTTGACGTTGAAGAAGCAGCTGCCGGCGACATCGTCTGCATCAGCGGCTTCGAGTCGCTGTTCATCTCCGACACCCTGTGCGACCCACAGAACGTTGAAGCGATGAAGCCGCTGACCGTTGATGAACCAACCGTTTCGATGACCTTCCAGGTTAACGACTCGCCGTTCTGCGGCCGTGAAGGCAAGTTCGTCACCAGCCGTAACATCAAAGAACGTCTGGACAAGGAACTGCTCTACAACGTTGCCCTGCGCGTTGAAGAAGGCGACACCGCCGACAAGTTCAAGGTCTCCGGCCGTGGTGAGCTGCACTTGTCCGTACTGATCGAAACCATGCGTCGCGAAGGCTTCGAAATGGGTGTTGGTCGTCCGGAAGTGATCATCCGCATGGTTGACGGCGTGAAGCACGAACCGTACGAAAACGTGACCATCGACCTGCCGGAAGAATCGCAAGGTTCGATCATGGAGCAGATCGGTATCCGTAAAGGCGACCTGACCAACATGGTTCCGGATGGCAAGGGCCGTGTGCGCCTTGAGTACAACATCCCGGCACGTGGCCTGATCGGTTTCCGTAACGAGTTCCTGACCCTGACCTCCGGTGCAGGCATCCTGACCTCGATCTTCGACCGTTACGACGTGATGAAGTCCGGCGACATGTCCGGCCGTCAAAACGGCGTGCTGGTTTCGGTTGCTACCGGTAAGGCTCTGACTTACTCGCTGGAAACCCTGCAAGCTCGCGGCAAACTGTTCCTGGGTCACGGTGAAGACGTGTACGAAGGTCAAATCGTCGGCATCAACAGCCGCGACAACGACCTGGGCGTCAACCCAACCAAAGGCAAGAAGCTCGACAACATGCGTGCTTCGGGTAAAGACGAAACTATCGCTCTGGTTCCGCCTATCCGTTTCACCCTGGAACAAGCTCTGGAATTCGTTCAAGAAGACGAATTGTGCGAAGTCACTCCTAAGTCCATCCGTCTTCGTAAGAAGATCCTGGGCGAAAGCGAGCGTACCCGCGCTGCCAAGAAGTCCGGTAACTAAGTCATTTAGTTAGCAGACAAAAAATGCCCCCGATCGCGAGATCGGGGGCGTTTTTGTTTTGTCTGGAGAAAAAATCAAAAGATCGCAGCCTCGTTTCACTCGACAGCTCCTACAGGCGTACACATAACCCTGTAGGAGCTGTCGAGTGAAACGAGGCTGCGATCTTTTCGGCGTTAGAATTTCTCGAGGGTGCGACGGCTGCTACTGGTCTCGCGCACCACTTCCTTGGGCTTGTAAGCGCAATATCCCGGCCGCGGCCCGATCTTGGGGTGATTGCGGCAAGTATCCGGGCGCTTTTCATAAATAGTGCACAGACGGCTCTTACGATCCAGGTACAGGCAATCGTTGTTGCTCATGCGCTGGAGGGTGAAGATCTCGGTCTTCTGGCTGTAGCGCTCGACGATCCCTTCCTTCTGCAGACGCTTGGCAATGTTCTTCGCCGGCTCGCCGCGCTCGAATTCGTCGACGATGCCGATCCGGATCAGGTCCTTGATCTTGACCTCGACCGGCAGGGTGCAGCAGCTGGACACACAAGAGCCGCACATCGGTGCAGAATACTTGGCCCAGGTATCGAGGCGATCGATCTCCGCAGCGGCGATCAGGTTGGGTTTCATCATCGGTTGTTACCAGCGTGTGCATCAGGGCGCGCGATCATACCGGGACTGGTGGATTTTTGAACAACCTTTCGCCAGTTTTTTTCCAGCGCGGCTCATCGGCTTCGGTAATCCGGCACGGGCCCTGCATTCTTTCCGGCATACGACAAGGTAATGTCGACCTATCTCGCACTAACGGGAAAAACTGCCGAACCAGACTCTCCACGGCCTGTCAGACCGTCTAGGCTCAACTACTCCACGCTCGCTCGAGGTCTTATCGATGACTCAAGAACCACTTGTTCGCGAAGCAGAGGTGGCCGCATTCCGCGACGCCGTCTTGACCAAACTCACCTACGCGGTGGGCAAAGACCCGGATCACGCCTTCGACCACGACTGGTTCGAAGCCATTGCCTTGGCGGCGCGCGATCACATGGTCGAGCACTGGATGGATCACACCCGGCAGATCTACCGTAAAGGCCAGAAGCGTGTTTATTACCTCTCGCTGGAATTCCTCATCGGCCGTCTGCTCTATGACAGCCTGAGCAACCTCGGCCTGCTTGATGTTGCGCGCGAAGCGCTGACCGAGCTGGGTGTCGACCTTGAGCGTATCCGCCTGCTGGAGCCTGACGCGGCGCTGGGTAACGGCGGCCTCGGGCGCCTGGCCGCGTGCTTCATGGAAAGCATGTCGACGCTCGGCATCGCCGGCCATGGCTACGGAATTCGTTACGAGCATGGTTTGTTCCGCCAGGCCATCGTGGATGGCTGGCAGCAGGAGCAAACCGAGCATTGGCTGGACTTCGGCAACCCGTGGGAGTTCGAGCGCCCGGAGGTGGTTTACCCGATCGGCTTTGGTGGCAGTGTCGAGACCGTCACTGACGAGAACGGCAAGACCAAGCAGGTCTGGACACCCGTGGAAACCGTTCGCGCCATTGCCTACGACACCCCGGTTGTCGGCTGGCGCGGGGCGAGCGTCAACACTCTGCGGCTGTGGCGCGCCCGCGCCATGGAAGATCTGCACCTGGAACGCTTCAACGCCGGTGACCACCTGGGCGCCGTTGCCGAGGTTGCCCGGGCCGAAAGTATTTCCCGTGTGCTTTACCCGGCGGACAGCACCGAAGCCGGTCAGGAACTGCGTTTGCGCCAGGAATACTTTTTCGTTGCCGCCTCCTTGCAGGACCTGCTGCGCCGCCACCGCAACATGCACACCTCGGTGCTGACCCTGGGTGACCACGCGGCGATCCAGCTCAACGATACGCACCCATCGATCGCCGTAGCCGAACTGATGCGCCAACTGGTCGACGTCTATGACGTGGCATGGGACGCTGCGTGGCAGGTGACGGTCGATACGCTCTCGTACACCAACCACACGCTGCTGCCCGAGGCGCTGGAGACCTGGCCGGTCGGCCTGATGGAGCGCATGCTGCCGCGACACATGCAGATCATCTACCTGATCAACGCCCAGCACATCGACTCGTTGCGGGCCAAGGGCATACACGACTTCGACGTGTTGCGCGCGGTGTCGCTGATCGAGGAAGACAATGGCCGCCGCGTGCGCATGGGCAACCTGGCGTTCCTCGGTTCCCATAGCGTCAATGGCGTGTCCGGCCTGCACACCCAGCTGATGCGCAAAACCGTGTTCTCCGAGCTGCACAAGCTGTACCCGGAGCGGATCAACAACAAGACCAACGGCATCACCTTCCGCCGCTGGCTGTACCAGGCCAACTCCGAGCTGACTTCAATGCTGGTGGATGCCCTGGGACCGGACCTGCTGGACAACCCGGAAGAACGCTTGCTGGAGCTGGAACCGTTCGCCGAGAAAGCCGCCTTCCGCAAGGCGTTCGCCGAGCAGCGTCTGCACAGCAAGAAGGCCCTGGCCTACATCATTCACGAGCGCCTGGGTATCGCCGTCAACCCGGCGGCGATGTTCGACGTGCAGGTAAAGCGGATCCACGAGTACAAACGCCAGCTGCTCAACCTGCTGCACACCGTGGCGCTTTATCAGGCGATTCGTGCCGAGCCGGAAACCGACTGGGTACCCCGGGTGAAAATTTTCGCCGGCAAGGCGGCCGCCAGTTATCACCAGGCCAAGTTGATCATCAAGCTGACCAACGACATCGCCCGTGTGGTCAACAACGACCCGACCGTGCGCGGTCTGCTCAAGGTGGTGTTCCTGCCCAACTACAACGTCAGCCTGGCGGAAAGTATTATTCCGGCGGCGGACTTGTCGGAGCAGATTTCCACGGCGGGCTTCGAGGCGTCGGGTACCAGCAACATGAAGTTCGGCCTGAACGGCGCGCTGACCATCGGTACCCTGGACGGTGCCAACGTGGAAATGTGCGAGCGCATCGGTGCCGAGCACATGTTTATCTTCGGTCTCAGTGCCCAGCAGGTTGAAGCGCGCAAGCAGAACCACGAGTTCAATGCGACGCCGGACATCGCAGCGTCCCATCGACTCAACGATGTGCTGCAGGCGATTCGCGGTGGGGTGTTCTCGCCGGATGATCCATCCCGTTACGCGGGCTTTATCGATTCGCTGATCGACTACGACCGCTTCCTGGTCTGCGCCGATTTCGACTCCTACTGGGACGCGCAGATGCGGGTCGAAGCGCATTGGCACGATTCCAACGAATGGTGGCGTTCGGCGGTGCTGAACACCTCGCGGATGGGCTGGTTCTCGTCCGACCGGACGATTCGCGAGTACGCCACAGATATCTGGAAAGCGTTGGAGTAAGTAGCCGCCCGGCTGGATATAATGGCGCCGAAAAGATCGCAGCCTTCGGCAGCGCCTACAGGGGGACGTATTCCTGTGTAGGCGCTGCCGAAGGCTGCGATCTTTTCGTGTCGGGCTGCGCTAATCTTCCCGGATTGGCCACTGCGCTTAGGGATATCGACCATGCAATGGATTTTCATGCTCATAGGGCTGGTGCTCGGCTGGGTGCTCGACGAGTCGTTCGGCGATGCGCTATTGGGTGCGTTGCTCGGCCTGGGTATCGGGCAGGCCATTCGTATCGGCCGTCTGGCCTTGCAAGCCACCGAGCAACAGTTGCAGTTACAGAAGGCGCAAGTCGACCTGCTGGCGCTGCAGCAACGCCTGGCTTCGCTCGAAACGTCCGGCATGAGGACGCCGCAGGCACCGGAGCCTGCTCCTGAGTTCATTCTTGACGACATCCCTGTTGAAGCGCCCGAACTTGTCTGGGAGCTTCCACCCGAGCTCGAGCCGATTACCGTCGCAGCCTCTGAAGCGAGGCGTCCGCCGCCCGTCGATGCCTGGAGGGCCGCACCGGTCGCCCGCGAACCCCTGGAGCCAGCGATTCCACGCGGCCCCAACTTCATCGAACGGGCTATCGATGGTGCCCGTGCCTGGTTATTCGGCGGCAACACCGTGCTGCGGGTCGGCGTGGTGCTGTTGTTCCTCGGGCTGGCGTTCCTGCTGCGTTACGCCACCGAAGGCATGGTAGTGCCGATCGAGTTGCGGTACGCCGGGGTGGCGGCGGCTGCTTTGAGCCTGCTTGGGCTGGGTTGGTGGTTGCGCACACGCAACAATAACTACGCGCTGATCCTGCAAGGCACCGGGATCGCGGTGCTGTACCTCACGGTGTTCGCCGCAATGCGCCTGCATCCGCTGCTGGACCCGACTGCGGCCCTGGGCCTGCTGGTGGCGGTGACAGTGTTTTCCGCCATCCTCGCCATCAAGCAGGACTCCCTGGGCCTGGCCGCCGCTGCGGCACTGGGCGGTTTTGCCGCGCCACTGCTAACCTCGACCGGCGCCGGCAGCCACGTCGCGCTGTTCAGTTACTTCGCGCTGCTCAATGCGGGCATCCTCGCCATCGCCTGGTTCAAGGCCTGGCGGTTACTCAACGTGATCGGCTTCGTTGGCACTTTCGGTATCGGCTTCACCTGGGGCTTGCGTTCCTATACGCCGGAGCTGCTGTGGAGCACCGAGCCGTTCCTGATCCTGTTTTTCCTGATGTACCTGGCCATCGGCCTGCTGTTCGCCCGTCGAAAATTGTTGGAGATGAGCGACACACCCGAGGACGACAGTCGCGATGCGCTGTTGCGCTGGTCGGCGCGCAAGGGCGATTACGTCGACGGCACCCTGCTCTTCGGCCCGCCGCTGGTGGGCTTTGGCCTGCAGTTTGTGCTGGTCCAGCATCTGGAGTTGGCCGCTGCGTTCAGTGCCCTGGCATTGGGCATGATCTACATGGGCCTGGCCCGTTGGCTGATGGGGGCCCGGGCGCTGTTGTTGGCGGAAACCTGCCTCGCCCTCGGGGTGATCTTCGCCAGCCTGGCGATTCCCCTGGGGCTGGATGCGCGCTGGACGTCTGCGGCCTGGGCTATTGAGGGGGCCGGTATCCTCTGGCTTGGCCTGCGTCAGCAGCGAACATTGGCCCGCGCCTTTGCCTTGCTCTTGCAGCTGGGCTCGGCGCTGATGTTTCTCAGCGAGCTGCGATTCGGTGACAGCAGTTTGCTCCAAGGCGCACCGCTGGGCGCGTTGATGCTTGGCGCGGCGTTGTTGTTCAGCTTCCACCAATTGCGCACAGCCTCTGCTGCGCACACTGCACCTTGGGAACGTCAGGGGCTGCCGGTGCTCGCGGGCCTGGGGCTGATCTTCCTCTATCTGTTGGCGCCGCTGTTTTTCCTGACCCAGGGCACGGCGATCAGTTGGGCGCTGGCCGGCCTGGCGACCTTGGTTGTCGGCCTGCGCCTGCAGTCGCGCACGTTCCTGTTCATGGCATTTGCCGTGCAGTTGCTGGGTGGCGCGGCTTTCGCGCTGTCGGCTGCAGGATTTTTCGCTCAGTTCGCCAGCGAAGGCTTGCGTCCACTGGCGCACACCGGGTTCTGGACGCCAATGGTTTTGGGCCTGGCAGCGTTCGTCGGGGCCTGGTGCCTGCAGTTCGGAAACCCTGCAGCGAGGTTCGGTGCGTTCAGCCTGAAGCGGTTGGCTGACGTATTGCTGGTGTGGGGCGCGGGTTGGTGGGCGATCGCCTGGGGTATGGACATCCAGCGTTTCGCTGCAGTGGACCTGCAAGCGACGTTGCTGCTGGCCGTCCTGGCGGTGAGCGTCGCGCTGTGGGCGGTGCTTGCTTTGCGCCTGCAGTGGGCCTCGCTGGGGTTGCTCTGTCTCACGCTGATACCTGCTGCCGCCCTGGTGCTGCTGGACGCGCTGCATGGCCGTTTTCATCCGGCTGCCGATTTTGGCTGGCTGGTGTGGGTCGCGGTGTTCGCCGTGCATTTCATCTCGCTGCGGCGACTGGCTGCGCGGGTGCCCGAGCGCGCACTCGGCATCGCCCACGTGCTCGGCTGCTGGCTGCTGATTGGCGTGCTGGCCCCGGAGTTGCGCTACGCCTTGCTGCTGTTGTCCGAGCAGTACAATGCCTGGCGCTGGCTGGGTTGGGCGATTCTGCCGAGCGTCTACCTGGTGCTGATGGCGGTGCCGCGCAGTTGGCCATGGCCGGTGGCTGCCTATCCCCGCGAGTACCGGGTCTATGCGGCCGTACCGCTGGCGCTGTTGATGCTTGGCTGGTTCTGGTTGGCGAACAGTGTCAGCGACGGGTCGGCCGACCCTTTGCCCTATGTGCCGTTGATCAATCCGCTGGAATTGGGCCTGTTGTTTGCGCTGTTCGGCGTATTTATCTGGGCGCGCAGTGCAGTGGCGCAACTGGCGCTGCGCAGCAACTACTTCCACCAGGCTGCGCAAATGATCGCAGGCGTCTCGCTGTTCGCCTTCTTCACCGTCCTGGTGATGCGCACCGCCCATCATTGGGCTGGCGTGCCATTCCAGCTCGATGCATTGCTTGAATCCATGCGGGTGCAGGCCGGGCTGTCGATCGTCTGGACCTTGATGGCACTGAGCCTGATGATTGGTGGTCACCTGCGCCATCGTCGCGAGGTCTGGTTGATCGGCGCCGCGCTGATCGGTGTGGTGGTTGCCAAGTTGTTCTTTGTTGAGCTGAGCAACCGTGGCGGGTTGGCGCGGATTGTGTCTTTCATTGGAGTCGGGGTGTTGCTGCTGGTGGTGGGCTATTTCGCCCCGCTGCCGCCCAAGCGCGCCGAAGCTGCGGCGGAGGCGGATAAACCGGCCCCGCAAACCGAAGGAGTTTCGTCTTGAGTCAGAAGCTGAGCCTGGGTTGGTTGGGCGTTGTTGCGCTAGGCGTGACGCTGTCGGCCGGCGCCCAGGAAAAACCGGCAGACTTCAGCACCCAGGTGCCGTTGTCAATCAGCGGCGAGGGGCCGTGGTATCGCCTTGAGCTACCGATGAGCGTGCAATTGAATGCACGCCAGACCGATCTTGCAGATGTACGGGTGTTCAATGCCGCAGGCGAGCCCCAGGCCTATGCCCTGGCTCGGGAATCGGCGCAGGCCAGCGAGAAGCCTGTGCTGACCGACGTGAAATGGTTCCCGCTGTACGCCTCCGCCGACTCCACTGAGCGCGCTCCGAGCGTGAAGGTGCGGTCGAGCGGTGACGGTACGCTGGTGGAAGTGCAACCAGCCGGTCAACTTGAAGCGGGCGAAGAAGTGCTGCGCGGCTGGTTGCTGGATGCCAGCGGAATCAAGGCGCCCCTGCAGCAGTTGATACTCGACTGGACCAGTGAGCGCGATGGCTTCCAGCGTTTCACCATTGAGGCGAGCGACGACTTGCAGCACTGGCAATCCTGGGGAGAAGGGCAGGTGGCTCGGCTGACCTTTGCCGACGAGCGGGTGGAGCAGCGTGAGGTGGGGTTGCCGGGGCAATCGGCGCGTTACCTGCGCCTGCTCTGGAACACGGCGCAGTCGGCGCCTGTCCTGACCTCGGCGCAACTGGAAAGCGCCAGCGGGCGCAGCTTGCCGCTGCCGTTGGTCTGGTCGCAGCCGTTGGGCGCCAGCAGCGCCAAGGCCGGTGAGTACATCTGGCAGTTGCCGACGGGGCTGAACGTGGAGCGCATCCAGATCGAGTTGGATCAGGCCAACAGCCTGGCGCCGGTGACGGTGTCCGGGCGTCGGGAAAGCAGCTTGCCGTGGCGGCCGCTGGGCAGCGGTTTGTTGTACCGCCTGACCCAGAATGGCCAGGATGTGGTGCAGAACGAGTTGCAGTTGGCCGGGCAGACCGTCCAGCAGTTGAAGCTGGTCGTCGACGAGCGCGGCGGTGGCTTGGGCGCGCAGGCGCCGACCCTGAAATTTGCTGTGCGCTCTACGCTGCTGGTGTTCCTGGCACGCGGGGAGGGGCCTTACACCCTGGCGCTTGGCAGTGCGACGGTGAAGGCGGCGAACCTGCCGTTGTCGACGCTGATCCCGGATTACAGCGCGCAAAAGTTGGCGGCGCTGGGCAAGGCTTCGGTAGATGCTGGAGTGGTCGTGGCGCCGACGTCTACGGTGACCACTGCGGCCACCGCCGCCACCGACTGGAAGAAATTCGGTCTTTGGGCGGTGTTGCTCTTGAGTGTGGTGTTTCTGGCGGCGATGGCGTTCAGCCTGTTGCGCAAACCGCCGGCGAACTCCTGAGAATGGCCGGCGCTGCGCGCCGGATCGCGAGCAAGCTTTGCTCCCACAGGATCAGGGAGGTCCTGGGGGATTGGGCCTGACTGATGGCGCCTGTGGGAGCAAGGCTTGCCCGCGATGGCGCTCGCAGAGTCGGCAAAAATCTTCCGCCAAATCCTGCAGGATTCGAACTACGCTAAACCCCGCGCATGAACTCTATTGGGCATCTCACGTCTGATAGGAGGAAATGCGCCCCGACTCGCGTTAAACTGCGCGGGTTTCCCGCCCCCCCCATTCCACCGGAGCCTTCCATGTCCCGCGTTACCCTGAGTCGCTATCTGATTGAGCAGACCCGCAGCAACAACACTCCTGCCGATCTGCGTTTCCTGATTGAAGTGGTGGCGCGCGCTTGTAAAGAAATCAGCCACGCCGTATCCAAAGGCGCCCTGGGTGGTGTTCTGGGCAGCATGGGCACTGAAAACGTCCAGGGCGAAGTGCAGAAGAAACTCGACGTGATCTCCAACGACATCCTGCTCGAAGCCAACGAATGGGGCGGTCACCTGGCCGGCATGGCGTCCGAGGAAATGGACAATGCCTACCAGATCCCGGGCAAATACCCGAAAGGCGCCTACCTGTTGGTGTTCGACCCACTGGACGGTTCGTCCAACATCGATATCAACGCGCCAGTCGGCACCATCTTCTCGGTACTGCGTTGCCCAACTGAATACCTGAGCCAGAACGAAGCCCTGAACGAAAAGGCCTTCCTGCAGCCAGGTACCCAGCAGGTTGCTGCCGGTTACGCGATCTACGGCCCGCAAACCATGCTGGTGTTGACCCTGGGTGACGGCGTCAAGGGCTTTACCCTGGACCGTGAAATGGGCAGCTTTGTCCTGACCCATGAAGACATCACGATTCCTGAAAGCACCCAGGAATTCGCGATCAATGCCTCCAACCAGCGTCACTGGGAAGCTCCGGTACAGCGCTACGTCGACGAATTGCTGGCTGGCGATGAAGGCCCGCTGAAAAAGAACTACAACATGCGCTGGGTTGCCGCGATGGTGGCCGATGTGCACCGTATCCTGACCCGTGGCGGCCTGTTCATGTACCCACGCGACAGCCGCGAGCCGTCGAAGCCGGGCAAACTGCGCCTGATGTATGAAGCCAACCCGATGTCGTTCCTGGTGGAACAGGCCGGCGGCGCTTCCACCGATGGTCACCAGCGCATTCTCGACATCCAGCCAGAAGGCCTGCACCAGCGCGTAGCGGTGTACCTGGGCTCGAAAGAAGAAGTCGCCCGCGTTACGGCTTACCACAAGGAATAACATGACCGCGCCCTGGCAGCCGTTGCTCGAATGGTGGTTTGGCTCAGCCCAGACCTCTGACGAGGTAGCGGCTGACAAGGGCAAGTTATGGTTCGGCAAGCACGACCGCCAGGACCTCGAGGCGCAAACGCGTTTCGGGGACTGGGTCGAGCAGGCGCTTGCCGGCGGATTGACTGACTGGGCGCAACGCCCCGACGGTTGGCTGGCGCTGGTGCTGTTGCTCGATCAGCTGCCACGCATGATCTATCGCGACTCCCCCAAAGCCTTTTGCGGTGACCTCAGGGCTCAAGCCCTGGTAGCCCAAGGCATTGCTGCGGATTTTGATCGGCAGTTGCAGCCGATTCAGCGGGTATTCATCTACATGGTGTTCGAGCATTGCGAGAATCTGGCGGTGCAGAACGAGGCCGTTTCGCGGTACATCGATCTGGTTAACCAACAACCTGAGGGTGATCAGGCGTTGTTTACCGATTACCTGAATTACGCCGAAAAGCATCAGAAGGTGATTGCGCGGTTTGGGCGGTTTCCGCATCGCAATGCAGTGTTGGGAAGGGATTCGACGGCTGAAGAGTTGGCGTTTCTTTCGGGGCCTGGTTCAAGGTTCTAGATTTTCCTTGCGGCTGATGCCGTCATCGCCAGCAGGCTGGCTCCCACATTGGGGTTGTGTCGTTCACAATCCCCTGTGGGAGCCAGCCTGCTGGCGATGGGGCCAGTGAAAGCAGTTTAAATCCTGAAGCTACCCACCAACTGTTTAAGCCGCGCCGCCTGCTGCTCCAGATCCGAGCATGCCCGCAACGTCGACTGCAAGTTCTCCACGCCTTCCTGATTCAGCATGTTGATTTCGGTAATGTCGACATTGATCGACTCCACCACTGCCGTCTGTTCCTCAGTGGCCGTCGCCACCGACTGGTTCATGCCATCGATCTCACCGATACGCTGGGTCACGCTACCCAGGCGCTCGCCGGCCTGGTTGGCGATGCCGACACTGCTTTCGCTCTGACGCTGGCTATCGGTCATGGTGCTCACCGCTTCCCGGGCGCCGACCTGCAGTTCCTCGATCATCTTCTGCACCTGCTGCGCCGAGTCCTGGGTGCGGTGCGCCAGGTTGCGTACCTCATCGGCGACCACGGCAAACCCACGTCCGGCTTCGCCGGCACGGGCCGCTTCGATGGCTGCGTTCAGGGCCAGCAGGTTGGTCTGCTGGGAGATGCTGGTGATCACTTCCAGAATCTGCCCGATGTTCACCGTGCTGCTGTTAAGCGTTTCGATGTTGCCGCAGGAATCACTGATCTTCGCCGACAGCTGCTGCATCGCGGCAATGGTCTTGTCGACCACCTGCTGGCCGTCTTCGGCCAGGGCCCGTGCATCGCTCGAATGTTGCGAGGCGAGGGCTGCATTCTGGGCGATTTCCTGGGCGGCGGCCCCCAGTTCGTTGATCGCCGCAGCCACACTGCTGGTGCGCGATGCTTGCTGGTCGGAGTTGAACATCGACGAGTTCGAAGCTGCCACTACGCGCAGGGCGACTTCGTTGACCTGGCCGGTGGCGGACGCCACTTCAGTGATGGAAGTATGGATACGTTCCACGAAGCGGTTGAACGAAGTGCCCAGCGCGCCGAATTCGTCATGACCGTGGATAGTCAGCCGCCGGGTCAGGTCGCCTTCACCTTCAGCGATGTCGTGCATGGCACGGCCCATGGTCAGCAGCGGTTGCATCAGGAAGCTGATGAGCATGCCCAGCAGCGCAATGATGATCACCACCGCAATCACCATGGCAATGATCGCCGAGGTGCGGAATTCGCTGAGCATCGCGAACGCGGTTTCCTGGTCGAGCACCAGTGCCACGTACCAGTCCGCCGAAGGCACACCGTTGACGTGAGTGAAGGAGATGAACTGGCTTTTACCGCCGATCTCGACCTCTTTCAGCCCCGGGCTCACGGTCGGTGCCCCATTGGGGTAGGCGTCGGCCAGGCTCTTGAGGACAAAGTTGCTGTCCGGATGGATCAGGATCTTGCCGTCGGCGCTGACGATAAACGCATGGCCGTGGCCACCGAAGTTCAGCGAGTTGATGATCGCGCTGACGCTGGACAGGTCGATGTCTGCACCGGCGACGCCAATCATCTGGCCCTGGCGTTGCACCGGTGTTGCCACCGTGATCACCAGTTTGCCTGAGGACGCTGCGATGTAGGGTTCAGTTACCACCGTCTGTTTTGCACTGTTGGCCGCTTTGTACCAGCCGCGGGCGCGGGGATCGTAGTCGGCGGCGCGATTGCCGGCCGGGACCGAGAACATCACGCCGTCGCTGCCACCGAAATAGCTCAGCTGGAAGTTACTGGTATAGGCCGGCAGGTCGATAGCGCGCTTGAGGCTGGCCGGCGCGGAGCCGTCTATTGCAATCTGCTGGGACAGCGATTGCAGCAACTGAATGCGGCTTTCCAGCCAGGTCTGGATGTTGCTGGTGGTCAGGCTGCCCAGTTCCTGCATCGACGCTTGCGTACTGCTGCGCAGGGTCTGGCGCTGGCGGTAGTCGTTGAACAGGATGAAACAGGCGAATGCAACGGCCACCACGAGGGCGGCAGCCAGCAGGATCTTGTGGCTGAACTTCATGTTTCTGGTCATTAAGTGAGCTACCGCGCAGGGACTGGTGTGGTCGCGATTTGCTCGTGCGAGGGAGTTTGATAATCGCGTGTGGTTAATCGAACCGCGTTATCGTTGGCATCCATCGCGAGCAAGCTCGCTCCTACATGATGTGTCGACCGCACCGTGCCAAAGATTAGGCGTCCTGCTGCAAAATTGGCGAATTGATGAGTGGCGCGGCAAAGTTGCTGATTTTTCGGAACATGGCAGACGAGTGGCTCGACAAATAGGCTGCCGGCCGGGGAACCAGATTGGGGTTTTCTCTTCTAAGCTTCTGCTTGGCAGCCATGCCAACCCCCTTCGCCCCAGGAGCTACACCATGTCGCTGCGCTCTATCGCCCTGCTTTCGTTCTGCGTGCTGTTGGCCGCATGCAGCAAGGTCAATCAGGAAAACTATTCGAAGTTGTCCTCGGGCATGCCCAAGGCCGAGGTTGAAACCTTGCTGGGCAAGCCTACCGATTGCTCCGGCGCGCTCGGCATGTCCAGTTGCACCTGGGGCGACAAGAACAGCTTTATCAGCGTGCAGTACGCCGGTGACAAAGTGTTGATGTTTTCTGGCCAAGGCCTGAAGTAAACCGGGGCTTCGCGCCCACGGGAGAAAAACAATGAAGCGGTTATTATTTGTTCTTTTGGCCGGCCTGGTATTGGCCGGCTGCGCCACTTCTGGCGATGAGTCGCTGGCGCCGAAAACGGTCGACAGCGTCAACCTGAAGAAATATCAAGGCACCTGGTATGAGCTGGCGCGCCTGCCGATGTATTTCCAGCGCAACTGTGCGCAATCCGAAGCCCATTACACCCTCAAGTCCGACGGTAATGTGCTGGTGCTGAACCGCTGCCTGACGGCGGATTGGCAATGGGAAGAGGCCAAAGGCACCGCCTGGCCACAAGTGCCAGGCAAGACCGACAAGCTGTGGGTCGAATTCGACAACTGGTTTTCGCGCTTGCTGCCGGGTGTAGCGAAGGGCAATTACTGGGTGCTGTACGTCAGCGACGACTACAAGACTGCCATTGTTGGCGATCCGAGCCGTCGTTACCTGTGGTTGCTGTCACGCAGCCCCACCGTCAACGGCGTAACGCGCGAAGAGCTGCTGAGCAAGGCGCGACAGCAGGGGTACGACACCACGCGATTGATCTGGCGTGCCTCCGATACGCAGATGGCGAAGACTTCGAACTAGCGGGCACCGAAGATCAAAACTGTGGGAGCGAGCCTGCTCGCGATAGCGGTCTGTCAGCCAATATCTCTGTTGGATATGACGGCCTCATCGCGAGCAGGCTCGCTCCCACATTTCGTTTTGCGTTAACCCAATAGATCGCGCAGGACTTGGGTGAACGCACGGCTGCTTTCTTCTTCGCCGGCATGGCGCCCGTCGCGCACGACCCACTGGCCATTGACCAGGACATCGCGCACCTGGCGATCGCCACCGGCAAACAGCCAGCGATTGAGAATGGCGTCACCGCTGGCTGTTGCCAGGTACGGATCGTTGCCATCGAGCACCAGCCAGTCCGCTCGCTTGCCGACTTCCAGTGCGCCAATTGGCTGACCCAGCGCCTGGGCGCCGCCATCCAGTGCCGCGTCATATAGCGTGCGGCCAACCATCGGTTGATCGGCGCCATACAGGCGGTTACGCCGCTGGTCACGCAGACGCTGACCGTATTCAAGCCAACGCAACTCCTCCACCACGCTCAATGACACGTGGCTGTCGGAACCGATCCCCATGCGCCCGCCCTGAGCCAGGAAGTCCACCGCCGGGAAAATTCCGTCGCCCAGGTTGGCTTCAGTCGTCAGGCACAGGCCGGCAATGGCGCGACTCCTGGCCATCAACGTAACCTCTTCCGGGTTGGCGTGGGTCGCGTGGACCAGGCACCAGCGTTGGTCGACTTCGGTGTTTTCGTATAGCCATTGCAGTGGTCGACGACCGCTCCAGGCCAGGCAGTCATCGACTTCCTTCTGCTGCTCGGCAATATGAATGTGCACCGGGCATTGGGTGTCGCTGGCCGCCAGTACTTCGCTGATCTGCTGGGGCGTGACGGCGCGTAACGAGTGGAAACACAAACCCAGGGACTGCGCCGGCTGTCCGGCCAGGATCGGCTGCAGGCGCGACTGCAGCTTGAGGTAGTTCTCGGTGCTGTTGATAAAGCGCCGCTGACCCTCGTTCGGCGCCTGGCCGCCGAAGCCGGAATGGCTGTAGAGCACGGGCAGCAGCGTCAGGCCTATGCCGGCAGACGCCGCCGCCTGGCTGATACGCAGCGCCAGTTCTGCAGGATCGGCATACGCCTGGCCGCTGGTGTCGTGGTGCACGTAATGAAATTCGGCGACCGACGTATAGCCCGCCTTGAGCATCTCGATGTACAGCTGACGAGCGATGACGCCGAGCTGCTCCGGGCTGATTTTTCCGACGAGACGGTACATCAGGTCGCGCCAGGTCCAGAAACTGTCGTTTGGATTGCCTGCCACTTCCGCCAGCCCGGCCATCGCCCGCTGGAATGCGTGGGAGTGCAGATTCGGCATGCCCGGCAGCAGCGGCCCCTTTATCCGTTCGGCGCCATCTGCTTGAGAATTGGCCTGGACAAGGGTCAGCGCGCCATCGGCGCTGACCTCAAGACGTACATCATTGGCCCATCCGTTAGGCAGCAGTGCGCGTTCGGCAAAGAAGGCGGACATGGTTCAGCACCCCATCGTGTGTTATTTGTATATACATATACAGACGTTTGCCTCGACGGTAAACTCCGGCAAGCTAGCAATCTCATCCAGATGAACAAGGATTAACCGTGCCGACTCCGCCTGCTGTCTCTCCGTTGGCCGCGAACATGGGCGACAGTCCGGCGCCCCTGTACGCCCGCGTCAAACAGATGATCACCCAGCAAATCGACAGTGGTAACTGGCCGCCGCATTACCGCGTGCCCTCGGAAAGCGAACTGGTCAGCCAGCTGGGTTTCAGCCGCATGACCATCAACCGTGCCCTGCGCGAGATGACCGCCGACGGCCTGTTGGTGCGTATGCAGGGTGTGGGTACGTTCGTTGCCGAGCCGAAAAGCCAGTCGGCCCTGTTTGAAGTGCACAACATCGCCGACGAAATCGCCTCTCGCGGCCATCGTCACACCTGCAAGGTGATCACCCTGGAAGAAGAAGCCGCCGGCTCCGAGCGTGCACTGGCGCTGGACATGCGCGAAGGCCAGAAGGTATTTCACTCGCTGATCGTGCACTTCGAGAATGATATTCCGGTGCAGATCGAAGACCGTTTTGTTAACGCGCTGGTGGCCCCGGATTACCTCAAGCAGGACTTCACCCTGCAAACGCCGTACGCCTACCTGAACCAGGTCGCACCGCTGACTGAAGGCGAGCACGTGGTCGAGGCGATACTGGCTGAGGCCAGCGAATGCAAATTGCTGCAAATTGAAAAAGGCGAGCCATGCCTGCTGATTCGTCGCCGGACCTGGTCGGGGCGTCAGCCGGTGACTGCCGCCCGGTTGATCCACCCCGGTTCCCGTCATCGTCTGGAAGGTCGGTTCCATAAATGAACATGAAGGTTTTACGCGCCAAAGATTACCCACGCATGCCATGGAAAAACGGCGGAGGCAGCACTGAGGAAATTACCCGGGATGCGGGCACGGGCCTGGACGGTTTCGGTTGGCGCCTGTCGATTGCCGATATTGGCGAGTCGGGCGGGTTTTCCACGTTCGCCGGTTATCAGCGTGTGATTACCGTACTGCAGGGCGATGGCATGACGTTGCGCGTCGACGGCCAGGACACGCCTGCGTTGTTACCGCTGGAGCCGTTTGCTTTTAGTGGTGAGAGCCAGGTGTCTTGCACACTGCTTGGTGGACCGATTCGCGATTTCAACCTGATTTATGCGCCGCAGCGTTACGACGCGCGGTTGCAGTGGCTGGCAGGGGAGCAGCGGTTTTTCAGTTCGGCGGGGACTGTGCTGGTGTTCAGTGTCACTGACGCGTTAGAAGTGAAAGTCGGTAACAGTGCCCAGCAATTGGGCCGCCATGATTGCCTACAGGTTGATGGTAATGCCGGTCTCCTGGAAGTCTCCAGTGGCGGTAATTGCTGTGTGATTGAGCTGATCGCGCGCTGATCCAAGCTTCTAAAAGATCGCAGCCTTCGGCAGCTCCTACAGGATGTACGTCATCTCATCGTAGGAGCTGCCGAAGGCTGCGATCTTTTGCTTTCCGGCGTTCCAAAACGCGCACCACTTTGTTACCGAACGCCCCAGGGTGGCGCAAAACCGCGCTCCAGTAACAGCCCTCCCAGGTGCGTTCAAATTCTCCGAAAAAATTTCATGCACGTCAAAACCCTTGATCTACAGGCTCTGCACTTCTTTCAGAATTTTTCTTGAACAGCCATCCAGCAAGTTGGCCGCTTGATTGCATATGCTTGTATGTACAAGTAAAGACGTATGCGTATGAGTCGATCCGGACTCCTCGCAGCGTCAACTGATTCGCTTGTGGCGCAACGACGCGCACAGGCTGGCTTGCCCACTGCCAGGGTTGGTTTGAATTGATCGCTGAGGAGTCTTTTTCGTGACTGACAACAAAACCACTAAGTTTCGTGACGTAGAAATCCGTGCCGCCCGCGGTAACAAGCTGACCGCCAAGAGCTGGCTGACCGAAGCGCCGCTGCGCATGTTGATGAACAACCTCGACCCGGAAGTTGCCGAGAACCCTAAAGAACTGGTGGTTTACGGTGGTATCGGGCGTGCGGCACGTAACTGGGAGTGCTACGACAAGATCGTCGAAAGCCTGACCAACCTGAACGACGACGAGACCCTGCTGGTGCAATCCGGCAAGCCGGTCGGCGTGTTCAAGACTCACAGCAACGCACCGCGGGTACTGATCGCCAACTCCAACCTGGTGCCCCACTGGGCGAGCTGGGAGCACTTCAACGAACTCGACGCCAAAGGCCTGGCCATGTACGGCCAGATGACCGCCGGCAGCTGGATCTACATCGGCAGCCAGGGCATCGTCCAGGGCACCTACGAAACCTTCGTCGAAGCCGGTCGCCAACACTACAACGATGACCTCAAGGGGCGTTGGGTGCTGACCGCTGGCCTGGGCGGCATGGGTGGCGCCCAGCCACTGGCGGCAACCCTGGCCGGCGCTTGCTCGCTGAACATCGAGTGCCAGCAGGTGAGCATCGATTTCCGCCTGAACAGCCGTTATGTCGACGAACAGGCCACTGACCTCGACGACGCGCTGGCGCGTATCGACAAATACACCAAGGAAGGCAAGGCAATTTCCATTGCGCTGCTGGGTAACGCGGCCGAGATCCTGCCGGAACTGGTCAAGCGCGGCGTGCGCCCGGACATGGTCACCGACCAGACCAGCGCCCACGATCCGCTCAATGGTTACCTGCCAGCCGGCTGGACCTGGGAAGAGTACCGCGCTCGCGCCAAGACCGAGCCTGCTGCCGTGGTCAAGGCTGCCAAGCAATCGATGGCCGTGCACGTTAAAGCGATGCTCGAGTTCCAGAAGCAAGGCATCCCGACCTTCGATTACGGCAACAACATCCGCCAGATGGCCCAGGAAGAGGGTGTGGAAAATGCCTTCGACTTCCCTGGCTTCGTGCCGGCCTACATCCGTCCGCTGTTCTGCCGAGGCATTGGTCCGTTCCGCTGGGCGGCACTGTCGGGTAACGCTGAAGACATCTACAAGACCGACGCGAAAGTAAAAGAGCTGATCCCGGACGACGCTCACCTGCACAACTGGTTGGACATGGCGCGCGAACGCATCAGCTTCCAGGGTCTGCCGGCACGTATCTGCTGGGTTGGCCTGGGCCTGCGCGCCAAGCTTGGCCTGGCGTTCAACGAAATGGTGCGCAGCGGTGAGCTGTCGGCACCGATCGTGATCGGTCGTGACCACCTGGATTCCGGCTCTGTTGCCAGCCCGAACCGCGAAACCGAATCGATGCAGGACGGTTCCGACGCCGTGTCCGACTGGCCACTGCTTAACGCTCTGCTGAACACCGCGAGCGGTGCGACCTGGGTTTCCCTGCACCACGGCGGCGGCGTCGGCATGGGCTTCTCCCAGCACTCGGGCATGGTGATTGTCTGCGACGGTACTGATGAGGCGGCTGAGCGAATTGCACGCGTGCTGCACAACGACCCGGCAACCGGGGTCATGCGTCACGCCGATGCGGGTTACCAGATCGCGATCGACTGCGCCAAGGAACAGGGGCTGAACCTGCCGATGATTACCGGTAAATAACGCGACCCCCTGTGGGAGCTGGCTTGCCAGCGATAGCGACGGCCCTGCTGGAATTGATGTTGAAGGTGCTGACGTCATTGCTGGCAAGCCAGCTCCCACAGAGCCCGAGTAAGCCCGACAGAACAATTAAAACAATCCACAGAGGTTGAATCATGGCTGTTAACAACGAACGTGCAGGCACTAAACCCTTGATCGAGAAGCGCTCGATCGACTACATCCCGGAAGCGGAAAGACACGGTCGTCTGTTGAGCCAGTTCACCCTGTGGATGGGTGCCAACCTTCAAATCACCGCGATTGTCACCGGGGCCCTGGCCGTGGTGCTGGGCGGTGATGTGTTCTGGTCGTTGATCGGTCTGTTGATCGGGCAATTGCTGGGCGGTGGGGTGATGGCGTTGCATGCGGCGCAAGGGCCCAAGCTGGGCTTGCCGCAGATGATTTCCAGCCGGGTGCAGTTCGGCGTGTATGGCGCGGCGATCCCGATCGTGCTGGTGTGCCTGATGTACCTGGGCTTCACCGCCACCGGAACCGTACTGTCCGGCCAGGCGCTGGGCCAGTTGTTCGGCGTCAGCGACAGCGTCGGTATCCTCATCTTCGCCAGTGTCATTGTGCTGGTCACGGTGCTTGGTTATCGGGTGATCCACTGGATTGGCCGTGTCGCCAGCGTCATCGGCGTGATTGCCTTTGTCTACCTGTTCTACCGCCTGATGAGCCAGACAGACGTCGGCGCACTCCTGCAAATTCGCCACTTCAGCTGGAGCAGCTTCCTGCTGGCGGTATCACTCGCCGCGTCCTGGCAGATCGCGTTCGGCCCGTACGTGGCTGACTATTCTCGCTACCTGCCAAGCAGCACGTCTTCGGTGAAAACCTTCTTTGCCGCCGGCGCGGGTTCGGTAATTGGCGCACAAGTGGCGATGATTCTCGGCGTGTTTGCCGCCGCTTCGGCCAACGGGCAGTTCGCCGGCCATGAAGTGGCCTACATTGTGGGCCTGGGCGGTACCGGTGCCACCGCTGCGTTGCTGTACTTCAGCATCGCATTCGGCAAGGTCACCATCTCTACGCTGAACTCCTATGGCAGCTTCATGTGTATCGCGACCATCATCAGCGGTTTTCGTGGTCACCTGCAGGTGTCGCGCTTGCAGCGACTGGTGTTCGTTCTGTTCATTGTCGGCACTGCGACCCTGATCGCGCTGCTCGGCCAGCACTCGTTCCTCGGTGCGTTCAAGTCCTTCATCCTGTTCCTGCTGGCGTTCTTCACGCCATGGAGCGCGATCAACCTGGTGGACTACTACTGCATCACCCGCGAACGTTATGACGTGCCGGCGCTGGCCGATCCCAATGGCCGCTACGGTCGCTGGAACGCCCTGGGTATCAGCATCTATGTGTTCGGTGTATTGGTGCAGCTGCCGTTCATCGCCACCAAGTTCTACACCGGTCCGCTGGTGGAAGCCATGGGCGGTGTGGATATTTCCTGGATCATCGGCCTGGTGCTTCCAGCCGCTCTATATTACGTGTGCGCCAAAAAATGGCATGGCACCGTACCCGATCAACTGATCCTGCCAGTCGAGCAGGACAGCGTTGCACCACCAAAAACCAGCGGGGCCGGTCGCGCTGCGGCGCAGGCCTGATTGGACGTGGACAGGGCTGGATGCCTCTTGACTGCCGTAAGCCCATTCATGATTAGGAGCGTCACGACAATGAAATCGAACAAGACCCTGCTGACCGCACTACTTTCCATGGGCCTGCTCGCCAGTGCCGGCGCCACCCAGGCAGCCGGCTGGTGCGAGTCGGGCAAACCGGTGAAATTTGCCGGCCTGAACTGGGAAAGCGGCATGTTGCTGACCGACGTGCTGCAGGTCGTGCTGGAGAAAGGCTACGACTGCAAGACCGACAGCCTGCCGGGCAACTCCATCACCATGGAAAACGCTTTGAGCAGCAACGATATCCAGGTTTTCGCCGAGGAGTGGGTGGGCCGTAGCGAGGTCTGGAACAAGGCCGAGAAGGCCGGCAAGGTCGTCGGGGTCGGCGCTCCTGTTACCGGCGCCGTAGAAGGCTGGTATGTGCCGCGTTACGTCATCGAGGGCGACCCCAGCCGCAAGCTGGAAGCCAAGGCCCCTGACCTGAAGAACATCGCCGACCTGGCCAAGTACGCTGCAGTGTTCAAGGATCAGGAAGAGCCGTCCAAAGGCCGTTTCTACAACTGCCCGGCTGGCTGGACATGCGAGCTGGACAACAGCGAGATGCTCAAGAGCTACGGCCTGGAAAGCACCTACACCAACTTCCGCCCAGGCACCGGCCCGGCGCTGGATGCGGCAGTGCTGTCGAGCTACAAGCGCGGCGAGCCGATCCTGTTCTACTACTGGTCGCCAACTCCGCTGATGGGCCAGGTCGACCTGGTCAAGCTCGAAGAAAAACCGGGCGTGGACAAGAGCGTGACCATCAAGGTCGGCCTGTCCAAGACCTTCCACGACGAAGCCCCGGAACTGGTGGCGGTGCTGGAAAAGGTCAACCTGCCAATCGACTTGCTGAACCAGAACCTGGGGCGCATGGCCAAGGAGCGGATCGCTTCGCCAAAACTGGCGAAAATCTTCCTCAAGGAACATCCTGAAGTCTGGCATGCATGGGTGAGCGAAGACGCTGCCAGGAAAATCGACGCGGCCTTGTAGGTCCAGCGTTCCGACTGTCGAGCCCGGCAGTCGGGTGCTGCATCTCAACCCCCTTGATCGAGAGTCTCTTATGTTTCCCGAAAGCTTTACCTTTTCCATCGCCGACTGGGTCAACGGTTGGGTCGATTCGCTGGTCACCAACTACGGCGATGTGTTCCGGCAGATCTCCGACACCCTGTTGTGGGCCATCGTCAATCTTGAGGGGCTGCTGCGTGCTGCGCCCTGGTGGCTGATGCTGGCGATCGTGGCGGGCGTTGCCTGGCACGCGACCCGCAAGGTTGTGACCACTGCCGTTATCGTCGGCTTGCTGTTCCTGGTCGGCGCCGTCGGTCTCTGGGACAAGCTGATGCAAACCCTCGCGCTGATGATGGTCGCGACGGTGATATCGGTACTGATCGGCATACCGCTGGGCATCCTCTCGGCGCGCAGCAATCGCCTGCGTTCGGTGCTGATGCCATTGCTCGACATCATGCAGACCATGCCGAGTTTCGTGTACCTGATTCCGGTATTGATGTTGTTCGGCCTGGGCAAGGTCCCGGCGATTTTCGCCACGGTGATCTACGCCGCGCCGCCGCTGATCCGCCTGACCGACCTGGGCATTCGCCAGGTCGACGGTGAAGTGATGGAAGCGATCAACGCCTTCGGTGCCAACCGCTGGCAGCAACTGTTCGGCGTGCAACTGCCGCTGGCCCTGCCGAGCATCATGGCCGGGATCAACCAGACCACCATGATGGCCCTGTCGATGGTGGTAATCGCCTCGATGATCGGTGCCCGTGGCCTGGGAGAGGATGTGCTGGTAGGGATTCAGACCCTCAACGTCGGACGAGGCCTGGAGGCCGGCCTGGCGATCGTGATTCTGGCAGTGGTCATCGACCGCATTACTCAGGCGTATGGTCGGCCACGGCATGAGGTGAGCAAATGAACGACGTAACCGTGAGCAAAATCGAAGTCAAAAACGTCTTCAAGATTTTTGGCAACCGTGCGCAGGATGCGCTGGCCATGGTCGGCCAAGGCAAGACCAAGGACCAGGTGCTGGCCGAAACCGGCTGCGTGGTCGGGGTCAACGACCTGTCGTTGAGCATCGGCACTGGCGAGATTTTCGTGATCATGGGCCTGTCCGGTTCGGGCAAGTCGACGCTGGTGCGTCACTTCAATCGCCTGATCGACCCCACCAGCGGCGCGATCCTGGTGGACGGTGTGGACATCCTGCAATACGACATGGAAGCCCTGCGCGAATTTCGCCGGCACAAGATCAGCATGGTGTTCCAGAGCTTCGGTCTGCTGCCGCACAAGACCGTGGTGGAGAACGTCGCCTACGGCCTGAAAGTGCGTGGCGAGAGCAAGCAGATGTGCTCCGAGCGCGCGCTGCACTGGATCAACACCGTGGGCCTCAAGGGTTACGAAAACAAATACCCGCATCAGCTCTCGGGCGGCATGCGCCAACGGGTGGGCCTGGCCCGGGCCTTGGCCGCAGACACGGACATCATCCTGATGGACGAAGCGTTCAGCGCTCTCGACCCGCTGATCCGCGCGGAGATGCAGGACCAGCTGCTGGAGCTGCAGAAGACCTTGCACAAGACCATCGTGTTCATCACGCACGACCTGGATGAGGCGGTGCGCATTGGTAACCGGATCGCGATCCTCAAGGATGGGCGGTTGATCCAGGTGGGTACGCCGCGCGAGATCCTGCATTCGCCGGCGGATGAGTATGTCGACCGGTTTGTGCAGCGGCGGGCAGCGGTGGTTTGAAGATATTTGCGGTGTAAGTGCTGGCCCCATCGCGGGCAAGCCTTGCTCCCACAGGGATTGGGTTTGTTCCACAGTTTGTGTGCACACCTCGGAACCTGTGGGAGCTGGCTTGCCAGCGATGGCGTCGGCGATGCTGCATCAATATTCAGGTATGAGGTAGAGATGTCCCAGGCTGAAACAATCGTTATCGCCGACGCCCCAATGCGTTGGCAGGATGTGGTCTCGGTTGCCCGTCATGGCGCACAGCTTGAGCTGTCGGCGCAGGTCTGGGCGCGGATCGAGAACGCCCAAGCCATCGTCCAGCGCATCGTCGCCAGCGGCGAGCGCGCGTACGGCGTCAACACTGGTCTGGGCGCACTGTGCAACGTCTCGCTGAAAGACGAGCAACTCAGCCAGCTGTCGCGCAACACGCTGCTCAGCCACGCCTGTGGCGTCGGCGCTCCATTGGCCGACGAGCAGACCCGCGCAATCATGTGTGCGGCGATCCGCAATTTCAGTCATGGCAAATCCGGCATTCACCGTCGAGTGATCGAAGCGCTGCTGGCGCTGGTCAATCGAGGCATCACCCCGCAAGTGCCTTCCCAGGGTTCAGTCGGTTATCTGACCCACATGGCGCACATCGGCATCGTGCTGTTGGGTGTCGGCACTGTGAGCTATCGCGGGAAAATAGTTTCTGCGCAGCAAGCCCTGGCCGAAGAAGGTCTGCAACCGGTCCAGCTCGGTGCCAAGGATGGCCTGTGCCTGGTCAACGGCACGCCGTGCATGACCGGCCTGAGCTGCCTGGCGATTGCTGATGCCACGCGTCTGCTGCAATGGGCTGATGTGATCGGTGCGATGAGCTTTGAAGCCCAGCGTGGCCAGATCGCGGCGTTCGATGCCGAGATCATTGCGCTCAAACCACATCCTGGCATGCAGCAGGTCGGGCTCAACTTGCGAGCGTTGCTGGATGGCAGTGAAGTGATCGCGTCGAGCAAGGGCGTGCGCACGCAGGATGCGCTGAGCATCCGCTCGATCCCGCAGGTTCACGGCGCCGCCCGCGATCAGCTGGAGCACGCCAGAAAGCAGATTGAAACCGAGCTCAACTCGGTCACCGATAACCCGATGCTGCTGGGCACACCGGACGATTTCCGCATCATGTCCCAGGCCAACCCGCATGGTCAGTCAGTGGCCCTGGCCGCTGATTTGCTGGCCATTGCCATGGCGGAAATCGGCTCCATTGCCGAGCGGCGCCTGGACCGCTTGATCAACCCGCATGTCAGCGGTCTGCCGGCATTCCTGGTGGCCAATCCCGGGGTGAACTCCGGGATGATGATCGTCCAGTACGTCGCCGCTTCGCTGTGCGCGGAGAACCGTCAGTTGGCGCAACCGGCGGTGCTCGACAACTACGTCACCTCGGGTCTGCAGGAAGATCACCTGAGCATGGGCACCAATGCCGCGCTGAAGCTGCATCGCGCGCTGGAAAACTGCACGCAGATCCTGGCGATCGAATACTTGCTGGCCGCCCAGGCGTTCGAATTCCTCAAGCCGCAACGTTTTGGCGTCGGCACCGATATCGCCTGGCGCCTGCTGCGTGAACAGGTTCCGGCCTACGATCAGGATCGTTGGCTGGCTCCGGACATTGCCGCCGCCGCCAGCGTGCTGAAAGATCCGCAGCGGCTGCACGACGCGTTACCGAATTTGCACTGACCGATACCCACACCAGCGTGCCAAGGCGCGGATCGTCCAGAAGACGAGAGGCGACGGATAACGGAATGCTCCGGAGCGACTGGTAGTTAATAACAAACTCTCATAAGGAGCATTTGAATGACTGCGCTAAACCTGATTCCCGGCCAACTGAGCCTTGCCCAACTGCGCGATGTTTATCAGCAGCCGGTCAAAATCAGCCTTGACGACAGCGCCTCGGCGCAGATCGAGGCCAGCGTTGCCTGCGTTGAGCAGATACTCGCCGAGAACCGCACCGCCTACGGCATCAACACCGGTTTCGGTCTGCTGGCCTCGACTCGCATCGCCAGCGAAGACCTGGAAAACCTGCAGCGCTCACTGGTGCTGTCCCATGCCGCCGGTGTTGGCGAGCCGATCAGCGACGCCCTGGTGCGGCTGGTCATGGTGCTCAAGGTCAACAGCCTGAGTCGTGGTTTCTCCGGCATTCGCCGGGTGGTGATCGATGCGTTGATCGCGTTGATCAACGCCGAGGTCTACCCGCACATTCCGTTGAAAGGTTCGGTCGGTGCTTCCGGTGACCTGGCGCCGCTGGCGCATATGTCCCTGGTGCTGCTGGGTGAGGGCAAGGCGCGCTACAAGGGCGAATGGCTGGAGGCGACCGAAGCGTTGAAAGTCGCCGGCCTGACCCCGCTGACCTTGGCGGCAAAGGAAGGCCTGGCGCTGCTCAACGGTACCCAGGTGTCCACCGCCTACGCCCTGCGCGGCCTGTTTGAAGGTGAAGACCTGTTCGCCGGCGCCGTGGCGCTGGGGGCCCTGACGGTCGAGGCGGTACTGGGCTCGCGCTCGCCATTCGACGCACGCATCCACGCCGCTCGCGGGCAAAAAGGCCAGATCGACGCCGCTGCTGCTTACCGCGATTTGCTCGGCGAGCGCAGTGACGTGTCTGACTCGCACCAGAACTGCGATAAGGTCCAGGACCCATACTCCCTGCGCTGCCAGCCGCAAGTCATGGGCGCCTGCCTGACGCAATTGCGCCAGGCTGCCGAAGTGCTGGCGGTCGAAGCCAACGCGGTGTCGGATAACCCGCTGGTGTTCGCCGCCGAAGGCGACGTGATTTCCGGCGGTAACTTCCACGCCGAGCCGGTGGCCATGGCTGCGGACAACATGGCCTTGGCCATCGCTGAAATCGGTTCCCTGAGTGAACGTCGCATTTCGCTGATGATGGACAAGCACATGTCGCAATTGCCGCCGTTCCTTGTGGCCAATGGTGGCGTCAACTCCGGGTTCATGATCGCCCAGGTGACGGCGGCGGCACTGGCCAGCGAGAACAAGGCGCTGTCCCATCCGCATTCGGTCGACAGCCTGCCGACTTCGGCCAACCAGGAAGACCACGTATCGATGGCACCGGCTGCGGGCAAGCGTTTGTGGGAAATGGCCGAGAATACGCGTGGGGTGCTGGCGGTGGAGTGGCTGGCAGCGTGCCAGGGCCTGGATCTGCGTGAAGGCTTGAAGACCTCGGCGAAGCTGGAAAAAGCTCGCGCCATTTTGCGTGCTGAAGTGGCGTTTTATGAGAAGGACCGGTTCTTTGCGCCGGACATCAACGCGGCGACTGAATTGTTGGCGACGCGTTGTTTGAATGATCTGGTCTCGGTGAAGTTGCTGCCGAGCCTGTAAGGCCGCTCATGTAGGAGCTGCCGAAGGCTGCGATCTTTTGATCTTGCTTATTAAAAGATCGCAGCCTCGTTGCACTCGACAGCTCCTACAGGTGAATGCGTATCTCTTGTGGGAGCGGGCTTGCTCGCGAATCGATTTTGAACAAGACGAGGAACTCGGGATGAAAACGCTCTGGCAACACTGCCACGTCGCAACCATGGCGCAAGGCGTCTACTCGGTCATCGAGGACGCGGCCATCGTGACGTCCGGTGCGCTCATAGAGTGGATTGGCCCACGTGCCGACCTGCCGGCAGGCGACTACCCGGCGGTCAACGATTTGAATGGGGCCTGGGTTACGCCAGGCCTGATCGACTGCCACACCCATACGGTGTTCGGCGGTAACCGCAGCGGCGAGTTCGAACAGCGCCTGCAAGGCTTGAGCTACGCCGAAATCGCCAACCAGGGCGGGGGCATCGCCAGCACCGTGCGCGCCACCCGTGCCGCGAGTGAAGATGAACTGTTCGCCAGCGCGGCCAAGCGACTCAAAAGCCTGATGCGCGACGGCGTAACTACGGTAGAGATCAAATCCGGCTACGGCCTGGACCTGGCCAGCGAACGCAAGATCCTGCAGGTGATCCGCCGCCTGGGCGCCGAATTGCCGATCAGCGTGCGCAGCACCTGCCTGGCCGCTCACGCCTTGCCTCCCGAATATGCTGATCGCGCCGACGCCTACATCGAGCACATCTGCACTGAAATGCTTCCGGCTCTGGCCGCCGAAGGCCTGGTGGACGCGGTCGACGCGTTCTGCGAATACCTGGCGTTCTCGCCAGAGCAGGTCGAGCGTGTGTTCGTCACTGCTCAGGGGCTCGGCCTGCCAGTCAAGCTGCATGCCGAGCAATTGTCGTCCCTGCACGGCTCCAGCCTGGCCGCGCGTTACCACGCGCTGTCCGCCGACCACCTGGAGTTCATGGACGAAGACGACGCCATCGCCATGGCGGCTTCCGGCACCGTCGCGGTGCTGCTGCCGGGCGCGTTCTACTTCCTGCGCGAAACCCAATTGCCGCCCATGGAAGCCCTGCGCAAGCACGGCGTGAAAATCGCCATCGCCAGCGACCTCAACCCGGGCACTTCGCCGGCGCTGTCGTTACGCCTGATGCTGAACATGGCCTGCACCTGCTTCCGCATGACCCCCGAAGAAGCCCTCGCCGGCGCGACCATCCATGCCGCTACGGCATTGGGCATGGCCGGCACCCATGGTTCGCTGGAAGCCGGCAAGGTCGCGGACTTTGTGGCCTGGCAAATCGATCGTCCTGCCGACCTGTCGTACTGGCTGGGCGGCGATCTGGAAAAACGCGTCGTGCGCCACGGCGTCGAAACGAGCGTATAGGAGAGCAGCTGTGGACAAGGTTCTGAATTTCCAACAAGGTCGTGTGCCGCTGCTGATCAGCATGCCTCACGCGGGCCTGCGCCTGACTCCCGCGGTCGAGGCCGGGTTGATTCCTGACGCGCGCAGCCTGCCGGATACCGACTGGCACATTCCCAGGCTCTATGAGTTTGCCGCTGAATTGGGCGCCAGCACGCTGGCGGCCGAGTACTCGCGCTTTGTCATCGACCTGAATCGACCGTCTGACGACAAGCCGTTGTACGCCGGGGCGACCACCGGTCTGTACCCGGCCACGCTGTTCGACGGCATCCCGTTGTTCAGCGAAGGCATGGAACCGTCACCGGCAGAGCGGGCGACCTATCTGGAACAGATCTGGACGCCGTATCACCGCACCTTGCAGAACGAACTGGCGCGCCTGAAGGCCGAGTTCGGCTACGCGTTGCTGTTCGATGCGCACTCGATTCGCTCGATCATCCCGCACCTGTTCGACGGCAAGCTGCCGGACTTCAACCTTGGCACCTTCAATGGCGCCAGTTGCGACCCACAGCTGGCCACCGAACTGGAAGCGATCTGCGCTCGCCACACCGATTACAGCCATGTGCTCAATGGTCGTTTCAAGGGCGGCCACATCACCCGGCATTACGGCAACCCGGCGCAAAACATTCATGCGGTGCAGCTGGAGCTGGGCCAGTGCACGTACATGGAAGAGTTTGAGCCGTTCCGCTATCGACCGGACCTGGCAGCACCGACGCAGGTGGTGCTTCGGGAGTTATTGCAAGGGTTGCTGGCTTGGGGCCAGAAGCACTGAAGCCAACTGCGCGCGCGTGCTCAATCACGTAATTCGGGTTTATGATGCCAGACGGCAGAATAATAGAAGTCCCCACAGGGATGACCTCGACCCCTTACGGAGCGCGCAATGCAGACTTTGTACCCGCAGATCAAACCCTACGCCCGGCACGATCTGGCCGTCGATGGAACCCACACGCTGTATGTCGACGAAAGTGGTTCGCCGCAAGGCTTGCCTGTGGTGTTTATCCACGGTGGCCCGGGCGCCGGGTGTGATGCCCAGAGCCGTCGGTACTTCGACCCGAATCTGTATCGCATTGTCACCTTCGACCAGCGTGGCTGTGGTCGCTCCACGCCCCATGCCAGCCTGGAAAACAACACCACCTGGGATCTGGTCGCCGACCTGGAGCGAATCCGCAAGCACCTGGGCATCGACAAATGGGTGCTGTTCGGTGGCTCCTGGGGCTCGACCCTGGCACTGGCCTATGCGCAGACCCATCCGGAACGTGTTCACGGCCTGATCCTGCGTGGGATTTTTCTCTGCCGGCCGCAGGAAATCGAATGGTTCTATCAGGCGGGCGCCAGCCGGCTGTTCCCTGACTATTGGCAGGATTACATTGCACCGATCCCGCTGGACGAACGTGAGGATCTGCTCGGCGCGTTCCACCGGCGCCTGACCGGCAATGACCAGATTGCCCAGATGCACGCGGCGAAGGCCTGGTCCACCTGGGAAGGCCGGACCGCGACCCTGCGCCCGAACCCACTGGTCGTCGACCGCTTCTCGGAGCCCCAGCGAGCCTTGTCGATCGCCCGGATCGAGTGCCATTATTTCACCAACAACGCTTTTCTCGAGCCTAACCAACTGATCCGCGACATGGGCAAGATCGCCCATCTGCCCGGCGTGATTGTTCATGGCCGCTACGACGTGATCTGCCCACTGGATAACGCCTGGGAACTGCACCAGAACTGGCCGAACAGTGAACTGCAGGTGATTCGTGACGCCGGCCATGCCGCCTCCGAGCCGGGCATTACCGATGCGCTGGTGCGCGCCGCCGATCTGATGGCGCGCCGCATGCTCGACCTTTCGCCTGAAGAAGCATGAAGGCTCTGCTGCAACGCGTGAGCAGCGCGCGAGTCGAGGTGGAGGGTGAAGTGGTCGGTGCAATCGACCAGGGTTTGCTGGTGCTGGTGGCGGTCGAACCCGACGATACACGGGCCAGCGCCGACAAACTTCTGCATAAGCTGCTTAACTATCGGGTGTTCAGTGACGCCGAGGGCAAGATGAACTGGTCCTTGGTGGATGTGTGCGGTGGTTTGCTGCTGGTCTCTCAGTTCACCCTGGCCGCTGATACCAAGAGCGGGTTGCGCCCCAGCTTCTCGACTGCTGCCCCTCCGGCACTGGGCGAAGAGCTTTTTGACTATCTATTAGGCAAAGCGAAACAAATGCATGGCACAGTGACATCAGGTAGATTCGGCGCGGATATGCAGGTGTATCTGGTCAATGATGGCCCGGTCACCTTCCTGTTACAGGCCTGAAAGCGCTTGAAACATCTTTTTAAGCGCATTTCGAGCGGAAACAGGGGGTTTTCGCGATAAATACTTTGTTACCCCTGATGCGTTGTAACGCGGCCTACTAGATAATCGCGCGCTACGGGGATCAGCGTTCGTTGGTCCATTTTGACTTAGGTAGAGACTTGTCCTGGACCTGTTGGGGAATCATTTTGCCCCATGGGAGTCGGAACAATGCTCGCCAACCTGGCATATAGATAGCTGGCCGTTGGTTTTTTGATCTGTTTTCGGCGAGGGTTGCTCGTGATTGTTAGTCCCTGTATTGCACCAAAATTGTCTGCCAAACGGCTACGAAGCGCTCTGGTAGCGGGCTCTGCACTGCTTTGCCTGCTCAGCGCCGGCCAGCTTTGGGCATTCAGTCTGGATGATGTGTCGGTCAAGGCAAAAGAGCTGGCCGGGCAGAAATACGAAGCCCCGCGCAGTAATCTGCCGAACGAATTCCGCGATATGAAGTTCGCGGACTATCAAAAAATTCGTTTCCTCACCGAAAAAGCCGAATGGGCCGATCAGAAAACCCCGTTCAAGCTGTCGTTCTATCACCAGGGCATGCACTTCGATACCCCGGTGAAAATCAACGAAATCACGGCCAATACGGTCGAGGAGATCAAATACGACCCAAGTCGTTTTGATTTCGGCGACGTCAAGTTTGATCCCAAGGCCACTGAGCAACTGGGTTATGCCGGTTTCCGTGTGCTGTACCCGATCAACAAGGCCGACAAGCAGGACGAAATCATGACCATGCTGGGCGCGAGCTACTTCCGCGTCGTCGGCAAGGGTCACACCTATGGTTTGTCCGCCCGTGGCATGGCCATTGATACCGCTTTGCCTTCCGGCGAAGAATTCCCGCGTTTCACCGAGTTCTGGATCCAACAGCCAAAACCGGGTGACAAGCACCTGGTGATCTTTGCGCTGCTCGACTCCCCGCGTGCGACCGGTGCCTACCGCCTGACCCTGCGTCCGGGCAGCGATACCATCGTCGACGTCAAGGCGCAGATGTTCCTGCGCGACAAGGTCACCAAACTGGGCATCGCCCCACTGACCAGCATGTTCCTGTTCGGCGCCAACCAGCCATCCAAGGTGCTCAACTACCGTCGTGAACTGCACGACTCCAGCGGCCTGGCGATCCATGCCGGCAACGGTGAGTGGATCTGGCGCCCGCTGAACAACCCTAAGCACCTGTCCGTCAGCAACTTCGCCGTCGAGAACCCGCGCGGTTTTGGTCTGCTGCAACGTGGTCGCGATTTCAGCCACTATGAAGACCTGGACGACCGCTACGACAAGCGCCCAAGTGCCTGGATCGAGCCAAAAGGCGATTGGGGCAAGGGTTCTGTCGACCTGGTGGAAATCCCGACTGCCGATGAAACCAACGACAACATCGTGGCGTTCTGGAGTCCGGAAAAACTGCCTGAGCCAGGCCAGCCGCTGGATGTCGCCTACCGCCTGCACTGGACGATCGATGAAGCGGCGCTGCACGCACCCGATAGCGCCTGGGTCAGCCAGACCCTGCGTTCCACCGGTGACGTCAAGCAGTCCAACCTGATCCGTCAGCCGGACGGCAGCGTGGCCTACCTGGTGGACTTCGAAGGCCCGTCCCTGGCAGCCCTGCCGCCTGAGACTGACGTTCGCAGCCAGGTCAGCGTCGGTGACAACGCCGAACTGGTCGAGAACAGCGTGCGTTACAACCCTGTAACCAAGGGCTGGCGCCTGACCCTGCGGATGAAGATCAAGGATCCGGGTAAATCCACCGAGATGCGTGCTGCACTGGTGCAGAACATCGTACCTGAGGACCTGGCCAAGACTTCGTTGCCTGTTTCCAGCTCGTCCGTGGCCAAGGCCGACAAGGTTGCCGCCAAGCAGCAGGAGAAGGCGGACAAGGAAACCAAGCTGGCAGAGGCCAAGCAGGCTGATGCCAAGCCAGTAGCGGATACCGCCAACAAGGACAACAAAGACGCCAAGCAGCCTGCAGCTGCCGATGCGGCCCCAGCCACACCGGAATCGGCGCCGACTGAAGAAGTCCTGACCGAGACCTGGAGCTACCAGTTGCCTGCCGATGAGTAATTCTCAAGTACAGCCAGAGACGCTTGCCGAGTATCTGGCGCATCTGCCGATGACCGACCAGCAGCGCGCGGAACTCGCGGGCTGCCAGTCTTTCAGCGAGCTGCACCAGCGGCTGTCGTCTTCGACGTTCGACGCGCCGAGCGAGGCCGCCCAGGCCTCGGTCGGCAAGCGCCTGGCCCTGAGCACGGCCGAAGAGCTGGAAGACGCGCAAATGCTGGCGCTCGACGCCAGCGGTCGGGTTTGCCTGAAGGCGACCCCGCCGATCCGTCGGACCAAGGTCGTGCCGGAGCCATGGCGCACCAATATCCTGGTGCGTGGCTGGCGCCGGCTGACCGGTCGCACCAATCCACCGGCCCCGCCGAAGGATGAACGCGTGTTGCCGGCGGCTCGCTGGCGCACCGTCGGTTCGATCCGTCGCTACATCCTGCTGGTGCTGATGCTCGGCCAGACCATCGTTGCCGGCTGGTACATGAAAGGCATCATGCCGTATCAGGGCTGGTCGTTCGTCGACCTCAACGAAGTCCTGCACCAACCGCTGCTGCAGACGGCTACGCAAGTACTGCCGTATGCGCTGCAAACCAGCATCCTGATTCTGTTCGGGATTCTGTTCTGCTGGGTGTCTGCCGGGTTCTGGACGGCGCTGATGGGCTTCCTCGAGCTGCTCACCGGCCACGACAAGTACCGTATTTCCGGTAAAAGCGCTGGTAATGAGCCGATCGCCAAGGATGCGCGCACTGCGCTGGTGATGCCGATCTGCAACGAAGACGTGCCGCGGGTATTTGCCGGGTTGCGGGCGACCTTCGAGTCGGTAGCGGCCACAGGTGACCTCGATCGCTTCGACTTCTTCGTGCTCAGCGACAGTAACGATGCCGACATCTGCGTCGCCGAACAACAGGCCTGGCTCGACGTCTGCCGCGAAGCCAAGGGCTTCGGCAAGATTTTCTATCGCCGCCGCCGTCGTCGCGTCAAGCGCAAGAGCGGTAACCTCGACGACTTCTGCCGTCGCTGGGGGGGTGACTACAAGTACATGGTGGTGCTCGACGCGGACTCCGTGATGAGCGGCGAATGCCTGACCAGCCTGGTACGCCTGATGGAAGCCACGCCGGACGCCGGGATCATCCAGACTGCGCCGCGCGCATCGGGCATGGACACGCTGTATGCACGCATGCAGCAGTTCGCCACCCGGGTCTATGGGCCGCTGTTCACCGCCGGCCTGCACTTCTGGCAGTTGGGCGAATCCCATTATTGGGGCCACAACGCGATCATTCGCATGAAGCCGTTCATCGAGCACTGCGCCCTGGCGCCGTTGCCGGGTAAAGGCGCGTTTGCAGGTGCGATTCTGTCCCACGACTTCGTCGAAGCGGCGCTGATGCGCCGTGCCGGCTGGGGCGTATGGATTGCCTACGACCTGCCGGGCAGCTACGAAGAACTGCCGCCAAACCTGCTGGACGAACTCAAGCGTGACCGTCGCTGGTGCCACGGTAACCTGATGAACTTCCGGCTGTTCCTGGTCAAGGGCATGCACCCGGTTCACCGGGCGGTATTCCTCACTGGTGTGATGTCTTATTTGTCGGCCCCGTTGTGGTTCTTCTTCCTCGTGCTGTCGACGGCGCTGCTGGCGGTCAACACGCTAATGGAACCGCAGTACTTCATGGAGCCGCGACAGCTGTATCCGTTGTGGCCACAGTGGCACCCGGACAAGGCCGTCGCGCTGTTCTCGACCACCATCGTGCTGCTGTTCCTGCCGAAGCTGCTGAGCATCATCCTGATCTGGGCCAAGGGCGCGAAAGAGTTCGGTGGCAAGTTCAAGGTGACCCTGTCGATGCTGCTGGAGATGCTGTTCTCCGTGCTGCTGGCGCCGGTGCGGATGATTTTCCACACGCGTTTCGTGCTCGCCGCGTTCCTTGGCTGGGCCGCGACCTGGAACTCGCCCCAGCGTGACGATGACTCGACGCCATGGAGTGAAGCGGTCAAGCGCCACGGTCCGCAAACGCTGCTGGGCTTCCTCTGGGCGCTGCTGGTGATCTGGCTGAACCCGAGCTTCCTGTGGTGGCTGGTGCCGATCGTCGGTTCGTTGATGCTGTCGATTCCGGTGTCGGTGATTTCCAGCCGGGTTGGCCTGGGGCTCAAATCCCGTGACGAGAGCCTGTTCCTGATCCCTGAGGAATACAATCCGCCACAGGCGTTGCTGGCGACTGACCAGTACACCCACGAAAACCGCTATCACGCGCTGAACGACGGCTTTGTCCGGTCGGTGGTGGACCCGCAGCAGAACGCCCTGGCGTGTTCGCTGGCGACCTCCCGTCACGGTCAGGCGGAGCCGATCGAATGGCTGCGTATCGAGCGAGTGCGGCACGCATTGAAAGTCGGGCCGGATGGCCTGAACAACAATGAGCGCGTGCAACTGCTCAGTGATCCGGTGGCCCTGGCTCGCCTGCACGAGCAAATCTGGAACGAAGGTCATCCTGAGTGGCTGGAAGCGTGGCGCAAGTCGGTGAAAGCCGATCCGCATGCTCCGTTGCTGCCGCTTAAACCGCTGAGTGCGCAGCCTCAGTTGGCATAAAGCATTCCCCGGCTAAAAAGATCGTCCGACCGCGGCCCGAGCCTCCGGCAGCTCCTACAGGCTTTATCCGTAGGAGCTGCCGGAGGCTCGGGCCGCGGTCGGACGATCTTTTGCTTTTGCGTCTAACAAATCCTTCAAGGCTGCGATAGCATCCGTCCCCGAATTGGTGCGCCCGGACAACTTTTTGTTCGTATCTGCCGGTTTCCCCAGGGAAATCTGCTGTTTGCGCGCCTCATACCGCAATGGTTTTGGGGACTTGATGATGAAGAAGTATCTTTCGATGCTGCTGGTCGGCGTCACGGCATTGGTTGCAGTCAGCACGGCGCAGGCCGGTGCCATCGATGACGCGGTCAAGCGCGGCACGCTGAAAGTCGGGATGGACCCGACCTACATGCCCTTCGAAATGACCAACAAGCGCGGCGAGATCATCGGTTTCGAAGTCGACATCCTCAAAGCCATGACCAAGGCCATGGGCGTCAAGCTGGAGCTGGTGTCCACCGGCTACGACGGCATCATCCCGGCGCTGATGACCGACAAATTCGACATGATCGGCAGCGGCATGACCCTGACCCAGGAGCGTAACCTGCGCTTGAACTTCAGCGACCCCTTCATCGTCGTTGGCCAGACACTGCTGATCCGCAAAGAGCTGGAAGGCACCATCAAGTCCTACAAGGACCTGAACACCGCCGACTACCGCATCACCTCCAAGCTCGGCACCACGGGCGAGATGGTCGCGAAGAAGCTGATCTCCAAGGCCAAGTACCACGGCTACGACAACGAGCAGGAAGCTGTGCTGGACGTGGTCAACGGCAAGGCCGATGCCTTCATCTACGACGCGCCGTACAACGTTGTCGCCGTGAACAAGGTCGGGGCCGGCAAGCTGGTATTCCTCGACAAGCCGTTCACCTACGAGCCGCTGGCCTTTGGCCTGAAGAAGGGTGATTACGACAGCCTCAACTTCATCAACAACTTCCTGCACCAGATCCACGAAGACGGCACCTACGATCGCATCCATGACAAGTGGTTCAAGGACACCGCCTGGCTCAAGGACATGGAATAAGGCTCGGTCAGTAAGACCGCGCCGCTCCCATCGCCAGCAGGCTGGCTCCCACAGGAGGTTTGTGTACGCCACAGTGTGGGAGCCAGCCTGCTGGCGATGACGGCCTTCCTGGCGGGCTGCCACAGGGGATTTGTGTACGCCACAGATCCAGTGTGGGAGCCAGCCTGCTGGCGATGACGGCCTTCCTGGCGGGCTGCCACAGGGGATTTGTGTACGCCACAGATCCAGTGTGGGAGCCAGCCTGCTGGCGATGACGGCCTTCCTGGCGGGCTGCCACAGGGGATTTGTGTACGCCACAGATCCAGTGTGGGAGCCAGCCTGCTGGCGATGACGGCCTTCCTGGCGAGCTGCCACAGGGGATTTGTGTACGCCACAGGTCCAGTGTGGGAGCCAGCCTGCTGGCGATGACGGCCTTCCTGGCGGGCTGCCACAGGGGATTTGTGTGCGTCACAGATCCAGTGTGGGAGCCAGCCTGCTGGCGATGACGGCCTTCCTGGCGGGCTCCCACGGGGGATTTGTGTGCGTCACAGATCCAGTGTGGGAGCCAGCCTGCTGGCGATGACGGCCTTCCTGGCGACACAACTTTCGGATTTTGCTAAACCCATGAAACAGAGAAAAGCCCAATGGCCCTGGCACGTTTTAACCGTGCTGGTGCTGATCGGCCTGGCCGGCGCCTTGTACTACGCCACCTCGCTGATGTCCTACGAATGGCGCTGGAACCGTGTGCCGCAGTACTTCGCCTACCACGCCGAAGAGTCCCAGCGTGCTGCTGACATTTCCACCGTCAGCGAGCTGGTACGCAAGGGTGACAAGGCTGAAGTCACCCTGCGCAACGACGCTGGCGACGAGCAGCACCTGATCGTCGATGACAACAGCCTGCAAGTCGCCCAGGGCGATGACGTGGCAGAAGGCGATGTCGTGGGCGTGACTCGCCATTGGGCGGCAGGACCGCTGTTGTGGGGCTTGTGGACGACGTTGTGGCTGTCGGTGGTCTCGGGTGTGCTCGGCCTGCTGATTGGCCTGGCAACCGGCCTGTGCCGGCTGTCCAGCAACCCGACCTTGCGCGATCTCTCGACCATTTATGTCGAGTTGGTGCGCGGCACGCCGCTGCTGGTGCAGATCTTCATCTTCTACTTCTTCATCGGCACCGTGATGAACCTGTCCCGGGAATTTGCCGGGATCGCCGCGCTGTCACTGTTTACCGGCGCCTATGTCGCGGAAATCATCCGCTCTGGCGTGCAGTCGATCGCCCGCGGCCAGAACGAAGCCGCGCGATCTCTGGGGCTGAGCGCTGGCCAGTCGATGCGTCATGTGGTCCTGCCGCAGGCATTCAAGCGCGTGCTGCCGCCACTGGCCGGGCAGTTCATCAGCCTGGTCAAGGACACTTCGCTGGTCTCGGTCATCGCGATTACCGAACTGCTCAAAAGCGGCCGGGAAGTCATCACTACCTCGTTCTCGCCGTTCGAAATCCTGTTCTGCGTCGCCGGCCTGTACCTGTTGATCAACCTGCCGCTGTCGAAAATCGCCAGCCGGCTAGAGCGGAGGCTCGCGCAAAGTGATTGAAGTCCGCGATCTGGTAAAAGTCTTCGATACCCGTGGCCAGGTGGTGCGCGCGGTGGATAACGTCACCACGCAAGTGGCCAGGGGTGAAGTGCTGGTGGTGATCGGTCCGTCCGGCTCCGGCAAGTCGACGTTCCTGCGCTGTCTCAACGGCCTGGAAGAATTCGATTCCGGCTCAGTGAGCATCGACGGCCTGGAGCTGGCCGACCCGAAAACCGACGTGAATGCCTACCGCCGTGAAGTCGGCATGGTGTTCCAGCATTTCAACCTGTTCCCGCACATGACCGTACTGGAAAACCTCTGCCTGGCGCAAAAAGTCGTGCGCAAGCGCGGCAAAAAGGAGCGCGAGGCCAAGGCCCTGGCGTTGCTGGAGAAGGTCGGTATCGCGCAGAAAGCCAACGAGTTTCCATCACGCCTGTCCGGCGGTCAGCAACAGCGTGTGGCCATTGCCCGGGCGCTGGCGATGGAGCCGAAGGTGATGCTGTTCGATGAACCGACCTCGGCGCTTGATCCGGAAATGGTCGGTGAAGTGCTGGATGTGATGAAGACCCTGGCCGTGGAAGGCATGACGATGGTCTGCGTTACCCATGAAATGGGCTTTGCGCGGGAAGTGGCGGATCGGGTGTTGTTCTTCGATCACGGCAAGCTGTTGGAAGATGCTTCGCCGGCCGAGTTTTTCGCTGCGCCGAAGGATCCTCGGGCACAGGCGTTCCTGCGCCAGGTTCTCTGATCGCGGCGGCCATCCGGCCGCCATCGCGGGCAAGCCCGCTCCCACAGTATGTTCAGTGTTCATGCAATTTGCGTAACACCGTTGAACCCTGTGGGAGCTTGCCCGCGATAGCATCACCTTGGTCCTGTGTGAACCGAGGCGTTCGCATCAACTCAGACCTTGAACCGTCCCACCAGCGTCTGCAAATGAGTACCAAGCCGTGCCAGTTCGACACTCGACGCCGCCGTCTCTTCACTGGCGGCCGAGGTCTGCTCGGACACATCGCGCACATTCAACACGCTGCGATTGATTTCTTCGGCCACCGCGCTTTGTTGCTCGGCCGCTGCGGCAATCTGCTGGTTCATCGACTGGATCGCTGACACTGTGCGGGTAATGCTTTCCAGCGAACCACCGGCGCGGCGGGTCAGTTCGACGCTGCTTTCGGTGAGGCTGCGGCTGTTGTCCATTATTGTCGCCACCTGCTGGGTGCCGGCTTGCAGGCCAACGATCAGCTCTTCGATTTCTTCGGTCGACTTCTGGGTGCGCTGGGCGAGGCTGCGGACTTCGTCGGCAACCACGGCAAAACCGCGGCCTGCTTCACCGGCACGGGCGGCTTCGATGGCGGCGTTTAGCGCCAGCAGGTTGGTTTGCTGGGCTACCGACTTGATCACGTCGAGCACGCTGCCGATCTTGTCGCTCTCGCGCTTGAGATGGCCCATGGCCTCGGTCGAGTGGCCCACTTCGAGCGCCAGGCGCTCGATCTGGGCGATGGCTTCACCCACCACCTTGTCCCCTTCACGGGCCTGCTGGTCGGCGGCCACAGCGGCCTCCGAGGCTTCTTCCGCATTGCGTGCGACTTCTTGCACGGTAGCGGTCATCTCGTTCATGGCGGTTGCCACCTGATCGGTCTCGACCTTCTGGCTGTTGACCCCGGCGCTGGTCTGCTCAGTGACTGCCGATAACTCCTCGGCGGCGCTGGCGATTTGCGTGACGCCATCACTGATGCCGCCAATCAACTCGCGCAAGCCCTGGGTCATGCTCTGGATAGCACGCTGCAACTGGCCCAGTTCGTCCTGGCGGCGAGACACCAGATTGTGGGTCAGGTCGCCGGCTGCAATGCGTTCGGCAACTTTGAGGGTCTGGCTCAGGGGAATGACAATCTGGCGGGTGATGGCCCAAGCCGCCAGCAGACCGAAAGCCAGGGCGAGCAGGGTGGCGAGCAACAGCATGTTCTTGGCGTGCGCGGCATCGGTGTCGCGAACAATGGTCTGCGAGGCCGTCAGCTTCTTGCTGAGGTCGATCAGGATGTCGCCCTGAGCGGTCATGCGCGTGAGCGCCGTGGCGTTTGCGACCTGGGAGTCGCGGAACTGGCTGACAGCCGCGCGGTAAGCCTTCAGCGACCCGGTAGCCTGTTGCAGGTTGGCAAGGTGCTGCTCAGGCAGTTTTGCCGCGAGGCTGTCGAGGCTTTTCAGGGCGGTGTCGATGGCGTCCAGTGCCGGTTGCTGGGCTTCGGCCTTGCCGCTGTAGGTGTAGCCGCGAACCTGGTAGCGCGCTTGCTGGAGCAGCTTGCTCAGTTCGATCACCTGGCTGTAGTCGGCAACGCTTTCGCCTTGCAGCATGGATTTTTCGACCGTGCTGACTTGCGCTACGGCGTTGTCAGCGTTTACCCCCAGTTTGCTCCGGGCGTCTTCACGAGCAGCGGTTGCCTGGGTCATGTCGGCAAAGGCGCGCTTGTATTCAGCGACGGCGACCAGTTGCTGGTCGACCATGGCTGCATCGGCAGGCTGTTCGATCAGGGTGCGGGCGGTTTTCAGGCCGGTATCCAGTTGGCCGAGCAAATCGTTGACTGTCCCGGGACCCTGTTCGCCGCGATGCATGTCGTAGTCTTGGCGGGCGATGCGCAGGTCTTTGCTCAGCTCGATCAGGCCGGAGATGAAACCGAGCTTGTCGCCCCGGCTCATGACGCCGCTGAGGCCCGTCCAGCCAGTGAAGGTGATCAGGCAGGTCAGCAGCAACACCAATCCGAAACCGACTCCCAGTTTGCGATTGACGCTGACGTTCCCCAGTTTATCGGCTAGCGATTGGTACATGCTGCAACTCCCTCGAACCACACGTAGGTTTTATGAGAGTTGTATCGGCAGCTTCTCCGGAACCTGTAGGAGCTGCCGAAGGCTGCGATCTTTTGATTTTGATCTTGATCTTGAGTTCTGGCGTCCTTACAAACGCCAGGATCAAAAGATCGCAGCCTGCGGCAGCTCCTACCGGGGGGCGTGGTGTTTAGAAGAGTCGGGCCAGCAGGGCGGTGACCGCGGTTTCGACCCGCAGGATGCGCTCGCCCAGTTGTACCGGTTGCAGCCCGGCTTTGGCCAGCAGGTCGATCTCGTAGGGGATCCAGCCGCCTTCCGGACCAATGGCCAGGGTCACCGGCTCGTTCAGGCCGCGAGGGCAGGGTGGGTAGTTGCCGGGATGGCCGACCAGGCCCAGAGTCCCTTCGGTGATCGCGGGAAGCCGGTCTTCGACGAACGGCTTGAAGCGCTTCTCGATAATAATTTCCGGCAACACGCTGTCCCTGGCCTGTTCAAGGCCGAGGATCAATTGTTCGCGAATGGCGTCTGGTTCCAGGAACGGCGTTTGCCAGAAGCTCTTCTCGACGCGATAGCTGTTCACCAGGATGATTCGCGGCACTCCCATGGCCGCAACGGTCTGAAACACCCGGCGCAGCATTTTCGGGCGTGGCAGGGCCAACACCATGGTCAGCGGCAGCTTGCTCGGAGGGGGCTGATCAAGGGTGACGCGCAATTCGGCTTCGGTGGTGTCCAGGCGCAGCAACTCGGCAGACCCCATCAGACCGCCAATCCTGCCGACCCGCAGGCTGTCACCGACTTGCGAACGGTGGACTTCCTGCATGTGGGTCAGGCGGCGATCACGCAGGATCACCCGATCGGCCGCAATGAAATCGGCCTCTTCGAGAAGCAGCAGGTTCACGGCTGGGTCGCTGGCGGCTGGTCGTTGGAGTCGTCAGCCGGCTGGTCGTCCGGGTGCTCGCCACGCTTGCTGATCAGGCTGCCGAACAGGATGCCGATTTCAAACAGCAGCCACATCGGTACAGCCAGCAGGGTCTGCGAGAAAATGTCCGGCGGCGTCAGGATCATGCCGACCACGAAGCAGCCAATGATCACGTACGGGCGGATTTTCCTCAGGTACTTGACGTCGACTACACCGATCCACACCAGCAATACCACGGCTACCGGGATTTCGAACGCCACGCCGAAGGCGAAGAACAGCGTCATGACGAAGTCGAGGTAGCTGGTGATGTCGGTCATCATTTCCACACCGGCCGGCGTAGCGGCAGCGAAGAATTTGAAGATCAACGGGAACACCAGGTAGTAGGCGAACGCCATGCCGGTATAGAACAGCAGGATGCTGGACATCAGCAGTGGCACGGCGATGCGCTTCTCGTGCTTGTACAGGCCTGGTGCGATGAAACCCCAAATCTGATGCAGGATCACCGGAATCGCCAGGAACAGCGAAACCATCATCGTCAGCTTCAGTGGCGTCAGGAAGGGCGACGACACATCGGTAGCGATCATTGTCGCGCCTTCCGGCAAATACTGGCGCAGCGGCGTGGAGACGAAGGTATAGATTTGCTGGGTGAAGGCGAACAACCCGGCGAAGACGATGAAGATCGCCGCTACGCAGCGCAGCAGGCGGGTGCGCAACTCGGTGAGGTGCGAAACCAGCGGCATGTGCTGGTCATTTTCAGGAAGATCGCTCATGGGGCTCGCGGCGGCAGTGTTGGGTCATGAGGGGCAGGCGCAACAGACGCAGCCGCAGGTGTTGCAGATTCGGCCAGAGGCTGCGCCGCAGGAGCAGCGACAGGCGCAGGTTCAGCGCCGATTGTCGGCTCGATGTTCGGCACCGGGGCATGAATGGTCGGCTCCGCGACAGGCTGCACCGGAGTCGGCTCCTGCTGGGTGGGCGTGAAGATCTTCCGCGCCTCCTGCTCCAGGGACAGGATATGCTCGTTGTGCAGCTGCCGGCGAATTTCGTCGGCGCCGATCTCACGTTCAACTTCCTGTTTGATCGCGTTGAAGCTGCGCTTCAGACGACCGACCCACAGGCCGGCAGTGCGCGCAGCACCCGGCAGGCGTTCGGGGCCCAGCACCAGCAGGGCGACGAGGCCGACGAGCAGCAGTTCAGAGAAGCTGATACCAAACATTAGTCAGTGCTCACACGTCTTTGCGAATCGGCTCTTCGACTTTTTGTGCCTGCACGTCGATGGTGTGCGGCGGGTTGACCGGGGTGGCCTGTGGCTGCACAGGTGGTACCGGTTGCGCCGGGGTCACGCTTGGATCAGCGGGCTTTTCGTCATCGTTCATGGCTTTGCGGAAGCCCTTGATCGATTCGCCGACGTCGGTGCCGAGGTTCTTCAGTTTCTTGGTGCCGAATACCAGCACGACAACGACCAGGATGACGACCCAGTGTTTCCAGTCAAAAATGCCCATGTTGCTGCTCCTCTCTAATATAGTTGTTCAGGCGGACGGGCGCGAGGCTTTCTCGGCGTGTCCGGACAGACCGAAGCGACGGTCGAGTTCATCGAGTACAGCCTGTGGATGCTGCCCCAGTTGGGCGAGCATGACCATGCTGTGGAACCACAAGTCGGCAGTCTCGTAGATCACATCGCTGCAGTCGCCGCTGATGGCAGCGTCCTTGGCGGCAATGATGGTTTCGACGGATTCTTCGCCAACTTTTTCCAGAATCTTGTTCAGGCCCTTGTGGTACAGGCTGGCAACATACGAGCTGTCGGCAGCGGCGCCTTTGCGCTCTTCCAGCACTTCGGCCAGGCGGGTCAGGGTGTCACTCATGGGTGTGTCCTGCGGAGTAAATGGCGTGCGGGTCTTTAAGTACCGGGTCGACGGTTTTCCAGTCGCCGTTCTCGAAGACTCGATAGAAGCAGCTCTGGCGGCCGGTATGGCAGGCGATGTCGCCGATCTGCTCGACCATCAGAATGATCACGTCGGCGTCACAGTCAAGGCGCATCTCATGCAGGGTCTGCACATGCCCGGACTCCTCACCCTTGCGCCACAGTTTGCCTCGGGAACGTGACCAGTAGATGGCACGATTCTCCGTGGCAGTCAGTTGCAGCGCTTCACGGTTCATCCAGGCCATCATCAGGACGCGCCCGGTCTTGTGATCCTGGGCAATCGCGGGCACCAGGCCATCGGCGTCCCACTTGATTTCGTCCAGCCAGTTTTTCATCTTCGACTCCGACAGCGGGCTCCGCACTTCATTAGCGGAGTCCAACGTTGAAACAGTGTGCCAGCGGATCACACAACTGGCTATCGGCGAACGACCAGATACAAACCGACCGCCATCATGATTCCGGCTGGCCAATAGGCCAGGTCGTTCAGCGGGCCGCCGATCGCGAGTACTGCGCCGCCCGCCAGGTGAGCGGTGCCGAGCAGGCGCAGGAACCAGTCGTCACGTCGGCGGTGCCAGGGTGGCGGCGGGTCGTAGGCGTGAGGCTGGGACATGCGTTCGAGCAGGTCGCGGGCCATGTTGGCCAGGTGCGGTAGCTGTTCAAACTGGCTCTGCACGTTGCCCAGCAACGCTTTGGGGCTGACGCGCTCGCGCATCCAGCGTTCGAGGAACGGTTGCGCGGTGTTCCACAGATCGAGGTCCGGGTACAGCTGGCGGCCCAGGCCTTCGATGTTCAGCAGGGTTTTTTGCAACAGGACAAGCTGCGGCTGTACTTCCATGTTGAAGCGTCGAGCGGTCTGGAACAGGCGCATCAGCACCTGGCCGAATGAAATATCTTTTAACGGTTTTTCGAAGATCGGTTCGCATACAGTGCGGATCGCCGCTTCGAATTCGTTGAGTTTGGTTTCCGCCGGCACCCAGCCCGAATCGATATGCAGCTGGGCCACTCGCCGATAGTCGCGTTTGAAGAAAGCGAACAGGTTGCGGGCCAGATAGTCCTGGTCTTCCGGGGTCAGGCTGCCAACGATGCCGCAGTCGATCGCAATGTACTGCGGGCTCCACGGGTTGACGGTGCTGACGAAGATGTTGCCCGGGTGCATGTCGGCATGGAAAAAGCTGTCACGGAACACCTGGGTAAAGAAGATTTCGACGCCGCGTTCGGCGAGCATCTTCATGTCGGTGCGCTGGTCGGCCAGGGTCGCGAGGTCGGTCACCTGAACCCCGTAGATGCGCTCCATCACCAGCACTTTGGGCCGGCACCAATCCCAATAGACTTGCGGCACGTAGAGCAGTGGCGAGCCTTCGAAGTTGCGCTTGAGCTGGCTGGCGTTGGCGGCTTCGCGCAGCAGGTCGAGTTCGTCGTAGATGGTTTTCTCGTAGTCCTGGACCACGTCCACCGGATGCAGCAGGCGCGCATCGGCCGAGAGTTTTTCTGCCGCGCGAGCCAGGATGAACAGCCATGCCAGGTCCTGGGCGATGATCGGCTTGAGGCCGGGGCGGATCACCTTGACCACGACTTCTTCACCGGTCTTGAGCTGCGCGGCATGCACCTGCGCTACCGAAGCCGAAGCGAGCGGTTGGACGTCGAATCGGCTGAACACTTCGCTGATCTTCTTGCCCAGCTGCTCTTCGATGAGTTTGATCGACACTTGCGAATCGAACGGCGGGACACGGTCCTGCAGCAGCATCAATTCATCGGCGATGTCTTCCGGCAGCAGGTCGCGGCGGGTGGACAGGATCTGCCCGAACTTGATGAAGATTGGTCCCAGGTCCTGCAGGGCCAGGCGCAGTCGGGCGCCGCGGCTCAGCTCAAGCGTTTTGCGCGGGAACCAGCGCCACGGCAATGCATACCGCAGCGCCAGCAGGAACCAGGGCAGCGGCAGGGCGAACAGCAGGTCATCGAGACGGTAGCGAATCACAACGCGCTGGATGCGCAACAAACGGCGGACGGCAAGCAGCTTCATGCGTTATCGCTTGGGTCGAGAGATCGGGAAAGGCGCTCGAAACGCGCCTCAAGACGTTCCAGATCAAGTTTGATCTGGTCCAGTTCAATGAAACGGGCTTCGGCTTCGCGCTGACCGACGAGGGTGCGCGATTCTTCGGCCAGGTATTCGCCCAGGTTTTGGCCGAGGCTGACAAATCCTTGCTGGTACCAGCGCGCGCGACTGCGCAAATGACCGCCGACCAGTTGTGTTGCCACAGGGCCCAGCCAGCGCGAGAGTTCGTACTCCCAGTCCAGCTCGAGGTCCTGGAGGATCGCCGCCAGTTCCAGCAGCACGCCGCTGTCGCCGTCGAGCTCGACTTCCGGGCCGTGCAGCACGGCAGTCTTGTCCTTGCTCATGGCCAGTTTCAGCAGGCTTGAGGCCGGGGCACGCAAGGTGCAGTCGGCGCCGGCCTCCCACTGGGAGGCGAGCATCAGGCCTTCGTCGCTGGGCAGAATGAACAGCTGGAATGCCGGGTTGCGGCAATCGACGGCGATCACCCTGCCACTCAAATGCGCCAGGCGCGGCAAGGCCGTGCTGTCGAGGCGCAGCACCCGGTTAAGACCGAGCTCAACGCTGGCGAGCAGGCCGGCCAGCAACATCAGGGTTTGATGCCGCGGTGCAGGGCAACGATACCTGCGGTCATGTTGTGATAGGTCACGCGGTCGAAACCGGCCTCGACCATCATCGACTTCAGGGTTTCCTGGTTCGGGTGCATGCGGATCGATTCGGCCAGGTAGCGATAGCTTTCCGAGTCGTTGGTGATCAGCTTGCCCATCAACGGCATGAAGGCGAACGAGTAGGCGTCGTAGGCTTTGGACATCAGTGCGTTGGTCGGTTTGGAGAATTCCAGCACCAGCAGGCGACCACCCGGCTTGAGTACGCGCAGCATCGAACGCAGGGCGTCTTCCTTGTGCGTCACGTTGCGCAGGCCGAAGGCGATGGTCACGCAATCAAAATGGTTGTCCGGGAAGGGCAGCTTTTCCGCATCGGCCTGGACGAATTCGACGTTGCCGGCAACACCGAGGTCCAGCAGGCGGTCACGACCGACCTTGAGCATGGATTCGTTGATGTCGGCCAACACGACCTGGCCAGTAGGGCCTACCAGGTGCGAGAATTTTTTCGTCAGGTCGCCGGTGCCGCCAGCGATGTCCAGCACCCGGTTACCGGTGCGAACACCCGACAGTTCGATCGCAAAACGCTTCCACAAACGGTGCATGCCGCCCGACAGGAGGTCGTTCATCAGGTCGTACTTGGCGGCTACCGAGTGGAAGACCTCAGCGACTTTCTCCGCTTTTTGGCTTTCCGGAACGTTTTTGAAACCGAAGTGAGTGGTGGGTTCGGCATCGCTGCCTTTGCGCTGATCAGTCATATCGCTGTCACCAGAAGAGAATGCGGGACATTCTAATCCCGGTGGCCTGCTTTGTCTTGGAGTGGCTAAAGGTAAGATAGGCAATCACCGGGACGTTTTGCCGCAGCGGCGGTCAAGATGCTTCAGGAAGCATTCATAAAGCAGGAGTCATTTGATGGCCCGTATTAGTGTTGAACGTGCCCACGCGCTGGGCAAGGAAGCGGCTCGCGAGAAGGCCGACCAGCTGGCGCAGAAACTGTCCGATCAGTACGGCCTGGAGCCGCAGTGGGCGGGCGATACCCTGAATCTCAAGCGCTCGGGGGTGAAGGGCGCGGTGCATGTGGCCGAGGATTCTATCAAGGTCGACGTGGAGTTGGGCCTGATGATGTCGGCCATGAGCGGTATGATCAAAGCCGAGATTGAAAAGGCGCTGGACAAGGCCCTGGCCTGAAGATCAAAAGATCGCAGCCTTCGGCAGCTCCTACAGAGTCCACATTCCTCTGTAGGAACTGCCGAAGGCTGCGATCTTTTCATTCAGGCACCACCGTTTCATGTCAGTTGTTAGGGTGCCGTTTCTAATTATTCTCACTACTTTGTGCCTGAGCCCGACTCTTTCGCGGGCAGTTCCTCAAACCTTCTGCGCGTGAGGTGCACCATGGCCAAAGTTATTTTGAAGAAAAAAATCGACGCTTCGACATCTGCTCTGGGCGACGTCAAATCTTATGCCCGCAAGATCTGGCTGGCAGGCCTGGGGGCCTACACCAAGGTTGGCCAAGAAGGCAGCGAATACTTTCAGGAGTTGATCAAGGAAGGTCAAACTGTTGAAAAAAAAGGCAAAAAGGTCGTTGCGGAAAAACTTGAAGCCGCCAACTCCGAGATCGATGAAGCAAAGAGTGAAGTCAGTAGTTTTAAAGGCAAAGTCGAACTGCAACTCGACAAGGTCGAGAAGGCTTTTGACTCGCGCGTTGCAAGTGCCTTGAATCGTATCGGCATTCCGTCTAAACATGACGTTGAGACACTCTCTGCTAAGCTCGATGAGCTGACGGCATTGCTCGAACGCGTCGCGCGTAAATCTTAAGGAGAACGGGATGGCTGGTAAAAAGAACATCGAAAAAGAAGGCAGCTCGTGGATCGGGAAAGTTGAAGACTACTCCCGCAAAATCTGGCTGGCCGGTTTAGGCGTGTACTCGAAGATCGACACTGACGGCAGCAAGCTCTTCGATACCTTGGTAAAAGACGGCGAGAAAGCCGAGAAGCTCGCCAAGAATGCAGTCGGCGATAAAGTCGATGCGGCAAAAGACTCCGCCACTTCGGCCAAGTCGCGCATCAGCGGCGTGAAAGATCGTGCACTGGGCAAGTGGGATGAGCTCGAAGGTGCTTTTGACAAGCGCCTGAACAGCGCTATTTCGCGTCTGGGCGTGCCGAGCCGTAATGAAGTCAAGGCACTGCATAGCAAGGTCGATACCCTGACCAAGCAGATCGAAAAACTCACCGGCGCCAAGGTTGCGCCAGTGGCGACTAAAACCGCAGCGGCCAAACCGGCTGCCAAGCCACTGGCCAAAGCTGTCGCCAAGCCGGTAGCCAAGACTGCAGCGAAAGCCGCGTCTGCCGCGAAGTCGGTGGCCAAGACTGCCGCAGCGAAACCTGCTGCAGCGAAGTCAGCCGTCAAATCTGCTGCTGCAAAAGCCACCGCCAAGCCGGCAGCCAAACCTGCTGCAAAAAGCACAGCGGCCAAACCCGCTGCCAAGCCAGCGGCAAAACCTGCCGCAGCGAAGAAGCCTGCAGTGAAGAAGCCGGCGGCGCCGAAAGCCGCTGCAGCAAAACCAGCCGCAACGGCTGCCGCCAAGCCGACCCCGGCCAGCACGTCGAACTCGGCCGCCGCGCCGACCCCGGCTGCAACCCCGACTGCCGCGCCAGCACCATCGACGCCAACCAGTCAGTCCTGATTCCAGGACTCAATAAAAACGCCCGGCCTGCAAAGGTCGGGCGTTTTTTATGCACAACATGACCTCCATGACCTCCATTATCATCCATGATCTCCGGAATCTACGTAGGAGCTGCCGAAGGCTGCGATCTTTTGATCTTTAAAAATCAAAAGATCGCAGCCTCGTTTCACTCGGCAGCTCCTACGGCAGCTCCTACGGCGTTGTACGGCGTTGTGCGGTGATTTTTACTGATGTTCTTCCAGGTACTGCATCGCCAGGTGCTCGGTCGCCACCTTGATCGGCGGCAACAAGTGCGGCGCCACCAGCATCATGACCTGGTAAACCACCAACCGGACCTCGCCCTCGCGATCGAGGATCCGCTGGTAGTCCAGTGAAAACAGCAAGGTCATGGTGATCTGCTCTACCAATTGCCCAAGTGCCTGGGTATCGCTGACCAGCTGTCCCTGAGCCTTCAAGCGCGCCAACAGCGAGGCCAGCGTGCGCTTCAACGCGTTGAGCAGGTTGCGGATCCCCTTGGCCAGTTTGGGCAGGCGGCCTGCCAGATTGGACAGGTCCTGAAACAGGAAGCGGTAATGCGCCAGTCGCTCGACAATCAGGTGCAGGAACAGCCAGTAATCTTCCGGTGCCAATTGCGCGTCCGGCGGCGGGTCGAGCAGCGGCGACAGTTCGCTTTGAAAGCGCTCGAACAAACCCAGTATCAGCGGCTCCTTGCCGTGAAAGTGGTAGTAGAGGTTGCCCGGGCTGATGCCCATTTCGTTGGCCACTTCCATGGTCGAAACGTTCGGTTCGCCCTTCTGGTTGAACAACTGCAAGGCACATTCGAGAATCCGGTCGCGGGTCTTCATCCAGTCTTCTTAATGGTTCGTTGAACGTCAGCGCACTCGCACATAGGTGCCGGGTGCAGCCTCCATCGGTGGATAGTTCTGATTGCCGAGTGCCATGTGGGTTTCTTTCTGCGCCCCTGAGCGTGCCTGGGCCCAACTCAGCCATTGGGTCCACCAGCTGCCGTCGACCTGCTTGGCGTCATAAAACCAGGCCCGTGGGTCGAGGCTCAGTTTGGCGCCTTCGATGAAATTGGCTTTTGGGTTGCTCGGCGGGTTGAGGATGCTCTGCACGTGGCCGCTGTTGGACAGCACGAAACGCCTGTCGCCGCCAAGCAGCAAGGTGGAGCGGTACACCGCATCCCACGGCGTGATGTGATCGTTTATGCCGGCCACGCTGAAGCTGTCGACCGTGACCTTCTGCAGGTCGATTGGCGTGCCGCACACCTCCAGCCCGCCGGGGTGAGTCAGCGGATTGTGTTTGAAGAAGTCCAGCAGATCGCCATGCAGCGCCGCTGGCAGACGGGTGTTGTCGTTGTTCCAATAGAGAATGTCGAAGGCCGGCGGTTCTTTGCCCAGCAGGTAATTGTTGACGAAGTAACTCCAGATCAGGTCGTTGGGACGCATCCAGGCGAACACCTTGGCCATGTCGCGGCCGTCCAGCACACCTTTCTGGTAAGAGCGACGCTTGGCAGCTTCCAGTGTCTGCTCATCGGCGAACAGGGTGGCGGGGGAGTCCATCTGACTGTCCAGCAGGCTGACCAGGTAGGTAGCGCTGGAGACCCGGCGCAGCTGGCGCTTGGCCTGCAGGTGACCTTGCAGCGCGGCAATGGTCAGGCCCCCGGCGCAGGCGCCCATGAGGTTGACCTCCCGCGCGCCGGTGATCGCCCGGCAAACGTTCATCGCTTCCTCGACAGCTTCAACGTAGGTCGAAAGACCCCATTCACGGTGACGTACATCGGGGTTGCGCCAGCTGATCATGAAGGTCTGCAGGCCGTTTTTCAGGGCGAACTGGACGAAGCTGTTGGCGGGGCTCAGGTCAAAGATGTAGTACTTGTTAATCTGCGGCGGCACCACCAGCAAGGGTTTCGAATACTGTTTCTCGCTCATCGGCCGGTACTGGATCAACTCCAGCAATTCATTGCGAAACACCACGGAGCCTGTGGTTGTCGCGACGGTTTTCCCGACTTCGAAGGCCTGTTTGGTGACTTGCCGGGGCAGGCCGTCGTTGTGCAGCAAGTCATCGACCAGATGGCTGATTCCGCGCACCAGGCTGTTGCCACCCGAGTTGAAGATTTCCTTGATTGCCAGCGGGTTGAGCAAAGAGTTGGAAGGTGCCACGGCGTCGTTGAGCAAGGCGAACGCGAAGTGCGCGCGGGCTCGATCGTCGGGGCTCAAATTGCTCTCGTCGATCCAGCTTTTGACTTGCTTCTGCCAGCTGAGATAGGCCTGCAGGCTGCGGCGGTAAAATGGATTGAGACTCCAAGCGGGGTCGGCAAACCGATTGTCCTGCGGGTTGGTCGGGTGCAGGGTTTCGCCCAACAGCACGCGACCCAACTGGCCGCCGAACTTCAACGCGTGCCGGGCACTGTGCAGCGGATTGCGCAAGCCGTGAGCGGCCACACTGCGCAAGGTCGACAGCATATCGCGGCCACGCAAGCCGGTAATCGCACTTTGTGCGTTGATGAACGCGGCGGGAGTGGGCAGGGAATCCCGCACTGGTTTTTCGCGCATGACTCAACACTCCTTCGTCTTCAGGCCAAAAACAAACTCACTGGACCAGAACACCATAGCCGCACTAACGGGTTGTTGCGCGGTACGGCGTCCTGCCGATTCCTTTTTGTGACCAAACGTCGGTGCCGGTTAACCGCCCAATGGCGCCGGATGCGGGTGCATCACTGCGCGCTGGCGTTCCTCTTCGAGGAATTTCATGATGATCGGCGCCACCGCTTCGGCCCTGGTGATCAGGAACAAATGACCGTCATCGATGATGTGCAGCTGAGCGTTGGGAATCCGCCAGGCCAGCAGGCGCATGTTGACCAGGGGGATCAATGGGTCGTCATCACCTGCCAGAACCAGGGTCGGCTGGTGAATTTTGTGCAGCCAGTGAATGCTGGTCCAGCCAAGGCCGGCGAACAGCTGCCAGTAATAGCCAAGCTTGCCCGCTGAACGGACTTTCGCCGCGTGGCTGGCCGCCAGGGTCGAATCGCGGCGGAACGAGCCGCCGTAAATCATCGGTGCGATACGGATCACATGGGACGGCTGGATGTAGCGCCTGGGGCTGGCCATCATCCACAGCACTTTGGGTTTACCCGGGACCATCACCGCACCGGCCGCAGTCGCAGCCAGGACGAGTTTCTTGCAGCGTTCGGGGTAGTCGTAGGCAAACTGTTGGGCCAGGGCGCCGCCCCAGGACACGCCGATCACGTTGACCCGGCCGTAGTCGAGGTAGTCGAGCATGCGTGCCGTGAGTTTCGCCAGGCCCGGAAAGCGGTAGGGCCGACTTGGCGTCGACGAGCCACCCACTCCCGGAACATCGAAGGCGATGACTTCCAGGTCCGGGTCCAGCGCGGCGACAAACGGAAATACCAGCTCCAGGTTGGCGCCGATGCCGTTGAAAATAAGCAAGGGCGTCAAATGAGGCTTGCCGGGGCGTACGGCGGTCCGGAGGGTCTGGCCATCCAGGTCGACGGTACGAAAAATGAACGGTTGCGGCATGCGTCAGGCCCTGTGGGTGAATTCATCCCCGAACCCCGTAGGAGCTGCCGAAGGCTGCGATCTTTGATCTTGATTTTGAAAACCAGGATCAAAAGATCGCAGCCTGTGGCAGCTCCTGCAGACCGAGGTGTATCGGTTACCGCTCGTGTACGTAAGTCCCCGGTGCAGCTTCGCCGGCGGTGAAGGTCTTGTTGCCCAGGCTGGTCGGCGATTTCTTCAGCTTGCCTGAACGCTCCGCCTGCCAGGCCTGCCAGTGCAGCCACCAGGAGTCAGTGTGCTTGGTGGAATTCTCCTGCCACTGCTCGGCGTTCACCGCCATTTCGCTGCTGGTCATGTAACGTGACTTTGGATTGCCAGGCGGGTTCAGAATGCTTTGGATGTGGCCGCTGCTCGACAGCACGAACTCGACGTTACCGCCGAACAGTTGCGCCGACTTGTAGCAGGACTTCCACGGCGTGATGTGGTCGTTGGTGCCGGCCAGGGAAAAGATGTCGGCCGTGACCTGCTTCAGATCGATGGCGGTGCCGCACACTTCCAGTGCATTCGGGCGGATCAGTGGGTTGTTTTTGAACATCTCGATCAGGTCGCCATGGAAGGCGGCAGGCAATCTCGTGGTGTCGTTGTTCCAGAACAGGATGTCGAACACCGGCGGCTCGTTGCCCAGCAGGTAGTTATTGACCCAGTAGTTCCAGATCAGGTCGTTGGGGCGCATCCAGGCGAAGACTTTCGCCATGTCGCGGCCTTCCAGTACACCGGCCTGATAGGAGTGGCGCTTGGCGGCTTCGAGGGTTTGCTCGTCGACGAACAGCGCCACGTCGCTGTCCAGCGTCGTGTCCAGGACGCTGACCAGGAGCGTCAGGGCATTGACCTTCTTCTCGCCGATCGCGGCATAGTGGCCCAGCAGCGCAGTGCAGGTGATCCCGCCGGAGCAGGCGCCGAGCATGTTCACGTCCTTGCTGCCGGTGATAGCGGTGACGACGTCGACTGCTTCCTTGAGCGCTTCGATATAGGTCGACAGGCCCCACTCGCGCTGCTCCTTGGTCGGGTTGCGCCAGCTGACAATGAAGGTCTGCACGTTGTTGCGCAGGCAGAACCGCGCCAGGCTCTTGTCCGGACTGAGGTCGAATACATAGAACTTGTTGATTTGCGGTGGCACTACCAGCAGCGGGCGCTCGTGCACCTGCTCGGTGATCGGCCGGTACTGAATCAGCTCCAGTACGTCGTTGCGAAACACTACCGCGCCTTCGGTCACGCCCAGGCTCTTGCCCACTTCGAACGCACCCATGTTGACCTGGCTGGGCATGCCGCCGTTGTGTACCAGGTCCTTGGCCAGATGCGAGAGGCCGTCGAGCAGGCTTTTGCCCCCGGTTTCGAAAAAGCGTTTGACCGCCGCCGGGTTGGCTGCACTGTTGGTCGGAGCCATTGCCTCGGTCATGAGGTTGATGACGAAGTGCCCGCGGGCGACATCCTTGGGCGAAAGGCTGCTGTCGTCGATCCAGTCGTGGAGTTCCTTGCGCCACGCCAGGTAGGTTTGCAGATAACGTTTGTAGAGCGGGTTCTGGCTCCAGGCCGGGTCGGCGAAGCGGCGATCATCACCGGCAGGCTGGAGTTCGGATTTACCGAACAGGACATTCTTGAGTTCGAGGCCGAAATGGGCAACGTGCTTGACGCTGTGAATCGGTTGTTTGATGGCTTGGGTCAGCACCATTCGAGCTGAGCCCAGAAGATCCTTTCTACGCAGTCCAACGACAGGATTCAGCCCCAAGGTATTTTCCGAGGCCTGAGATTTCAGGTCATCGTTATTCTTGTTACTCATCTACGACGCTCCATTGTCCTGAGACGAGTACCTGAGTCCAGCTGTGTAGTCACACAGCAAATGCCAGGTACTACTACTCGGGTGACCGATAGTTCTGCACCACTGCTTTTATGCAGAGAGCACTGCAGGGAACTTGCCAGCTCCATTGGTTACCCGAGTTTAATTTTTTTCGCAAGCGGGCTAATCGTCGGCCCTGGAGCGGAGCATTCAAACAGATGAAATTAGAAAATGCCTTCTAATGAGCAAGAGGTGCGGACTAGAGCATCAGCCTGACGACGGATTGGTTCGGGTCGCGGGTTTTTCCGGCAGCCTTGAGCTCTGCAAGATAATCGTTCCAGAGGTCTTCCTGGCGCACGCCCAGCTGATACAGATATTCCCAGGTGAACAGGCCGCTGTCGTGGCCGTCATCGAAGGTCAATTTCAGTGCGTACTGACCGGCCGGTTCGACCTTGCTCAGGCCGACGCCGATCTTGCCAAATTGCAGGATGGGTTTGCCGTGGCCCTGGACCTCGGCGGAAGGGGAGTGCACGCGCAGGAATTCCGCGGGCAGGTGATGTTCCTCGCCGGACGCGTATTTCAGCGACAGGGTTTTCGAGGCTTTGTGCAGCTTGATGTCGGTGGGGAGTTGGGTCATGAAAGGTCGTCCGTCGGGTGACGCACCCTGTAGGAGCTGCCGCAGGCTGCGATCTTTTGATTTTTGACTCTACCAAAATCAAGATCAAAAGATCGCAGCCTGCGGCAGCTCCTACGGGGCGGCAGGTGACCTACAGGATATAACGGGACAGGTCTTCGTTCTGCGCCAATTCGCCCAGGTGCCTGTTGACGTATTCGGCGTCAATCATGATCACCTTGTCGTCGTGGGCGCTGGCGAGGTCGCCGGCACTGAACGACACTTCTTCAAGCAGGCGCTCCAGTAGCGTGTGCAAGCGACGGGCCCCGATGTTCTCGGTCTTTTCATTCACCTGCCAGGCGATCTCGGCGATGCGCTTGATCCCGTCCGGCTGGAACTCGATACCCAGGCCTTCGGTTTTCAACAGTGCGCAATATTGCTCGGTCAGGGACGCATGTGGCTCGCTGAGGATGCGCTCGAAGTCTTCTGGCGTCAGTGCCTTGAGCTCAACGCGGATCGGCAGGCGACCTTGCAGTTCCGGCACCAGGTCGCTCGGCTTGCTCAGGTGGAACGCACCCGAGGCGATGAACAGGATGTGATCGGTCTTGACCATGCCCAGCTTGGTATTGACGGTGCAGCCTTCGATCAGCGGCAGCAAGTCGCGCTGCACGCCTTCGCGAGAGACATCGACGCCGCCGGAGTTGCCGCGTTTGGCGACCTTGTCGATTTCGTCGATGAACACGATACCGTGCTGCTCAACCGCTTCCAGGGCCTTGGCCTTGAGCTCTTCGTCGTTGACCAGGCGCCCGGCCTCTTCGTCGCGCACCAGTTTCAGCGCTTCCTTGACCTTGAGCTTGCGCGCTTTTTTCTTGCCCTTGCCCATGTTGGCAAACAGGCTCTGCAGCTGGTTGGTCATCTCTTCCATGCCCGGCGGCGCGGAGATATCGACGCCGGCCGTTTCGGCGACTTCGATTTCAATCTCCTTGTCATCCAGCTGGCCTTCACGCAGGCGCTTGCGGAACAGCTGGCGGGTATTGGAGTCGGCAGGCGGAGCCGCTTCGTCACTGTTGAAGCCCGCGCGTGCCGGTGGCAGCAGGGCGTCAAGAATGCGCTCTTCGGCGGCGTCTTCGGCGCGGTGGCGAACCTTGGTCATTTCCTGTTCGCGCAGCAGTTTCATCGCGGCGTCAGCCAGGTCACGAATGATCGATTCGACATCGCGACCGACATAACCGACTTCGGTGAACTTGGTCGCTTCAACCTTGATGAACGGCGCGTTGGCGAGCTTGGCCAGGCGACGGGCGATTTCGGTCTTGCCGACACCGGTCGGGCCGATCATCAAAATGTTCTTGGGGGTTACTTCAACGCGCAGCTCTTCGGGCAGCTGCATCCGGCGCCAGCGATTACGCAGGGCGATGGCGACGGCGCGTTTGGCATCGTCCTGGCCGATGATATGGCGATTGAGTTCGTGGACGATTTCACGGGGAGTCATGGACATAATAATTGGCGGACCTCAAGCAAGAATGAGCCGTGGCACAAAGGCCGAAACAGGCTTATTCGGCGCAGTCCTGCTCCTCAATGGTCTGGGTGTGGTTGGTGAATACGCAGATGTCGCCAGCGATGCCGAGTGCGGTTTCGACGATTTCCCGGGCAGACAGGTCGGTCTTCTTCAGCAGCGCGCTTGCGGCGGCCTGGGCGTAACCGCCACCGGAACCCATGGCGATCAGGCCTTCTTCAGGCTCGACCACGTCGCCGTTGCCGGTGATGATCAGCGAAGCATCTTTGTTGGCCACTGCCAGCATGGCTTCGAGACGACTCAGAGTACGGTCGGTACGCCATTCTTTGGCGAGTTCGACAGCAGCGCGAACCAGGTGACCCTGATGTTTCTCAAGCTGACCTTCAAATCGCTCGAAAAGGGTGAAGGCGTCAGCCGTAGCCCCGGCAAAACCGGCGATAACCTGGCCGTGGTACAGGCGACGAACTTTCTTCGCGTTGCCTTTCATCACGGTATTGCCGAGAGAAACCTGGCCGTCGCCGCCCATGACGACTTTGCCGTGGCGGCGAACTGAAACGATGGTGGTCAAGGGAGAGTCTCCACGCAGCGGGGCGAAAATGCCTTATGGAAACTCATATGGGGGTGGTGACGGGTTTTTCAACTGCGGGGAGGGAGAGAGGACGAGCGGTGGACGATTCGCGTGTGGTGATGACGGTACAAATGTCACTGCGGGCAAGCCTTGCTCCCACAGGTTTGTGCGTTCCTGCGCGAGCTCGGCAGTGTGGGTAACCTTGCCACCACAGGTTGGGAGCAAGGCTTGCCCGCGATAAACGATAACGCAGTGTGGCTGACGAACTCAGCGGCTTTGGCGTTGTTGTAACAACAGGTTGCTGAAGCCGCTGCCCGCCAGTTGTTTCTGCGCGGTGGTCAGTTGTTCGCGATTGCTGAACGGCCCGACCAGCACCCGGTACCAGGTCTCGTCCTTCACGGTGCCGGACTCAACCGCCACGGCCTGGCCCAGCAGGATGATCTGCGCCCGAACCTTGTCTGCGTCAGCCTCCTTGCGGAACGAACCGGCCTGCAGGAAGAACTTGGTCACCGGTGCGGCCTTGCTTACCGGCGGCGCTGGTGGCGGGGTAATCCCGGCCAGTGCTGCCTGCGCCCGCGCAGTGTCGATCTTGGCGGCTTGCTCCGGCGTCACCGGAGTGGTCGGAATCGCGGGCACCTGGGGTGTCGGCAAGGTTTTTTCCGGCACGGCATCAGCAGGCACTATGACTTCCGATTCCGGCAGCAACGTGTAGAAGTCGTACTTTGGCTTCACCGGTTGCGTCGGGCTCGGGGGGGTCTTGTTGGCCTCGGCGATCCGGGTGGCTTTCTGTTGCTCAATCTTCTCGCGCTTGACGCTCTCGCTGCCTTTGCCAGGCTCCAGTTTCATCAGGAATACAATGAACGCACCGACCGTCAGGCCGATGGCCATCCACAGCCATCCCGGGATCGGTTGCTTGGCAGGTGCCTGGTAACGGCTGGCGCCACGCTTGGGTGCAGGTTTTTTCTTGGCAGCCAACTTACATACGCTCCAGAGTTTCCAGACCCAAGAGTTCCAGGCCTTGCTTGAGAGTGCGACCGGTCAGCGCGGCGAGGCGCAGGCGGCTCTGCATTTGCGCCGGGGTTTCGGCGCTGAGAATCGGGCAGTTCTCGTAGAAGCTGGAGAACAGGCCCGCGACATCGTACAGGTAGGTGCACAGAATGTGCGGCGTGCCTTTGTCGCAAACGTTATTGAGGACTTCACCGAACTGCGCCAGCTTGGCCGCCAGTTCGTGCTCATGGACGGCTTCCAGGGTGATCTGGCCTTCGACTTCGCTGAAATCCTTGCCCAGCTTGCGGAACACGCCAGCCACGCGGGTGTACGCGTACAGCAGGTACGGCGCGGTGTTGCCTTCGAAATTCAGCATCAGGTCGAAGTTGAAGCTGTAGTCGCTGGTGCGGTGCTTGGACAGGTCGGCGTATTTTACCGCGCCGATGCCCACCACCTTGGCGATGTTGCGCAGCTCGGTTTCGGCCAGCTCCGGGTTCTTGTCCTTGACCAGGGTGTAGGCGCGTTCCTGGGCCTCGGTCAGCAGGTCGATCAGTTTCACGGTGCCGCCATCGCGGGTCTTGAATGGACGGCCGTCAGCGCCGTTCATGGTGCCGAAGCCCATGTGTTCCATTTCCATCGGATGGGTCACGAAGCCGGCCTTGCGGGCCACGGCGAACACTTGCTGGAAGTGCAGGGCCTGGCGCTGGTCGACGAAGTACAGGGCGCGATCAGCCTTGAGCTTGCCGCTGCGATAGCGCACGGCCGCCAGGTCGGTGGTGGCGTACAGGTAGCCGCCATCGGCCTTGACGATGATCACCGGCAGCGGGTCGCCGTCGGCGTTTTTGAATTCGTCGAGGAACACGCACTGGGCGCCGTTGCTCTCCACCAGCATGCCGGCAGCCTTGAGGTCGTTGACCACGTTGATCAGGTCGTCGTTGTAGGCGCTTTCGCCCATCACGTCGGCCATGGTCAGCTTGACGTTCAGCAACTCGTAGATTTTCTGGCAGTGGGACAAGGAGATGTCTTTGAACTTGGTCCACAACGCCAGGCATTCCGGGTCGCCGGCTTGCAGCTTGACCACCAGGCCGCGGGCACGGTCGGCGAACTCTTCGGATTCGTCGAAACGGCCCTTGGCGGCGCGGTAGAAGTTTTCCAGGTCCGACAGTTCGTCGCTGGTAATCGGGTTTTCCTGCAGATAAGCCATCAACATGCCGAACTGGGTGCCCCAGTCGCCAACGTGGTTCTGACGGATCACGTCGTCGCCGAGGAACTCCAGGACGCGAGCCACGCCGTCGCCAATGATGGTCGAGCGCAAATGGCCGACGTGCATTTCCTTGGCGAGGTTGGGCGCGGACAGGTCGACCACGGTGCGTTGGGTCGGGCCTGCCTTGCGCACACCGATGTTTGCGTCTGCCAAGGCCGCGTCAAGCCGCGAGGCCAGGGCCTGGGTGTTCTGGAAGAAATTCAGGAAGCCCGGGCCGGCGATTTCGGTCTTGGTGATGTTTTCATCGGATGGCAGCGCGGCGATGATTTTTTCCGCCAGGTCGCGGGGCTTCATGCCTGCCGGTTTGGCCAGCATCATGGCGATGTTGCTGGCGAAGTCGCCGTTCTTCTTGTCGCGGGAGTTTTCCACCTGGATCGCCGGCGACAGGCCTTCAGGCAACACACCTTCGTTGACGAGTTGGGTGATGGCTTGTTGGATCAGCTGGCGAATGGTGTCTTTCATGATGCTCTCTTTCGACCGCAAGCGCGGCAGCGCCTGGATGCGCGGGTGGAAAAACTGGGCATTATCCGTGGCGGAGACGGGCTTGCCAACTATAGCGGGCAGGTTATGGATATGCGGTGACAAAAGCGGCAAAGATCGCAGCCTTCGGCAGCTCCTACAGATAAGCGCGACCGGGGTAGGAGCTGCCGAAGGCTCGGGCCGCGTTCGGACGATCTTTTGACCTTCAATACAAATCGACGGGATCGACATCCAGCGACCAGCGCACCGCTCGCCCACTCGGCATCTGCTCCAGCGCCAACAACCAGCTGCTCAGCAGCCGATGCAGCGGCGCGCGGGCTGTCGCCTGCAACAATAGCTGAGCGCGATACCGGCCCGCGCGTCGCTCCATGGGTGCGGGCACCGGCCCGAGCAGCTCAATGCCGGTCAAATTCTGCTCAGCCAGCAAACGCTCGGCCTCGCTGCATGCTTCGTCAAGAAAGCCTTCGGCCTGCCCCGGTTTGTGTGCCTCTGCGCGCAACAGCGCCAGGTGGGCAAAGGGTGGCAAGCCCGCCGAACGCCGCTCGCTCAATGCTTGCTCGGCAAAAGCGAAATAACCCTGCTCGGTCAGTTGCACCAGCAGCGGATGATCGGCCAGGTGAGTCTGGATGATCACTCTGCCAGGTTCCTCGGCACGCCCGGCGCGCCCGGCGACCTGCACTATCAGCTGGGCCATGCGTTCGCTGGCGCGGAAGTCGCCGGAAAACAGGCCGCCGTCGGCATCCAGGATCGACACCAGGGTCACCCTGGGAAAGTGATGACCTTTGGCAAGCATCTGCGTGCCCACCAGAATGCACGGCTGGCCTTTCTGGATGGTCGCGAACAACTGGTTCATGGCGTCCTTGCGCGAGGTGCTGTCGCGGTCTACACGCAGCACCGGCACCTCTGGAAACAGAATCGCCAGTCGCTCTTCGGCGCGCTCGGTGCCAGCCCCTACCGGGCGCAAATCCACTTTGGCGCATTTCGGGCAATGCCGAGGCACGCGTTCGACATAGCCGCAATGGTGGCAGCGCAGTTCGCCGGAGCGTTGGTGCACGGTCATTCGCGCATCACAGCGTTGGCATTCAGACATCCAGCCGCAGTCGTGGCACAGCAGAGTCGGGGCAAAACCCCGACGGTTGAGAAATACCAATACCTGTTGCCCGGCAGCCAGGGTCTGGCCGATTGCCTGCTGCATGGGGCCGGAAATACCACTGTCCAGCGGACGGCTCTTTACGTCCAGGCGCAGGAAGCGCGGTTGCTTGGCGCCACCGGCGCGCTCGTTCAGGCGCAGCAGCCCGTAACGGCCGGTGTAGGCATTGTGCAGGCTCTCCAGCGAAGGCGTGGCCGAGCCGAGGACGATCGGGATGTTTTCCTGGCGGGCGCGCACCAGCGCCAGGTCGCGAGCGTGATAACGCAGACCTTCCTGCTGTTTATAGGAGCCGTCGTGCTCTTCGTCGATGATGATCAGCCCGGGGTTTTTCATCGGAGTGAACAGTGCCGAGCGGGTGCCGATAATAATGTCGGCATCGCCATCCCGGGCGGCGAGCCAGGCTTCGAGGCGTTCGCGGTCGTTGATCCCCGAGTGAATCAGCGCGATGCGTGCATTGAAACGTTGCTCGAAGCGCGCGAGGGTTTGCGGTCCCAGGTTGATTTCCGGGATCAGCACCAATGCCTGCTTTCCGGCTTCAAGGGTTTCGCGGATGAGTTGCAGATAGACTTCGGTTTTGCCGCTGCCTGTAACGCCCGCCAGCAGGAACGCGTGATAACTGTCGAAGCCTGCGCGAATGGCTTCATAGGCCGCACGTTGCTCGGGGTTGAGCGGCAGCTCCGGCTGGGCCAGCCAGTGTTCGTGACGGGCACCCGGGGCATGCTTGCGGATTTCCACCTGCACCAGGTCCTTGGCCAGCAGCAGATCCAGGCTGTCCTTGCTCAGCATCAACTTGCTCAGCAGCTGGTGGGCCACGCCGTGGGGATGCTGGGCCAGGGTAGCCAGGGCCTCGCGCTGTCGCGGGGCGCGAGCGATACGCGGGTCATCGAGGCTGGCCCCGGGTGCGGCCGACCAGAAGCGCTCCTGGCGCGCTTCGGCCAGCTCACCCTGGCGCAGCAACACGGGCAGCGCCCAGCTCAAGGTGTCGCCGAGGCTGTGCTGGTAGTACTGGGAGGTCCACAGGCACAGCTTGAACAGTGCCGGCGGCAAAGGCGCGGTGACGTCGAGCAGGGCCAGGGCCGGCTTGAGCTTGTCGACAGGCACTTCGCTGGTGTCGGTGACTTCTACCAGGATCCCGATCATCTCCCGGCGGCCAAACGGCACCCGCAGGCGCATGCCCGGTTGCAACTGGGCACGCAAGACCCCGGCGGGAGCACGGTAATCGAACAGGCGGCGCAGGGGCGAAGGCAGGGCTAGGCGCAAAATGGCGTCGGGCACGCGGGGGAGTCTCTGTGGGCGAGCAATAAATGCAGGCTGGGCATGAAACCTGTGTGGGCGGGCTTGCTCGCGAAAGCGTTGACTCGGACGCCATGGTGCTAACGGATACAGCGCTTTCGCGAGCAAGCCCGCTCCTGCAGGGAGGGTGCTTTAAGTCGCGAGCCTAGCAGACGGTCGGTAGAAGGGACAGCTTGCGTGATCGGGATTGTCTGGTAGAATCCGCGGCCTAATTACGTGCGGTATTCAACAATAGTGTTGAGTGGCGGCACGCTAGCCTGAGGAATACACCATGAAAGCCGATATCCATCCAGCATACGAAACCATCCTGGTAACTTGCAGCTGCGGTAACAAGTTCGAAACTCGTTCGAACCTGTGCAAGCCACTGGGCACTGACGTATGCAACGAGTGCCACCCGTTCTACACCGGTAAGCAGAAGACTCTGGATACTGGCGGCCGTGTACAGCGCTTCGCAGACCGTTTCGGCGCTTTCGGCAAGAAAGCTCCTGCTGCTGCAGAGTAAGGTTGAAACGCCCTTTGGGCCTTTCCTTGCTGTTGAAAAAGGCGTCCCTCGCGGGCGCCTTTTTTGTGTCCGCGATTTGGCTTTCCGGCGCCCAGGCCTCCTGCCCTGCACCCGGCAGCCTGGCACCGGCCCAGGTGCAGCGAGTAGTCGACGGCGACACGTTGCGGCTGACCGATGGCCGCAATGTGCGGATGATCGGCTTGAACACTCCAGAGCTTGGCAAGAAAGGCCGCGCTGACGAGCCCTTCGCTGTCGCGGCGCGCAAGCGTCTGGAGGCCCTGGTAGCGGCGAGCGCCGGGCGGGTCGGTCTGCTTCCCGGAAAAGAGCGTAAAGACCGCTATGGCCGAACCCTGGCCCATGTCTACGGTGCCGATGGTGCCAATCTTGAAGCGCAAATGCTTGCCGAGGGCCTGGGTTTTCAGGTGGCGGTGGCGCCTAATGTCGAGCTGGCGGCCTGCCAGCAAGCCGCCGAGCAAAGTGCTCGCCAGGCCAGACTCGGGTTATGGCGCCAGTCCCCTGTGATTGAAGCAGGGCAAATCAGAGGTTCCGGGTTTGCCGTTGTGGGTGGCGTTGTGAGTAAGGTTCAGCGCAACGGCGGCGGAATCTGGATCGAGTTGCAGGATTCAGTTGTGCTGCGGGTTGCGCCCAATCTGCTGAAGCGCTTCGACATGTCGACGCTGGAGCAACTGCAGGGCAGGCAGGTCGAGGCTCGAGGTTGGGTGGTTGACAGGTCGCGACGTGGCGGATTGAAAAACGGACAGGCGCGCTGGTTATTGCCATTGACCGATCCGGTGATGCTTAAGACGTCGCCCTGAAAAAAATTGTAGACATTTTTTCAGTCGATTGTGAACAGTCTATCCCTTGTGTTCCGTGGCTCTTGGCCCAAAGTCGTAAGCCGCAGCGCTTGACAGGGGTGACTGGTCAGTCTTGTGGGGACTTTACGAGGCGCGTATCCTCGCTGACCAGTCTGTCCAACAGTAAAAAGCGGAATGCCCCCATGTCTGATCTGAAAACTGCCGCTCTCGAATATCACGCCCATCCTCGTCCAGGTAAGCTGAGTGTCGAGCTCACCAAGGCCACCGCTACCGCCCGCGACCTGTCGCTGGCCTACAGCCCCGGCGTAGCCGAACCAGTGCGCGAAATCGCCCGCGATCCTGAACTGGCCTACAAATACACCGGCAAGGGCAACCTGGTTGCAGTGATTTCCGATGGCACCGCGATTCTGGGCCTGGGTAACCTCGGCCCATTGGCTTCCAAGCCAGTGATGGAAGGCAAGGGTGTACTGTTCAAGCGCTTCGCCGGCATCGACGTTTTCGACATCGAAGTCGACTCCGAAAGCCCGCAAGCCTTCATCGACACCGTCAAGCGCATCTCCATCACTTTCGGTGGCATCAACCTGGAAGACATCAAGGCACCTGAATGCTTTGAGATCGAGCGCGCGCTGATCGAACAGTGCGACATTCCAGTATTCCACGATGACCAGCACGGCACCGCGATCGTTACCGCGGCCGGCATGATCAACGCACTGGAAATCGCCGGCAAGACCCTGGCAGAAGCCAAGATCGTCTGCCTGGGCGCCGGTGCGGCCGCCATCTCCTGCATGAAATTGCTTGTGAGCATGGGCGCCAACATCGAAAACATCTATATGGTTGACCGTACCGGTGTAATCCACTCCGGCCGTGACGACCTGAACCAGTACAAGGCCGTGTTTGCCCACGCTACCGAAAAACGCACCTTGGCTGACGCCCTGGCCGGTGCTGATGTGTTCGTGGGTCTGTCTGGTCCGAACCTGTTGAGCGCTGAAGGCCTGAAGTCCATGGCGGCCAACCCGATCGTGTTCGCGTGCTCGAACCCTGATCCGGAAATCTCCCCGGAACTGGCGCACGCTACCCGTGACGACGTGATCATGGCCACCGGCCGTTCGGACTACCCGAACCAGGTCAACAACGTACTGGGCTTCCCGTTCATCTTCCGCGGTGCCCTGGACGTTCGCGCCAAGCGCATCAACGAAGAAATGAAAGTGGCGGCGGCCAATGCCCTGCGTGAACTGGCCAAATTGCCGGTGCCTCAGGAAGTGTGTGACGCCTATGGCGGCATCAAGCTGGAATTCGGTCGTGAGTACATCATCCCGAAACCAATGGATGCTCGCCTGATCACCGTCATCTCCGATGCCGTGGCCAAGGCCGCGATCGAGACCGGCGTAGCGACCCTGCCGTATCCGAAGAACTACCCGCTGAAAAGCGTGGATGATGTGTTCAACGGCTAAGCCGTAGCGCTAAGGAAAACCCGGTCAGTGGCCGGGTTTTTTATTGCCCGGACAATCACAGGATCACAGCCTTCGGCAGGTCCTGCGGGAGATCACGTTCCCCTGTAGGCGCTGCCGAAGGCTGCGATCTCTTGATCCTGGCTGTAAAAAAGCCCCGCGCTTCTCTCGAAGGCGGGGCTTTTGGTTTGCGCTACCTGATCAGAACAAATCGATCGGCGCACCTTCATCCGCAGGCAGCGGGCTGCCTGGCGCAGAGCCGCTTCCCAGCTCGCTGCCAGTCGGTGGCGTGTCTTCGGCCTTGAAGAGCTCGAAGTAGGCGCCAGGCGTGCCGGGGGAGGCTGCGCGGCCGCTGACCGGATCAACCCGCAGGCTCAGGATGCCTTCCGGTTCAGGTTGAGTGTGCGGCGGCTTGTCCTTCAACGCGGCGGCCATGTAGTTCATCCAGATCGGCAGTGCTACGGTGCCGCCGAATTCCTTGCGACCCAGGCTCTCAGGCTGGTCGAAGCCGGTCCAGACGGTGGTCACGTAGTCGGCGTTGTAGCCGGAGAACCAGGCGTCCTTGGATTCGTTGGTGGTACCGGTTTTGCCTGCAATGTCACTGCGGCCCAAAGCCAGTGCGCGGCGACCGGTGCCGCGCTTGATCACGTCTTCGAGCATGCTGTTGAGGATATAGGTGGTGCGGCCATCGACGATGCGTTCAGCCACTGCAGGCGACTGCGCAGGTTGGGTACTTGAGGCATCCGCAGGCGTTGCATTGACCGTGAAAGCGCTGGCCGCTGGTGCCGCGATGCCATCGCTGACGACTTCGCCCTTGGGCACGCTTGGCGGGTTGGCAGCGAACAGCAGGTCGCCGTTACGGCTCTCGACCTTTTCGATCAGGTACGGGCTCACTTTGTAGCCGCCGTTGGCAAAGGTGCTCCAGCCGGTGGCAATTTCCATTGGCGTCAGGGTCGCGGTGCCCAGGGCCAGGGACAGGTTGCGCGGCAAGTCTTCTTTCTTGAAGCCGAACTTGCTGATGTAGTCGATGGTGCGGTCGATACCCAATGCCTGCACCAGGCGGATCGACACCAGGTTGCGCGACTTGTACAGGCCTTCACGCAGGCGAATCGGGCCGAGGAACGTGTTGGTGTCGTTCTTCGGGCGCCAGACCTTGTCCAGGTATTCGTCAACGAACACGATCGGTGCATCGTTCACCAGGCTGGCGGCGGTGTAGCCATTATCCAGCGCGGCGCTGTAGACGAACGGCTTGAAGCTCGAGCCCGGCTGACGCTTGGCCTGCATGGCGCGGTTGTAATTGCTCTGTTCGAAAGCAAAACCACCTACCAGCGAGCGAATGGCGCCGTTTTGCGGGTCGAGGGACACCAGTGCGCCCTGGGCCTGGGGAATCTGGCTGAACTTCAGCGAGTTGTCAGGCTGGCGCTGCACGCGCACCAGGTCGCCGACCTGGGCTACATCAGCTGGCTGCTTCGGATTGGCGCCCATGCTGTTGGTGTTGAGGAACGGTCGTGCCCATTTCATCGTGTCCCAGCTGACGTGCTCCTCGCCGGTGCGGGTCAGCACCTGCAGGCCGTTCTTGTCGACCTGTATGACGATGGCCGGTTCAAGGCTGCTGATGGTGCGTTGCTTGGTCAGTTCGGTTGCCCAGGCTTCGCGGGTTTTGCCCGGCAGGCGCGATTCAGGGCCGCGATAACCGTGGCGCTGATCGTAGGTGATCAGGCCTTCGTGAAGCGCCGTGTTGGCCATTTCCTGCAGGTTGCTTGGCACCGTGGTGGTCACGCGGAACCCTTCGGTATAAGCGTCGCTGCCATAGCGGCCGACCATTTCGGCGCGGGCCATCTCGGCAATATAGGGGGCGTTCACTTCCGGTGTCGGGACGTGATAACTGGCGTTGAGCGGCTCGTTGATCGCGGCGGTGTAGTCGGCTTCGGTGATCTTGCCCAGCTTGTACATGCGCCCCAGGATCCAGTCACGCCGCTCTTTGCTGCGCGCCGGGTTGGCCAGCGGATTGAAGCGCGAAGGGGCCTTGGGCAGGCCCGCAATCATCGCCATCTGCGCCAGGCTGACGTCACGGATCGACTTGCCGTAGTACACCTGCGCAGCGGCTTCAATGCCGTAGGCGCGGTTACCCAGGTAGATTTTGTTAACGTACAGCTCGAGGATCTCGTCCTTGGTCAGCTGGCGTTCAATTTGCAGGGCCAGGAGAATTTCGGTGGTCTTGCGTGAGAAGCTGCGCTCGCTGGTCAGGAAGAAGTTCTTTGCCACCTGCATGGTGATGGTGCTGCCGCCGGACTGGATATGGCCGCTTTTCACCAGTTGGGTGGCGGCACGCATCAGGCTGCTCGGATCGACGCCATAGTGGTTGGCGAAATTATCGTCTTCAGCACTCAGTAATGCGTTAATGAAATTCGGCGGAATGTCTGCAAAACGGATCGGAGTCCGGCGCATTTCGCCAAATTCTGCAATCAACTTGTCGTCACTGCTGTATACCCGTAGCGGAATCTGCAACTGAATGCTTCTCAGTGCCTCCACAGACGGCAATCCGGGGCTAAGGTAAAGATAGGCGCCACTCAGACTCAGGAGCAGTCCGCAGAAAACGGCGACGACGGACCAACCGAAAAATTTCAGCAGACGAATCAAGGCGTTTGGATATCCAGGAAAAGAATGAATTTGGCACCAGGGACTGGTGAAAAGAGTAATGTCCCGAGCTTGAAGTAAAAACTGGTAAAAAATCGCTGGGCATTATAAGCATTTTTCCGTCGCAGGGCGTCATTTGCGCTGCTGTCAAGACGGGCGGGTTGAACGCAATGGACATTATAGAGTCCGTAACTCACGGATAGTCATAGGGAATGGGTAGTGCTAGGACTCTTCAATAAAAAGGCCAATACGCTTCTGGGGATCGACATCAGCTCCACGTCGGTGAAGCTTCTGGAGTTAAGTCGTCAAGGCGAGCGCTACCGGGTTGAGGCCTATGCAGTCGAGCCGCTGCCCGCCAATGCAGTCATCGAAAAAAATATCGCTGAACTCGAAGGTGTCGGGCAGGCGTTGTCGCGCGTGCTGATCAAGGCCAGGACCAATCTCAGGAATGTGGCGGTGGCGGTGGCCGGCTCGGCGGTCATCACCAAGACAATCGAGATGGATGCCGGCCTCTCCGACGACGAGCTGGAAAACCAGCTGAAGATCGAGGCCGATCAATACATTCCCTATCCCCTGGACGAAGTCGCCATCGACTTCGAAGTCCAGGGGCCTTCGGTGCGAAACCCGGCACGAGTCAATGTGCTGCTGGCCGCCTGCCGCAAGGAAAATGTCGAAGTCCGTGAGGCTGCCCTGGCACTGGCCGGCCTTACCGCGCGGGTGGTCGATGTCGAGGCCTATGCACTGGAGCGCTCGTTCGGCCTGCTGACTGGCCATCTGGCCAGCCCCCAGGGGCAGTTGACCGTGGCCGTGGTCGACATCGGTGCAACCATGACCACCCTCAGTGTTTTGCACAAAGGGCGAATTATCTACACCCGCGAGCAGTTGTTCGGGGGGCGTCAGTTGACTGAAGAAATCCAGCGTCGCTACGGCCTGACCCTTGAGCAGGCAGGACTGGCGAAAAAACAGGGTGGCCTGCCGGACGATTACGTCAGTGAGGTGTTGCAACCGTTTCGCGAGGCGCTGGTGCAACAGGTCTCCCGTTCGTTGCAGTTTTTCTTCGCGTCGGGCCAATACAATGCGGTTGACCACATCCTGCTGGCCGGCGGCACGGCGTCAGTTCCGGGGCTGGACCGCTTGATCGAGCAGCGCCTGAATACGCCGACCCAGGTGGCCAATCCATTTTCCGACATGACCCTGAGCAGCAAGGTCAACGCCGGTGCCCTGGCCAGTGATGCGCCGGCACTGATGATCGCTTGCGGGCTGGCACTCAGGAGTTTTGACTGATGGCGCGGATCAATCTTCTACCCTGGCGCGAGGAACTGCGCGAGGAACGCCGCAAACGCTTCCTGGTGACCCTCGTTGGGGTCCTGGTGGGCTCCGTGGGGGCGGTGCTGATTGCGGACCAGGTCATCACAGCTGCCGTTGACCGCCAGCTCGCGCGCAACGATTACATCGGCAAACAGATTGCCGTTGTCGATGAGCGGATAAAGCAGATCAGCGACTTGAAGGCACGCCGCCAGCAGCTCATCGAGCGCATGCGCATCATCCAGGACCTGCAGGGCAATCGGCCAATCAGCGGGCGGATATTCGACCAGCTGGCGCGCACGTTGCCGGACGGTGTGTATTTCACCGAAGTCAAAATGGTCGGCACTACCTTGTCCATTACCGGTGCTGCCGAGTCCAATAATCGCGTGTCTGACCTGATGCGCAATCTTGACGGCTCCGACTGGTTCGATGCCCCCAGCCTGACCGAGGTCAAGGCCACTACGGCGGGTCAGCTCGACCAGGCGAACGTCTTCCAGTTGACGGTTCGACAGACCCAGCCCGCCGCTGTGGAGGACGGTCAATGAGTCCATCGCAATGGTTTGCCGGACTGCGCAACGTTGATATCAATGACCTGGACACCAACAACATCGGCTCATGGCCGCCGGCGATCAAGGCGATCGCGGGTGGGCTGCTGATGGTGCTGGTGCTGGCCCTGGGGTATCACTTTTACCTCAGCGACCTGGAAACCCAGCTGGACAGCAAGCGTGAGGAGGAGCTGACACTCAAGGAGCAATTCACCTCCAAGGCCCGTATGGCCGCGAATCTCGAGCTGTACACCCAGCAGATGAAAGAGATGGAAAACTCCTTTGGCGTGCTGCTGCGCCAACTGCCCAGCGACACCGAGGTGCCGGGCCTGCTGGAGGACATTACTCGCACCGGGCTCGGAAGTGGGCTGGAGTTCGAAGAGATCAAGTTGCTGCCGGAAGTTACCCAGCAGTTCTACATTGAACTACCGATCCAGATCACCGTGACCGGGGCCTATCACGACCTGGCCACCTTCGTCAGCGGAGTGGCCGGCTTGCCCCGGATCGTCACGCTGCATGACTTCGACATTGCTGGGGCCGACCCGGATGGCGGGACGAAGTTACGCATGAGTATCCTCGCCAAGACCTACCGCTATAACGACAAGGGGGCGCCGAAATGAGCCCGATCCGTTGTTTGGCCATGGTGCTCGTGGTGCTCGGGTTGGCTGGCTGTGGCAAGGGCGACGACGTCAGCGACCTCGATGCCTACATGAACGAAGTTCGCCTGCGCCCACCGGGGAAGATAGAGCCAACGCCGACGTTCCGCTCCTACCCGACGTTCACCTACAGCGCCGCCAACCTGCGAAGCCCGTTTTCCCGGCAGGTCAGGGTGGACCTGGCTGGCCAGAAGCACGGCTCGCGTAACGTCAAGCCTGATCCTGCCCGGGCCAAGCAGTACCTGGAAGGTTTCAACATAGAGCAGTTTGAGATGGTCGGCACGATTTCCAATGCAACCGGCTCCTTTGCGCTGCTGCGCGGGGCTGGCGGCGTGCATCGACTGAAAGTCGGTGACTATCTTGGGCGCAACGATGGGCGCATTGTCGCCATCAGCGGCTCGCAGGTCGACGTGATCGAAATCGTCCCCGACGGCCAGGGAGCCTGGCTGGAACGGCCGCGAACCATACCTTTGAAAGAGCATTCATAGTGGGACTCGAATCATGAACAGGATTTTCTCAGCCCTCGGTATTTCGCTATGGATAGCGCTGCTTTCGCCGATGGCACAAGCGGCCAATCTGAAGACGCTGGACGTTGCAGCACTGCCTGGGGACCGCATCGAGTTGAAGCTGTCGTTCGATGGCACGCCTCCCACGCCCAAGGGCTACACCACCGAGTCACCGGCGCGGATCGCACTCGACCTGCCCGGGGTGGTCAGCCAGCTGGCCAGCAAGACCCGCGACCTGGGTGGCGGCAATGCCCGCAGTGCCACGGTGGTGGAAGCCAAGGACCGGACGCGTCTGATCATCAACCTGACGCAGTTGTCCCCCTATACCTCGCGGGTCGAAGGCAACACCCTGTTTGTGGTTGTCGGCCAGGGCGCCAGCAAGGCTGCATCGCGACCGGTCGCCAGCGCGCCGCGTGCCGTTACTTCGCCGGCCCCGGCGAAAGCCTACGCGCCGGTAGCCAAGGCTATCCGCAGCGTTGACTTCCAGCGTGGCACCCAGGGCGAGGGCAATGTGGTCATCGACCTGTCCGATCCATCCATCGCCCCGGACATTCAAGAGCGCGAGGGCAAGATCATCCTTGGCTTCGCCCGAACCCAGTTGCCAGAGTCCCTGCGAGTCCGCCTGGACGTGAAGGATTTCGCCACGCCTGTGCAATTCGTCAATGCCAGTGCCACCGGGGACCGTGCAACCATCAGCATCGAACCCAGTGGCGCGTTCGACTACTCGACCTATCAGACGGACAACAAGCTCACCGTCAGCATTCGGGCGATGACGGTCGACGACCTGCAAAAACGCAATGCGGAGCGCTTCGCCTATAGCGGCGAGAAGCTTTCGCTGAATTTCCAGGACATCGATGTGCGCTCGGTGCTGCAGTTGATTGCCGACTTCACCAACCTCAATCTGGTGGCCAGTGACACGATCCAGGGCGGCATTACCCTGCGCCTGCAAAATGTGCCGTGGGACCAGGCGCTGGACCTGGTGCTGAAGACCAAGGGCCTGGACAAGCGCATGGTCGGCAACGTCTTGCTGGTTGCGCCGGCGGAGGAAATTGCCGCTCGCGAGCGCCAGGAGCTTGAGTCACAAAAGCAGATCGCCGAACTGGCCCCCCTGCGTCGCGAGCTGCTGCAGGTCAACTACGCCAAGGCTGCCGACATCGCCAAGCTGTTCCAGTCGGTCACCAGTGCCGAAGCGAAAGTCGACGAGCGTGGTTCGATCACCGTCGATGAACGCACCAACAACATCATTGCCTACCAGACCCAGAATCGTCTCGACGAACTGCGTCGCATCGTGGCGCAGCTGGATATTCCGGTGCGTCAGGTGATGATCGAGGCGCGAATTGTCGAGGCCAACGTCGATTATGACAAGAGTCTCGGCGTGCGCTGGGGTGGTTCGGTGCAGAAGGGCAACTGGAACTCCTCGGGGGTCAACGGCTCGTCCACCACCATCGGTACACCGGGCAGCACGGGTACCAATTCGCCTTTCGTCGACCTGGGGACCTCGGCTAACACCTCGGGAATCGGCATCGCGTTCATTACCGATAACGTGTTGCTCGACCTGGAACTGACGGCGATGGAAAAAACCGGCAACGGCGAAATTGTCTCGCAACCCAAGGTCGTCACCTCCGACAAGGAAACCGCGAAGATCCTCAAGGGCACCGAGATTCCATATCAGGAAGCCAGTTCCAGCGGTGCCACATCCGTGTCCTTCAAGGAGGCATCGCTGTCGCTGGAAGTGACCCCGCAGATCACCCCGGACAACCGGATCATCATGGAGGTCAAGGTCACCAAGGATGAGCCGGATTACCTGAACAAGGTGCAGGACGTACCGCCGATCAAGAAAAACGAGGTCAATGCCAAGGTGTTGGTCAACGATGGCGAGACCATCGTCATTGGTGGCGTTTTCTCAAATACTCAAAGCAAGGTTGTAGATAAGGTGCCATTTCTCGGCGATGTGCCGTATCTTGGCCGCCTTTTCCGGCGTGACGTGGTTTCGGAGAAAAAATCCGAGCTGTTGGTGTTTCTCACACCGCGTATCATGAATAACCAGGCGATTGCTGTGAGTCGTTGATTCTGTGCGAAATTTGATTCTTGTAGGACCGATGGGGGCTGGAAAAAGCACCATCGGCCGGTTACTGGCCAAAGAGCTGCGCCTGCCGTTCAAAGATTCCGACAAGGAAATTGAATTGCGCACGGGCGCCAATATCCCATGGATTTTCGATAAGGAAGGCGAGCCAGGCTTCCGTGATCGCGAGCAGGCGATGATTGCCGAGCTGTGCGCGTGCGATGGCGTGGTGTTGGCGACCGGCGGCGGTGCAGTCATGCGCGAAGCCAATCGTCGGGCGCTCCATGCCGGTGGTCGGGTCGTGTACCTGCATGCTTCCGTCGAGCAGCAGGTGGGGCGAACGTCCCGCGACCGCAATCGGCCGCTATTGCGCACGGCAGATCCGGCCAAGACCCTTCGGGATCTGCTGGCGATTCGCGATCCGCTCTATCGGGAAATCGCCGATCTGGTGGTGGAAACCGATGAGCGGCCGCCGCGGATGGTGGTGCTGGATATTCTCGAACGCTTGCAGCAACTGCCTCCCCGTTAAAGCGCGGCGTGAAATGCGCTATCCTCGGCCTCCAGTCGCCGCCGCTCTGGACTGTGGCGAATGGCTACCGAACGGCGTCACACCAACAGAGGCCGCGGACATCGATAATTCAAGGCACGATGCCTGATTCCATCTTCACTGTGGGGACACATGCAGACACTCAAGGTCGATCTAGGCGAGCGCAGCTACCCGATTCATATTGGCGAAGGTTTGTTGGATCAGCCTGAGCTGCTGGCCCCGCATATTCGCGGACGGCAAGTGGCGATCATTTCCAACGAGACCGTCGCGCCTCTCTATCTCGAACGTCTGACCCGCAGCCTGGGGCAATTCTCGGTCATTTCCGTGGTGCTGCCCGACGGCGAAGCCTTCAAGACCTGGGAAACCCTGCAACTGATCTTCGACGGGCTGCTGACCGCGCGTCACGACCGCCGCACCACCGTGATTGCCTTGGGCGGCGGTGTGATTGGTGACATGGCCGGTTTTGCCGCCGCCTGTTATCAGCGTGGTGTCGATTTCATTCAGGTCCCGACCACGCTGCTGTCGCAAGTCGACTCCTCGGTGGGCGGCAAGACCGGTATCAACCATCCGTTGGGCAAGAACATGGTCGGCGCCTTCTATCAGCCGAACGTGGTGCTGATAGACACGACGTCCCTGAACACTTTGCCGGCCCGCGAACTCTCTGCCGGGTTGGCCGAAGTGATCAAATACGGACTGATCTGCGACGAGCCATTCCTCACCTGGCTCGAAGAGAACGTCGATCGCCTGCGCGCCCTGGACCAGACTGCCCTGACTTATGCCATCCAGCGCTCCTGCGCAGCCAAGGCTGCCGTGGTGGGGGCCGACGAGAAGGAAACAGGTGTACGCGCTACGTTGAACCTGGGGCATACCTTCGGCCACGCCATCGAAACGCATATGGGCTATGGTGTGTGGCTACATGGTGAGGCGGTCGCTGCTGGCACTGTAATGGCGCTGGAAATGTCCACACGCCTGGGCTGGATCAGCGAGCAGGAGCGTGATCGTGGCATCCATATGTTCCTGCGCGCCGGCCTGCCGGTTATCCCGCCTGAAGAGATGACTGAAGCCGATTTTCTCGAACACATGGCAATTGACAAGAAAGTGATCGACGGTCGTTTGCGCCTGGTGCTGCTGCGCCACATGGGCGAAGCGGTGGTGACCGACGATTATCCGAAAGAGGTTCTACAGGCCACGCTGGGAGCGGATTACCGCGCCCTGGCTCAGCTTAAAGGTTAATAAGATCCCGATGACTAGTTTGCACGCCGACGAGGCTTTCCTCGGCCATTACCAGTTGAGTCACGACCCTTTCGCTCCGCGGGTACCTGGCTTCAAATTTTTCCCTGCCCAGCGCAAGCCGGTGCTGGGACAACTGCATCACCTGGCGCGCTATAGCCAGTTGCTGCTGGTGGTCACCGGCCCGCAAGGCAGCGGCAAGACCCTGTTGCGCCAGGCCCTGGTGGCCAGTACCAACAAGCAATCGGTGCAGAGTGTGGTGGTTTCCGCCCGCGGTGCCGGTGATGCCGCCGGCGTGCTGCGCCAGGTGGCCCAGGCGCTGAATGTCGCCCAGCCGGAAATCGGCTCGATCCTGTCACAGGTCGTACAGCTGGCCTTGACCGGGCAGGAAGTCTATCTGCTGGTGGATGACGCCGAGCAGCTTGACGAGTCAGCGCTGGAAGCCTTGCTGGCACTGGCTGCGGGTGCTCCCGAAGGCCGTCCGCATGTGTTCCTGTTCGGCGAGTCGTCGTTGATTGCCCAACTCGATGCGTTGAGCCTTGAAGAAGAGCGCTTTCACGTCATCGAATTGCAGCCTTACACCGAAGAGGAAACCCGCGAGTATCTGGATCAGCGGCTCGAAGGCGCTGGCCGGGGTATCGAACTTTTCACCGCTAATCAGATCTCTGATATTCATGAAAGCTCCGACGGTTGGCCTGGCAATATCAACCAGGTCGCTCGCGATGCGATGATCGAAGCCATGATTGCCAGCCGCTCAGCGGTCAAGCGTCCAAGTATGGGGTTCAACATGCCGAAGAAACACGTATTGGCGATTTCCGCCGTAGTCGTGGTCGCGGTAGCCGCCGCCTGGTTGATGCCAGGTCGCAGCAAAGCACCGACCACTGGCGCTCCTGCCAACGAGCAGGCGCAATTGCCGCTCGGCGAGGGTGCTCCGCAACCTAACAGCAACGGTGCTCCAGCCGTGGAGTTCGCCGGTAATTCGCAGCCAATGCCGTTGCCGCTTGTCGGCAACTCGCAACCGGTCATGCGTGGCCCGCTGGCCGAAGCAGCGGGTGGCATCACTGAAGGTGACGATGGCGTGCCGGTTGAAGGCTCCAGCGCCACACCGCCGACCGTGACCACTTCTGCGCCACCGGCCGGAATCCAGCCTGGCCCAGCGCCGACGCCGGCCGCCAAGCCTGCGCCAGCACCGACCCAGGTGGCCACTGCCAAGCCGGCTCCCGCACCTGTCGCCAAACCCGCGCCTGTGCCGGCCAAACCTGCCGCCGTGGCGACCGCCAAGCCTGCCGAGAAACCGGCCGCTGCCGCTGCCAAAGGCGCTGGTGGTACCTGGTACGCCGGGCAACCGACCAGCAACTACGTGGTGCAGATCCTTGGCACCAGCTCCGAAGCGTCTGCGCAAAACTTCGTGAAAGAGCAGGGCGGCGAGTACCGTTATTTCAAGAAAGTGCTCAACGGCAAGCCGCTTTACGTCATCACCTACGGTAACTTCGCCAACCGTGATGCAGCCCTTAGCGCCATCAAGGCCTTGCCAGCGAAGGTTCAGGCTGGTAAACCTTGGCCTCGCACTGTCGCCAGCGTCCAACAGGAACTGGCAACAACTCGCTGAAGATTCGGCGGCCTTACCCAGGCCGCCTCTCCCGGCACCTCAATATTTCCGCATGTGCGCGCCTTCTCTACAGATCGCGTGCCTTGTGGTGTCTGCGTCACAGTAGTCTTTGAGTGGTTGCGGTCAAAAATCAAAAAAGTTTTGACTAGCACAGCATATCGCTTTAAACCTTTCACAAATGCGACATAGATTTGCGACAGTTCGTCGTCAAATTTGTGAGCCTCTGTGTCGGTGTGTACAATGACCTCCCTTTTGCTCCCGCAAAGCTGGCGTACGTTCGGCGCGGGTTGCAAGTGGTTGAATTGAAAAGAAATTTGCCTCGATAAGGGGCAGCCTGGTGAGAAAGTGTCTATGAAAGCAGGTCTGTACCAACCAGATGAATTCAAGGATAACTGCGGTTTCGGCCTGATAGCCCATATGCAGGGCGAGCCCAGTCATACCCTTTTGCAAACGGCCATTGAGGCCCTGACCTGCATGACCCACCGCGGTGGGATCAACGCCGACGGCAAGACCGGTGACGGTTGCGGTCTGCTGATTCAAAAGCCGGACGTGTTCCTGCGAGCGATCGCCCAGGAAGCATTCGGCGTCGAACTGCCCAAGCAATATGCGGTGGGCATGGTCTTCTTCAATCAGGACCCGGTCAAAGCCGAAGCCGCTCGCGAGAACATGAACCGCGAGATCCTGGCGGCCGGCCTGCAGCTCGTCGGCTGGCGCAAAGTGCCGATCGACACCAGCGTCCTCGGCCGCCTGGCCCTTGAGCGCCTGCCGCAGATCGAGCAAGTGTTCATCGGCGGTGAAGGCCTGAGCGATCAGGACATGGCGATCAAGCTGTTCAGTTCCCGTCGTCGTTCGTCCGTGGCCAACGCCGCCGACACCGATCACTACATCTGCAGCTTTTCCCACAAGACCATTATCTACAAAGGCTTGATGATGCCGGCGGACCTCACCGCCTTCTATCCAGACCTGAGCGACCAGCGCCTGCAAACCGCGATTTGCGTGTTTCACCAGCGCTTCTCCACCAACACCCTGCCGAAATGGCCGCTGGCGCAACCGTTCCGCTTCCTGGCGCACAACGGCGAAATCAACACCATCACCGGCAACCGCAACTGGGCCGTGGCACGTCGTACAAAGTTTGCCAACGACCTGATGCCCGATCTGGAAGAACTCGGCCCGCTGGTCAACCGCGTCGGTTCCGACTCTTCCAGCATGGACAACATGCTTGAACTGATGGTGACCGGTGGCATCGACCTGTTCCGTGGCGTGCGGATGATCATTCCGCCTGCGTGGCAGAACGTCGAGACCATGGACCCGGATCTGCGTGCGTTCTACGAATACAACTCGATGCACATGGAACCGTGGGACGGCCCGGCCGGCGTGGTAATGACCGACGGTCGTTACGCGGTGTGCCTGCTCGACCGTAACGGTCTGCGTCCGGCGCGTTGGGTGACCACCAAGAACGGTTTCATCACCCTGGCCTCGGAAATCGGCGTCTGGAACTACCAGCCTGAAGACGTAATTGCCAAGGGCCGCGTTGGTCCGGGCCAGATCTTCGCCGTGGACACCGAAACCGGGCAGATCCTCGACACCGACGCCATCGACAACCGCTTGAAGTCGCGTCATCCGTACAAGCAATGGCTGCGCAAGAATGCCCTGCGCATCCAGGCAACCATGGAAGATAACGACCACGGCTCGGCGTTCTACGACGTTGACCAGCTCAAGCAGTACATGAAGATGTATCAGGTCACGTTCGAAGAGCGCGACCAGGTGCTGCGACCGCTTGGCGAGCAAGGTTATGAAGCCGTCGGCTCGATGGGCGACGACACGCCGATGGCCGTGCTGTCCCAGCGCGTGCGCACACCGTACGACTATTTCCGCCAGCAATTTGCACAGGTCACCAACCCGCCGATCGATCCGCTGCGTGAAGCCATCGTCATGTCGCTGGAAATCTGCCTCGGTGCCGAGCGCAACATTTTCCAGGAGTCGCCGGAACACGCTTCGCGCGTGATCCTCAGCTCGCCGGTCATTTCCCCGGCCAAGTGGCGTTCGCTGATGAACCTCGATCGTCCGGGCTTCGAACGCCAGATCATCGACCTTAACTACGACGAAAGCGTCGGCCTCGAAGCGGCGATCCGCAACGTTGCCGACCAGGCTGAAGAAGCTGTGCGCGCCGGTCGTACCCAGGTTGTGCTGAGTGACCGGCACATTGCTCCGGGCAAGTTGCCGATCCACGCTTCGCTCGCCACCGGCGCGGTACACCACCGCCTGACCGAGAAAGGCCTGCGTTGCGACTCCAACATCCTGGTGGAGACCGCGACTGCGCGCGATCCGCACCACTTCGCGGTGTTGATCGGTTTCGGCGCCTCTGCGGTCTATCCGTTCCTGGCCTACGAAGTGCTGGGCGACCTGATCCGTACCGGTGAAGTCCTGGGCGACCTCTATGAGGTGTTCAAGAACTACCGCAAAGGCATCACCAAAGGTCTGTTGAAGATCCTGTCGAAGATGGGTATCTCCACCATTACCTCGTACCGTGGTGCGCAGCTGTTCGAGGCCATCGGCCTGTCCGAAGAAGTGTGCGAGCTGAGCTTCCGTGGCGTGCCAAGTCGCATCAAGGGTGCGCGTTTCGTTGACATCGAAGCCGAGCAGAAAGCCCTGGCTGCCGAAGCCTGGAGCCCGCGCAAGCCAATCCAGCAGGGCGGTTTGCTGAAGTTCGTCCACGGTGGCGAATATCACGCGTACAACCCGGACGTGGTCAACACCCTGCAAGCCGCTGTGCAGCAGGGCGACTACAGCAAGTTCAAGGAATACACGGCGCTGGTGGACAACCGTCCGGTGTCGATGATCCGCGACATGTTCAAGGTCAAGACCCTGGACACGCCGCTGGACATCAGCGAGATCGAACCGCTGGAATCGGTGCTCAAGCGCTTCGATTCCGCGGGCATCTCCCTCGGTGCATTGTCGCCGGAAGCTCACGAAGCCCTGGCTGAAGCGATGAACCGCCTTGGTGCGCGTTCCAACTCCGGCGAAGGCGGCGAAGACCCGGCGCGCTACGGCACCATCAAGAGCTCGAAAATCAAGCAGGTGGCGACTGGCCGTTTTGGTGTGACCCCGGAATACCTGGTCAACGCTGAAGTGCTGCAGATCAAGGTCGCCCAAGGCGCCAAGCCCGGTGAAGGCGGTCAACTGCCAGGTGGCAAGGTCAACGGCCTGATCGCCAAGCTGCGTTACGCAGTGCCGGGCGTGACCCTGATCTCGCCGCCGCCGCACCACGACATCTATTCGATCGAAGATTTGTCGCAGCTGATTTTCGACCTCAAGCAAGTCAATCCGAAGGCGCTGGTCTCGGTGAAGCTGGTAGCAGAAGCCGGCGTCGGCACCATTGCTGCCGGTGTGGCCAAGGCCTACGCGGACTTGATCACTATCTCCGGCTACGACGGCGGCACCGGCGCATCGCCGCTGACCTCGATCAAGTACGCGGGCGCACCGTGGGAACTCGGCCTGGCCGAAACCCACCAGACCCTGCGCGGCAACGACCTGCGCGGTAAAGTCCGGGTACAAACCGACGGCGGCCTGAAAACCGGCCTCGACGTGATCAAGGCTGCGATCCTCGGCGCTGAAAGCTTTGGCTTCGGTACCGCGCCAATGATCGCCCTGGGCTGCAAATACCTGCGCATCTGCCACCTGAACAACTGCGCCACCGGCGTCGCGACCCAGAACGAGAAGCTGCGCAAGGATCACTACATCGGCACCGTCGACATGGTGGTGAACTTCTTCACCTACGTCGCCGAAGAAACCCGTGAGTGGCTGGCCAAGCTGGGCGTGCGCTCCCTCGAAGAGCTGATCGGTCGTACCGATCTGCTGGACATCCTCGAAGGCCAGACCGCCAAGCAGCGGCACCTGGACCTGACCCCGTTGCTCGGCAGCGATCACATCCCGGCAGACAAGCCTCAGTTCTGCCAGGTAGAGCGCAACCCGCCGTTCGACAAAGGTTTGCTGGCCGAGAAAATGGTCGACATGGCCACCTCTGCCATCAACGACAAGAGCGGCGCCGATTTTGCCCTGGACATCTGCAACTGCGACCGTTCGATCGGCGCACGGATCTCCGGCGAAATCGCGCGCAAGCACGGCAACCAAGGCATGGCGAACGCGCCGATCACCTTCCGCTTCAAAGGAACGGCCGGTCAGAGCTTCGGCGTTTGGAACGCGGGCGGCTTGAACATGTACCTGGAAGGCGATGCCAACGACTACGTCGGCAAGGGCATGACCGGCGGGAAACTGGTCATCGTGCCGCCCAAGGGCAGCATCTACAAGACTCAGGACAGTGCCATCATCGGCAACACCTGCCTGTATGGCGCCACCGGTGGCAAACTGTTCGCCGCCGGTACGGCGGGCGAGCGTTTTGCCGTGCGTAACTCCGGTGCTCATACCGTAGTCGAAGGCACGGGCGATCACTGCTGCGAGTACATGACCGGCGGTTTCGTCTGCGTCCTGGGCAAGACCGGCTACAACTTCGGTTCAGGCATGACCGGCGGTTTCGCCTACGTGCTCGACCAGGACAACAGCTTCGTTGACCGGGTCAACCACGAACTGGTGGAAATCCAGCGCATCAGCGGCGAAGCGATGGAAGCCTATCGCAGCCACCTGCAGCGCGTGCTCGACGAATACGTCGCGGAAACCGACAGCGAATGGGGTCGTAACCTCGCTGAAAACCTCGATGACTATCTGCGTCGTTTCTGGCTGGTCAAGCCCAAGGCTGCCAACTTGAAATCGTTGCTTTCCAGCACCCGTGCCAACCCGCAGTGATATGCGCCTGAAGAGTTTGATGAGGTTTTAACAATGGCTGAACGTCTGAATAATGACTTCCAGTTCATCGAGGTCGGGCGCAAGGATCCGAAGAAGAAACTGTTGCGTCAACGCAAGAAAGAGTTCGTGGAGATCTACGAACCTTTCAAACCCCAGCATTCGGCCGATCAGGCCCACCGCTGCCTGGGTTGCGGTAACCCGTATTGCGAATGGAAGTGCCCGGTGCACAACTTCATTCCGAACTGGCTGAAGCTGGTGGCCGAGGGCAACATCCTCCAGGCCGCCGAACTGTCGCACCAGACCAACACACTGCCGGAAGTGTGCGGGCGAGTGTGCCCGCAGGATCGTCTGTGCGAGGGGGCGTGCACCCTCAACGACGGCTTCGGCGCAGTGACCATCGGTTCGGTCGAGAAATACATCACCGATACCGCGTTCGCCATGGGCTGGCGCCCGGACATGTCCAAGGTCAAGCCGACCGGCAAGCGTGTTGCGATTATCGGCGCGGGCCCGGCCGGTCTGGGCTGTGCCGACGTACTGGTGCGTGGCGGCGTGACCCCGGTAGTGTTCGACAAGAACCCGGAAATCGGCGGCCTGCTGACCTTCGGCATTCCCGAGTTCAAGCTGGAAAAGACCGTGTTGAGTAATCGTCGCGAAGTCTTCACCGGCATGGGCATCGAGTTCCGCCTGAACACCGAAGTGGGCAAGGACGTGACCGTCGAGCAACTGCTCGAAGAATACGATGCCGTGTTCATGGGCATGGGCACCTACACCTACATGAAGGGCGGCTTTGCCGGTGAGGACCTGCCGGGCGTGCATGACGCGCTCGACTTCCTGATCGCCAACGTTAATCGCAACCTGGGCTTTGAAAAGTCGCCGGAAGATTTCGTCGACATGAAAGGCAAGAAGGTTGTGGTCCTGGGTGGCGGCGACACGGCCATGGACTGCAACCGTACGTCGATTCGCCAGGGTGCCAAATCGGTGACCTGTGCCTATCGTCGCGACGAAGCCAACATGCCGGGCTCGCGCAAAGAGGTGAAGAACGCCAAGGAAGAGGGGGTGAAATTCCTCTACAACCGCCAGCCGATCGCCATTGTCGGTGAAGACCGCGTCGAAGGCGTGAAAGTGGTCGAGACCCGTCTCGGCGAACCGGACGCCCGTGGCCGTCGCAGCCCCGAGCCGATCCCGGGCTCCGAAGAAATCATCCCGGCCGACGCCGTGGTTATCGCCTTCGGTTTCCGCCCTAGCCCGGCGTCGTGGTTTGAACAGCACAGCATCCAGACGGATAGCCAGGGCCGCGTTGTGGCCCCGGAGCAGGGTCAGTACAAACACCAGACCAGCAACCCGAAAATCTTCGCCGGTGGCGATATGGTTCGCGGCTCTGACCTGGTGGTGACGGCGATCTTCGAAGGCCGCAACGCCGCCGAAGGGATCCTGGATTACCTGGGGGTCTAGCCCTCCGGTCCAGACCTGACATGCAATAACCCTGTGGGAGCTGGCCTGCCAGCGATAGCATCACCTCGGACCGACTGACACACCGAGGTGTCCGCATCGCTGGCAGGCCAGCTCCCACATTGGTTTTGTGGTGTTGCGAAAGCCGTGTTCCAGCGCGACAAATTGACCCGATAGACAAAAGGCTGACCTGCAACCGTGCCTTTTGCCTCGCGCTCTGAGAAAATGCCCGCACTTTTTTTCCGGATGCCGACATGACTGCCCTGAAGAACGACCGTTTCCTTCGCGCCCTGCTCAAGCAACCCGTAGACGTCACGCCTGTGTGGATGATGCGTCAGGCCGGTCGCTACTTGCCGGAATACCGCGCCAGCCGTGCCAAGGCCGGTGATTTCATGAGCCTGTGCATGAACCCGGAGTTCGCTTGCGAAGTCACCATGCAGCCGCTCGACCGCTATCCGCAACTGGACGCGGCGATCCTGTTCTCCGACATCCTGACCATTCCTGACGCCATGGGCCAGGGCCTGTACTTCGAGACGGGCGAAGGTCCGCGCTTCAAGAAAGTCGTCAGCACCCTGGCCGACATCGAAGCCCTGCCGATTCCTGATCCGCATAAAGACCTTGGCTACGTCATGGATGCGGTCAGCACCATCCGCCGCGAACTGAACGGTCGTGTGCCGCTGATCGGTTTCTCTGGCAGCCCATGGACCCTGGCCACCTACATGGTCGAAGGCGGCTCGTCGAAAGACTACCGCAAGACCAAAACCATGCTCTACGACAATCCGCAAGCCTTGCACCTGTTACTGGACAAGCTGGCTCAGTCGGTCACCAGCTACCTCAACGGCCAGATCATGGCCGGTGCCCAGGCGGTGCAGATCTTCGATAGCTGGGGCGGGAACCTCTCGGCGGCGGCTTACCAGGAGTTCTCCCTGGCCTACATGCGCAAGATCGTCAGCGGCCTGATCCGCGAACACGAAGGTCGCAAGGTGCCAGTCATCCTGTTCACCAAGGGCGGGGGGCTGTGGCTTGAAAGCATCGCCGATGCCGGCGCTGATGCGTTGGGTCTGGACTGGACCTGTGACATCGGCAGTGCCCGTGATCGTGTCGGCGGCAAAGTTGCGCTGCAGGGCAACATGGACCCTACCGTGCTCTACGCCAATCCTGAAGCCATTCGTACCGAAGTCGGGCGGATTCTCGCCAGCTACGGCAAGGGCAGCGGGCACGTATTCAATCTCGGCCATGGCATTACACCGGAGGTCAATCCGGAACACGCCGGCGCGTTCCTGCGCGCGGTGCATGAGTTGTCGGCGCAGTATCACGAGTAGTCGTCGCCCAATAGAAAACGCCCGGCTCGTGCCGGGCGTTTTTGTTTGGAACACGATCAAAAGATCGCAGCCTGCGGCAGCTCCCATACTGTAGGAGCTGCCGAAGGCTGCGATCTTCTGCTTTTAAGCTTTAACACCACCCAGCGGCGGCAATTTCGCCAACTTCAATGCCACCAGCAGCGCAATCACCAGCAAGGTACCCACGAACAACCCGATCCCGTTCCAGCCACCCAGGTGCCAGAACACACCGCCCGCCGTCCCGGCAATGCTCGACCCGGCGTAATAGCTGAACAGGTACAGCGACGACGCCTGGCCCTTGGCCCTGGTTGCGCGTCGGCCAATCCAGCTGCTCGCTACCGAATGCGCGCCGAAGAAGCCGAAGGTGAAAATCAGCATACCGATGATCACCACCGGCAGTGACGTGAACATCGTCAGGGCGAGGCCGCCGATCATCAATACGATGGTCGACCAGAGCACTTTGCGGCGCCCCAGTTTGTCGGCCAGCGAACCTATTTTTGCCGAACTGTAGATCCCCGACAGATACACCACCGACAGCAGCCCGACGAAGGCTTGTTCCATGTGGTACGGCTCGGCCAGCAGCCGATAGCCGATGTAGTTGAACAAGGTGACAAAGGCCCCCATCAGCACAAAGGCTTCAAGAAACAGCAGCGGCAAACCGGCGTCACGAAAATGCATGGTGAAACCGTCGACCAGGCTGCGTGGGTGCAGCGAACGTGGACGGAAGTTGCGTGATTCCGGAAGTATTTTCCAGAACACTGCCGCTGCAATCAGCGCCAGGCCCCCGATGACCAGCATTGCGGTATGCCAGCTGACGAAGTCGATCAACACCCCGGTGATCAGGCGTCCGCTCATCCCGCCAATCGCATTGCCGCCGATGTACAGCCCCATGGCGAGTCCGATGTGCTGCGGGTGGATCTCTTCGCTCAGATAAGTCATGGCCACCGCGGCCAGGCCACTCAATGACAAGCCGATCAGCGCGCGCATCAGCAACACGCCGTGCCAGCTTGGCATCATCGAGCTGGCGATGGTGCACAGCGCCGCTGCCAATAGCGCGGCGACCATCACCGGCTTGCGTCCGACCCGATCGGAAATGGGCCCGGTGATCAGCAGGCCGATGGCGAGCATGCCAGTGGCCACCGAGAGAATCAGGCTGCTCTGGGCTGCATTGATCGAATATTCATGGGACAGCAGCGGCATCATCGGCTGCACGCAATACAGCAGGGCGAACGTCGCAAAGCCACCGCAGAACAACGCCAGCACTGTGCGAATGAACATCGGCGTGCCTTTCTCGATGTAAATCTCCTTGAGCTCGGCAGCGACATCATCCACTGCGCAAGGTGGGACTTCATGGGCGAGTGGCGCAACAACAGTTTTCACTTCGGACCTCGGGAGCGGGCAGCCGGTCAGGCAATGAAAAAAGCATATAGCTGCCTAATGATTCAATCCAATATATTATTCGACCTGTTTAAGAGCTTTTGCGACCTAATGAGGTTTTCATGGAATTGCGTCACCTTCGTTACTTCATTGCCGTCGCTGAAGAACTGCACTTCGGCCGCGCCGCACAGGTGCTGGGCATCTCGCAACCGCCCTTGAGCCAGCAGATTCAGGCACTGGAGCAAGAGGTAGGGGCGCGGTTGTTTGAGCGTACCAATCGTCGGGTCGAGCTTAGCGAGGCGGGCCGGCTGTTTCTGCAGGAGGCGCGGCTGGTGCTGGCGCAGGTCGACAAAGCCGCCGACGTTGCCCGTCGGGCGCAACTGGGCGAACTGGGGGAGCTGAAAATCGGCTTTACCTCATCGGCGCCATTCAACTCGACCATCCCCCAGGCGATTTTCGCGTTCCGCCAGCGCTTCCCGGCGGTGCATTTGAACCTTCGGGAAATGAGCAGTACCCAGGTGGCCGATGCGCTGGTTGATGAGTCGATTGAAGTCGGCATCATGCGCCCGCTGGGGCTGCCGGATTCCCTCAGCGTGGTCGAGCTGATGAGTGAACCGCTGGTGGCGGTACTCAGCTCCAAACATCCGCTGGTGAACGGCAGCGAGGAGGGGTTGTTCCTGTCAGCCTTGGCCCTCGAACCTTTCGTGTTTTTCCCGCGCAGCTATGGCAGCGGCCTTTACGCGCAACTGCTGAACTTGGCCCGCGACTCCGGTTTCAGTCCGCACTTCGCCCAGGAGGCCGGCGAGGCGATGACCATTATCGGGTTGGTGGCCGCAGGGTTGGGCGTTTCGGTGCTGCCGGCGTCTTATCAGCGGATGCGGATTGACGGAGTCGTGTACCGGCCCTTGCTCGATCCGGCGGCGGTGTCGGCGGTGTGGCTGGTGCAGCGCAAGGACCAGAAATCGCCGATGGCGCGGGCGTTTGTGGAGTTGTTGACGAGGAAGGTCGAGCCGCTGCAAGCGTGACTGCTTTGGCTCGTGTTCACCCCGTAGGAGCTGCCGAAGGCTGCGATTTTTTGATCTTTATGTGTTTCAAGACCAGCGCCGAAAAATCAGCGAAGTATTCACCCCGCCAAACGCAAAATTATTGTTCATCACATACTGATTACTCATCTGCCGAAATTCGCCGCGCAGGTAATCGAGCTTGCCGCAGTGCGGGTCGATGTCGTCCAGATTGAAGGTGTGGGCATACAGGTCGCTGTTCATCATTTCGATGCTGAACCACGACTCCAGTGCGCCACAGGCGCCGAGGGTGTGGCCAAGGAAACTCTTCTGCGAACTGATAGGCATGTGCTCGCCAAACAGCGCGCTGGTCGCCAGGGTCTCGGCGATGTCGCCTTGTTCCGTGGCAGTGCCGTGGCCGTTCACGTAGCCGATGTTGGAAGGCTGCAGGCCCGCGTCTTCCAACGCCAGTTCCATGGCCCGGCGCATGGTGACCTGCTCCGGACGGGTGGTGTGCTGACCGTCTGCGTTGCTGCCAAAGCCGACCAGTTCGGCGTGAATGCGCGCGCCGCGGGCCAGTGCGTGTTCCAGTTCTTCGAGCACCAGCATGCCGCTGCCTTCACCAATCACCAGGCCGTCGCGGCCCTTGTCGTAAGGGCGCGGCGTGGTCTGCGGGGCGTCGTTTTTCAGGCTGGTGGCGTAGAGCGCGTCGAAGACCATGGCTTCGGTGGGGCACAGCTCTTCGGCACCGCCGGCAAGCATCAGCGGCAGGCGGCCGAACTTGATCGATTCGTAGGCGTAGCCAATGCCCTGGCTGCCGCTGGTGCAGGCGCTGGACGTGGGGATCAGGCGTCCTGTGAGGCCGAAGAAGATGCTGATGTTCGCCGCCGTGGTGTGCGGCATCATGCGCACGTAGGAATTGGCGTTGAGCCCCTCGGCCACCGAGTTGAGCAGCATATTGCCGAACGCTTTGATTTCGTCGGTGCTGCCAGTGGACGAGCCGCACGCCACGCCCATGCGTCCGTCCTTGATCGATGCATCGCCCAGCAACCCGGCATCGGCCAGAGCCTGCTCCGCGGCACCTACCGCCAGGCGCGATACCCGGCCCATGCTGCGCAGTTGCTTGCGGGTCCAGTGGGCGGGCACCTTGAAGTCATCAATGGGCCCGGCCAGGCGAGTGTTGAGCTCGGTGAAACGGTCCCACTCGTCCATCCGGCGGATGCCGCTGCGGTTGGCCGCGAAGTTGCCGGCTATGGTTTCCCAGTTGCTGCCCAATGAGGTGATACCGGCCATGCCGGTGACGACGACGCGCTTCATCAGCACAGGCCTCCATTGACGGCCAGAACCTGGCGGGTGATGTACGACGCTTCCGCCGACATCAGGAAATTCACCGCGCCGGCCACCTCTTCTGGGGTGCCCATGCGCTGTGCGGGGATCATCTTCATCAGTTCTTCCACCGGCACGTTTTCATCGAGCATCGCCGTGTCGATCAGGCCGGGTGCGACACAGTTGACGGTGATCTTGCGTTTGCCCAGCTCGATCGCCAGGGCTTTCGCCGCGCCGATCAAACCCGCCTTGGAAGCGCTGTAGTTGACCTGGCCACGGTTGCCGATCAGTCCCGATACCGAGGTAATGCACACAATGCGCCCGGCCGCACGGCGGCGGATCATTGGCATCATCACCGGGTGCAGCACATTGTAGAAACCGTCCAGGTTGGTACGCATCACCACATCCCAATCATCCTCGCTCAGCGCCGGAAAAGCACCGTCGCGGGTCAGTCCGGCGTTGAGCACCACGCCGTAATAGGCACCGTGGGTTTCTACGTCCGCTTCAAGGATGACCCTGCAGCTGGCGCGGTCGGACACATCGAATTGCAGTATGCGGGCTTTTCGCCCCAAGGCTTCGACCTCTTTCTTGACCGCGCCAGCTTCCGCCAGGCCACTGCGGCAATGCAGCACGATGTCATGGCCGGCCTGGGCCAGACGCAGGGCAATGGCGCGCCCGATACCACGGCTGGAACCGGTGACCAGTATGGATTCAGTCATGACTGGACTCCTTTGATTCATCAAGATATTGCGCGGCCTGAGGCGGGCGGAACACGTTCAGACGAGCGGTGGCGTGGATGCCGGGGGCATTGATATGACATTCGAATACACCCATGCCGTTCTCATCTTCCAGTGAGCGCAGCCCGTGTATGGTCAGCTCGGTGCCGACCGGGAAGTGTTCCACATTGCATTCGAACTTGCGGGTGCCGAGCAGGAAACCCAGCGCGACCGCGTCGCCGCGCTGGCGGGCGTGACAGCCGGCATAGGCGGCGACGCTCTGGGCCATCAGCTCGATGCCGACCCAGGCCGGCAAGCTGCCGTCGGGGCGGCTGAACAGGCCTTCAGGCCTGACCTCCAGGCGGGTGTGGATCTGCTCATCATCGAACGACAGGATCTGTTCGATCAGGATCATGTCGCCAGCGTGCGGCAGCAGTTCGGCGAGCGGCCAGTCGATCATGGTGCGTCTCCTATTATCAGGCTGACGTTATTGCCACCGAAAGCGAAGGAATTGCTCATCAGGTAGCGCGGTGCAATGGACGACAGGCGATCCGTCCTGGTCACCCAGTTCAGAGGTGGCAGGTCAGGGTCGGGTTGACCATCCCAGACATGCGGCGCCATGGCGTGCTGCAGATTGTCCTTGCACAGGCTCAGCCAGCAGAACGCAGCTTCCAGGGCGCCCGCTGCGCCGAGGGTGTGGCCGGTCAGCGGTTTGGTCGACGAGCAGGGCACCCCATCCGGGAACAGGGTTGTCACCGCCAGGCTTTCCATCGAATCATTATGTTGTGTGGCCGTGCCGTGCAGGTTCAGGTAGGCAATCTGGGACGGTTGCAGATTCGCACGATCCAGGGCCTTGCGCATGGCCTGCAGGGCGCCGCGGCCAGCCGGTTCCGGCGCGGAAATATGGTGTGCATCGGAACTCGCACCGCTGCCCAGCAGCGCAATCGACGGGCTGCCGCCGGGCTGTCTGGTCATCAGGAACAGTACGGCCGCTTCGCCGATGTTGATGCCGTTGCGATTGACTGAAAACGGGTTGCAGCGCTGACCGGACACGGCCTCCAGCGCCGAGAAACCGTTGAGGGTCAGTTTGCACAGGCTGTCGACTCCGCCGCACAGCACCGCATCGCACAACCCCATGTTCAACAGGCGCTGGGCGCTCATCAGCGCCCGGGCACTTGAGGTGCACGCGGTAGAGATGACATAGGCCGGACCGCTGGTTTGCAGCCAGTCGGCGAGGAAATTCGCCGGCGCCCCGAGTTCCTGTTGCTGGTAGTTGTAGTCAGCGGGAAACACCTCCTCGCGAATGTAATGGGCCAGGCCGCGGCTGGCTTCGTCTATGCCTGAAGTGCTGGTGCCCAGGACCACGCCAATGCGATGGCGGCCGTAGGTCGCAATCGCCTGGTCAATGTCCTCGCGAATCTGCAGGGCGGCTTCCAGCAGCAGCTGATTGTTGCGGCTGGCTTGCTCCGACAGTTCGACAGGGATGGCCACGAGGTCGCCGCGCACAGCCGCCACCGGCACCGTACGATCGACAATCCAGCCGGCTTCGTCGCGCATTCCGGAGCAGTCGCCGGCAAACAGGTTGCGGCTGACCTCCTCCTTGCCCCGGCCCAGGGCGCAAATCACCCCCAGGGCGTTTAAATAGGCCGTCATGGCGTGTCCCCGCTCAGGGGCGTGACCTGGTATTTCGGACCTTTGGGTAGGGTCAGATCGAAGTTTTGCGATTGCCTGTAGCGCACGTCCCAACGCTCGGGCAATGACCGTTGCGTACCGTGTTGCCAGGCGGTCGGATAGTTGCCTTGCAATTGATCCCTGGGGGTCAGCGCAAACAGCAACGCGGCGAACAGTTCCCGCGCTTCGGCATTGGGTGGCAGCAGGCCGTCGGCGTGCCATGCGCCGTCGACCAGTTTCTGCCGGGCTTGGGGAATGCCCAGCAGGTCCATCAGCGACCAGCGAATGCCCGGCCCTTCGCGCTGGATCACCAGTACCCAGTCCAGGCGCTGGTCGGCTTGCAGGCGCTGGATATGCAGTTGCATGGGCAGCGGCAGGTCAGGCGTTTGCTCGGGCAGCGGCGCGCGGCTGGTGCAGGCGCTCAGCAGCACTGTACCGAGCAGCAAAAATGCGGGAACGAGCCTGCTCGCGATGGCGGCGAAGTAATCAACAATCCAGTTGCCTGACCCCTCGCTATCGCGAGCAGGCTCACTCCTGCAGGATTGCGCGGCGTTGAAAATACTCATCAAACGGCACCTTCAAGCGGTTTGCGCGCCACCACATTGACCAGGGTTTCTTCCCGCTCACCAGCGGCTTTTGGCCGTTGCAGGCCCAGGCGCTCCAGTAGGCCAAAATCCCTGGCGCGACTCCACCACAGGTATGGGTAGGACACGTTCTGCGGGCCGAACTCGAAACCCTGTTGGCGAATCATCTGCAGATAACCGGCGGCACTTTTTTGCACATGCATGGGATGGCGAAACAACCAGCGAATCACCCAGGTATCAATGTAAGCCTCGGTGGATTCGGCGAACAGCAGATACCCACCAGGTTTCAATACTCGATAGAACTCGGCCAGGGCCAGGTCCTGCTCCACCAGGTGATGGAACGTCTGGTGACAGAACAACAGGTCGACACTGGCGTCCGGCAGTTGAATGCTCGCGCAGTCACTGCCGATCAGTTCCACTTCGATGCACTGGCGAGCGGCTTCTTCACGGCTGAGTTCGAGACTGTGAGGGTCGGCATCCAGGCCTGTAAGGCGTTGCGGTGCAAAGGTCTGGTGCAACAGCTGGAACGACTTGCCCTGGCCACAACCGGCATCGAGCAGCACGGGATGAGCGGGTGGTGGTTCGCTGAACAGGCTGCGCAGGTCATTGATCGCCACCCGCAACACGTGGTGCTGCCAGGTGTGGCTGCGCAGGAACCAGAAACCGAAGCGGGTTTCCTCGACGTAATTGTCGCTCAGGAAACTCATGTGGCGTCCCTTGCGCACAGTTCCGAGAGCATCCGCAGCCGGCGTTTGGGTTCGGCCACGAACGGGTTGCGTTCGTCCCAGGCATAACCGGCGAGGATCGCGCTGATCATGCGGCGAATGTCCGGTGAACTGCCCGGATGGTAGATCACGTCCTGGAAGGTTCCGGCGTACCAGCCTTCCACGTAGCAGCGAAACGTATCGACGCCACGCTTGAGCGGGACGGCAAAGTCGCTTTCCCAGTCGACATTTTCACCCTGCAGTTGGCGATGCAGTACCGCAGCGGCCATGCTCGCCGAGCGCATGGCAATGGTCACGCCGGAGGAAAACACCGGGTCCAGGAATTCGGCAGCGTTACCCAGCAGCGCGAAGCCGGGCCCGTGCAGGGATTTGACGTTGGCCGAATAACCACCGATGGTGCGCGCGGGGGTGTCCCAGACTGCGTTGTCGAGCACGGCCGACAGGCTTGGGGTTTCGGCGATAAAACCACGCAGGCAGTCGTCCAGATTGTCTGCGCGCCCCGCGAAATGTTCCGCCGCCGCGACCACGCCCACAGAGCACCGGCCATTGCTGAACGGGATGGTCCAGAACCAGATATCGCGCTGGGTTGGATGGGTGGTGACGAGGATTTTGCTGCGATCGAAGGCCGGATTGTCGATATGGTCTTCGACATGGGTGAACACGGCCTGGCGCACCGGAAAGTTCGACGGCGCTTCGAGGTCGAGCAGGCGCGGCAGGACCCGCCCGTAGCCGCTGGCATCGAGTATGAATTGGGCTTCTATGCGGTACTCGCTGCCATCTTCGCGCAGCACGCCGAGCTGAGGTTTTGCCGGGTCGGCCACCACGCTGACGATGGTTTCACCGTAGCGGATTTCGACGCCTTGCAGCGCTGCCTGGTCCGCCAGCAGCTTGTCGAAATCGGCGCGCAGCACCTGGAAGGTGGTCGGTTTGCCGTTGCTGAAGGTGTCGCCAAAGTCGAACGCGCTGTACTGCTCGCCCCAGGCGAAGGCCGCCCCGGTTTTCAGTTGGAAACCGGCGGCGTTTACTGCATCGAGCATGCCCGCTTCCTCGACGAAGTCGAGGCAGTGGGACAGCAGGCTTTCACCAATGGAAAACCTCGGGAAATGCTGACGCTCGATCATCAGCACATCATGCCCTTTGCGTTTGAGCAAAGCGCCGGCGATGGCACCCGAAGGGCCTGCGCCGATGACAACCACCTGGCGACGTTCCGTTTCAACTGTTGGCATGGGGGGTCCTTGCCGGGGCGGCGATGTTCATGGGGATTCGGTGCATGCCGACCAGTGCCGGCAGCAATGTCGCGATCAGTCCCATCAGCATCAGCGCAAAATACAGCGCCGGGCTGATGAGATGTTGTTGCAGCAGCAGGTTGAGAAAGACGATCTCGCTCAAACCGCGAATATTCAGCAGAACACTTTCCCGCCAGCGACTGGCGCCTTCAAACGAAGCACCGGCCCAGCCCAGGCCCAGCCAGTTGCCCAGCAATTTGCTGGCTATCGGCAACACCAGCAACGCTGCCAGCTGCCCCCAGCCAAGGCTGGCCATGGCGCTATGGACGTCGATTTGCACGATGCCGAACGTGAGAATGAGCGGGATCGCGATGTTCGTCTGCAACCGACTCATCCAGGCCGCCGGCAGCGGCAGGACTAATGGCACTTTCAAGGCCGCCATGCACAGCAGGTAGCCGATGCCGAGAATCAGTGCATTGAGCTTGAAGTGTTCGGCAACCACCAGCAGCGCGAAGAAACAGCCGCTGTGCAACAACGGTTGGCGCATGCCGAGCAGGCTCAGCAGTAACGGCAGGCAGGCTCCTGCCAATGGCAGCAGCAGACCGCTCAAGTGCAGGCTGCCCTGGGCGATGGCGAACAGGGTCCAGCACGTGAGGTCGATCAGGATGGCGGTCTGCACCAGGCGTCGCGTCGCAGCGCTCGGGTAGTTGATGTGTCGCAAGTACAGGTACAACACGGGAATTGCGGTGATGGCGAACAGCAGGCCGACTGCCAGCGAGCTGATCCAGGGCTGCGCGGGCAACAGCCATACCGCAGTAGCCAGTCCGCAAGCGAAGGGAATGCAGAAACTCGGCAGGGCAATTTTCAGGCTCTGGCGGTCCAGACGCAGGTCGATGACGTCACTGAGGATATGCCCCAGTAACAGGGCAAAACTCAGGCTGTAGAGGTTTTTCAGCCAGGCCGGCGAGACAAGCTGGGCGCCACTCAATTGCCAGCCGGGCTCGATCCAGAAGTACATCAACAGCGGCAAACCGATGGTGGCCAGCAGCAACTGGCTGACAATAGGGATCAGGCCAAAGCGGCGCCCGACGTAGGTCGCCAGGGCAAACAGACTCAGGGCCAGAATCCAGAACAGGGCGATCATCATGCCACCGACTCCGCCGTTTCAACCGCATGACTCTGGCGGCCAGCCCACGGCGCCAGCATGAAACTGAACACCAGCCCCAGGCTCACGGACAGGCCGAAGTTGCTCACCGCAGGCGTGCTCGACACGGCCAGCAGACCGAATGACAGCCAAGTGGTCAGCGCCGCCAGCAAGGTGCCCAGCAGGCTCACTGCCGCCCCCCCGACCTGCTCGCGCATGAGGATCGCGTAGTCGACGCTGATGGCGGTGACCAATAGCAGGCCAAACAGGCTGAACAATGTCAGCGGCTGCCCCAGCCAGCCCAGACCGGCCAGGCTGCACAGCGCGGCCAGCAGCGGCAGAGTGACAATGCGCAAGGCGCCGCCAAGGCCGAACGGCAGGATCAGCACCAGCACGATCAGCACGCAGGAGGCCAGTTTCAACTCGGCGGCGTTGATCTGGGTCGCGGCGAAGACGCTGTTCAATTCACCCAGGCGATCGACCAGCTCCACACCCGGCAGGTCCAGGGCCTGAACCTGCAGCAGCGCGGGGTTATTCAAGCCTTGCAGGCTGACCATCGCCGCTACGCCTCCGTCATCGGTCGAACCCAGCCACAGGGCACGATAGGGCTCTGCCAGCGGGCCGCGTAGCGCCGTGTCGACATCCTGGATCGGCAACGCGCGCAAGCTCTCGAGTTCGGCTTGCAGTGCTGCCACCGGCACGCCGAGATCAAGCAACGGCTGCCAGTGTTGCGCCAGTTTGTTCAGCGCTTCGCGAACCTGTACCTGTTCGCTGGGCGGGCTGACCAGTTGATTGAGGGACAGGTAACCCTGGAGTTTCTCCAGGTTGACCAGTTGATCGAGTCGCTCGCTCAGCGCGTTCTGGCGTTCGAGCAATTGCTGCTGATCGGCCGCGCGCACCAGGAAGAACTGGCTGGTGGGCTGATAGCCGGTGATCCGGGCAATGGTCTGGGCTTCGTCCGTCAGCTGCTGGGGCGCGCCGACCCATTGGCGAATATCGTTCTTGCTGTCGAGCTGCAGCAGGCCGGCGACGCAGAAGGCGACCAGCACTGCCAGCAATACCGGGGTGCTGGCCCGCTTGAGCAGTGCTTCGCGGCACAGCAGCAGGCTTTCGCAAACCCTTAACGGCCATTGAGCAGGGCGCAATTGCACACCCTTCAGCAATGCCGGTAGCAGGCATACCGCGCACAAGTAGGCGCCGATCAGACCCGCTGCGGAGAACACCGCGATCTGGGTCAGCGCTGGAAACGGAGTCCAGGCCAGGGCGAGGTAACCGATGCAACTGGTGATCAGGCTCAGCGTCAGGCCGGGCAAGGTCAGGCGCAGGGCTGGCCAGCTGCGCCAGGGTTTCAGGCTCCAGCTTTTGGACAGGTAATGCAGCGGGTAGTCGACCGCCACGCCGATCAGGCTCGAACCGAGCACCAGCGTCATCACATGCATATGGCCGAACAGGGCGACGCAGGCCACCGCACCGAAGAGCATGCCCACCAGCACCGGGACAAAGGCGAGCAAGACGCGCCAGCGCCGGAAGGCCAGCAGTAGCAATAATAGAATGCCGATCGTGGCGCCGCCGCCGACCCAGGTCATTTCGCGGGTGGCTTGCTGCTGGCCGTTTGCGGCATAGAGCAGGCCGCTGGCCGCCAACAGTTGTACCTTGGCCTGGGCGGCTTCGGCACGGCTGCTTTGGAGCAGTTCGGCGACCTGCAGGGGCAGCTTCATGTCGAATGCATTGCCGGTGGTGCGCGCGCGCAGCAGCACCCAGCTTATTCCGTCAGTATCAGCCACCAGCGCACCGCTGCCGATGTCCAGTTGTACGGCGCCGTGTTGGGGCTGGCTGTTCTGGATGCGTCCGGTTAACCCTAGCCAGTCTTCCTGGCTGGGTACCAGACTGAAACCGGTGAAGGGGTCGAAGAGGCCTTGCACGCGCTGCTGGATGAACGCTTCGGGGTGCTCGATCAACTCCTGGCGATCTTCGACCGAGAGCATCGCCAGGCGACCCTCCAGCAGCTGGGTGCGCAGCGCCGGCAAGTCGGCTTGCAGGTTCCACTGGACCTTTTCGAACAGGCCGCTGGCTTGCCATTGCTCGCCGAGTTGCTGCGCCATGGCCACGGCCTGTTGGCGATCAGCGTGGCCGACCAGCACCAGCATCTCGCGGTTCAACGGTTCCTGCATGCGCTGCTCGGCGCGTGACTCCAGTGCATCCGGTGCCGTGCCTGGTACCAGCTCCATCAGGTTGGCCGACAGCGGTGGGCCGTTACGCCATTGCCAACCGGCCAGCGCCAGTACCACCAGTAGCAGGATCAGGAAAATCTGCGGGAGCCTGCGTTCACTCGGCAAAGTCATGTTGCTCCGAGTCGCTCAACGGTTGCGCGGCGGTACTGTCCTGCATGCGTAAAAGGGTGCTGTCGCCCTGGGTTTCAAGCAGTTCGATACTGTGCACCAACTCGGCCCCGGCAATGTTGATCTGGTTGAACACCTGCTTTAACAGCAGCGAACGCGGGATCAGGGTCAACTTCCAGTCCTGTGCATCGCCACTGAGCGACAGGTCGAAGTCTCGTTGCAGCCCGCTGCTGTCACCTTGCAGCACCGCGAGGAACAAACGGTTCTGCTCGGCTCCGGCGCTTTTGCCCGGCAGCATTTGCCAGCCGTTACCTTCGCGCCGGGCGATGCCCTTGGCGGTGATCCGATAATCCTGCTGCAGCGGTGTTCTGAGCAGCCAGAGCAGGCCGTGGTTTTTCGCCAGGACGAATGTGCCCTTGCTGGTCAGCGGCTGGGGCAGGGCGCGCAGGTGTTTTTCCTGGATGAAACTGCCGTGGATCACGTCAGGTTTGCCCAGTTGATCGCTGAGCTGCTGCAGATCAAAAGCCTGGGCCAGTGAAGTACCCAGCAGCATGACGCCTGCCACCAGAAATTTGCAGCAGGTTGTCCGCCAGTTCATTCGAGCACCTTTTCCACTGCATCGGTAAAGATCTTGGGTGAAGCCAGTTGCATTTCGCGATTGCTCATATCGACGGCGACCTGCACGGATACAGCGCGGGTCAGGCGTTCGCCGGTTTCCAGGTCGGTGATCAGGTAGTTGATCTTCAACCGGTTCTCCCATTCCACCAGGTTCGCCCGGACGTTGAGCTTCTGACCGAACACCGCGCCACGTACATACCGCAGCTGCAGGTCGATCACCGGCCAGGCGTAGCCCGACTCGACCATGGCGCTGTAGTTGTGGCCGATTCGGTCCAGCAACGCACAGCGGGCGACTTCCAGGTATTTGATGTAATGGCCGTGCCAGACGACGTGCATGGTGTCGACGTCGAAGAACGGCACGAGGATTTGCGTATCGATGTGAAGCACACCCTTGCTACGCATGCAGCCTCCAGTGTTGTTCGGCGATACGCTGCAGGCACAGGCGCAACTCGCTCTCCAGGGCCCGGTCCTCGATGACCGGCGGGAAATCTTCAGCCAGCTGCGCGTGCATGGCGGCAAGTGCCGGCGGCAATGTACGCGCGTCCTCGGCTTTACTGCGTAACCAGACGCCCTGGTTGGCGGCCAGCAGCGTCGCGGCAGCCACTTGTTCGGTCAGCTCCAGCACGCGAATCGCATCCCGTGCAGCGATGGTGCCCATGCTCACCTTGTCCTGATTGTGGCACTCGGTGGAGCGGGAAAAGACGCTGGCCGGCATGGTGTTCTTCAGGGCTTCCGCAGTCCACGCGCTCGTACCGATCTGCACCGCCTTGAAGCCGTGATTGAGCATCGCCCGATCAGCCGTGGCACCCGACAGATTGCTCGGCAAGCCATGGTTGTAGCGCTCGTCGACCAACAGTGCGAGCTGACGATCGAGCAGGTCGGCGACGTTGGCAACCAGGGTCTTCAGGCTATCCATCGCAAAGGCGATGTGGCCGCCGTAGAAATGACCGCCGTGCAGTACCCGCTCGGCTTCAGCGTCGATGATCGGATTGTCGTTGGCGCTGTTGAGTTCTATTTCGATGAACGAGCGCAACCAGTTCAGGCTATCGGCCAATACGCCGAGCACGTGGGGCGCACACCGCAGGGAATAGCGATCCTGCAGGCGATGCAGCGGTGCGGTGGGAGCGTCGATAGCCAGGTCCTTGCGCAGCCATGCAGCGACCTGCGTCTGCCCCGGATGGGGTTTCGCGGCGAACAGGCGCTCGTCGAAGTGTTCCGGATTGCCTTGCAGCGCCACCACGTTCATTGCGGTGATGCGGGTGGCCAGTTGCAGCAGGTAATCGGCTCGCGCGTAGGCCAGGCAGGCGAGGCCCGTCATGACGGCGGTACCGTTCATCAATGCCAGGGCTTCCTTGGGCCTGAGCACCAGGGGTTCCCAGCCCAGTTCGCGATGGACGTCGGCCGCTGGCCGGCGTTCGCCACCAAACATGACTTCGCGCTCGCCGGACAACGTCGCGGCGACATACGACAACGGGGTCAGGTCGCCGCTGGCGCCCACCGAGCCTTCCTCCGGTATCAGCGGCAGGATGTCGTGTGCAAGGAAGGCCTGGAGGCGCTCCAGCAGTTCCACGCGAACCCCCGACACACCCTGGCACAGCGACTGCAGGCGTGCAGCGAGCACGGCGCGGGTCGCCTGGGCGTCGAGTAACTTGCCCAGGCCGCAACCGTGGAATGTGTACAGGTGACGAGGCAGCGCCTCGACGTGATGCAGCGGCACCGCGACTACGCAGGAGTCGCCATAGCCGGTAGTCACGCCGTAAATCACCCCTTCCTTGTCCAGCAGCGAATCCAGGAACTGCGGGCCTTTGGCGATGCGCTGGCGAAACAGGGCGTCGCCTTGCAACTGCACAGGCACCTGGCGGTTGGCCAGGGCCCGTACATCTTCAATACGCAGGGGGAGTTCGCCGAAGGTTACCGGCTCAAGCGTTGGCGTCGTCATCGGTCTTCCAGAAAGGGTAAAAGTTGAACCATTGTTGTGGTGCTTCGAGGCAATAGTGACCCAAGCGTTCGGCGTAGCGGCTCGCCCACTGATGAATGACCTGTTCGCGCTCGCTGCGTTTCCAGGTCACGGCATCGGTGAACGGCTCGAGTGTCAGTCGATAATCGCCCGTTGGCTTCTTCAGGCACAACAACAGGTTTACCGGGCATTTGAGCAGGCCAGCCAGCAGCCATGGGCCCTGGGGAAATGCGGCCTGATGGCCGAGAAAGTCCACCGTGACGCTACGCCCGCCATGCAGTGGGACACGATCGCCGGCAATTGCCAGCCACTCGCCACGTTCCAGGCGCTCGTGCAGTTGCAGCATAATCACCGGGTCAAGCTCGCTCACCTGAATCAGGCGCAAGTTGGTCGCGCCGGCTTCGCCCAGCAGTCGGTTGAACTGCTCGGCATGCTTGGTGTGCACCAGCACGTTCATGGTGACCTTTTCGCCGATCTCCGCCAAGGCGCGGCACACCTCGAGATTGCCCAGGTGCGCACCCACCAGCATCTGGCCGCGGGAGCCACGCAATTGACCGCGCAGCAGGGCGGGGTCGATGATTTCGATCTGCTCGATGCTCAGCTTGCCGTTCCAGACGTCGAGTTTGTCGAGCATCGAGTCGGCAAATGCCATGAATTGGCCGAAGACGCGCCAGTGGGTCGGGCGCAATTCGCTGCGCCCGCTCCAGTCGGCAAGCCGTTGCTGGTATTGCCAGGCGCTGCGGCGAGCGCTTCGACCAAAGAGGAAAAAGTACAGGACGATGCCATACAACAGTGGGCTCAACAGGCGCCGACCCAGCACCCGGGCACCGAATGCCGTGAGCTTCATCAGCCAGAAACTGCCGCGCTCCTCACGGTCGGCCCAGTGCGCCTTGTTGGAGTTGCTGCTCATGTGCGCCACCGCTGCCAGAGCATCGCCGGCGCGCGCAACAACATGCCGAAAAACAGCCGCGTGTGCATGCTCGATATCAGTACGTTGTCGTGGAGCAGGCGAAAGTGTGAAACGCCATCCAGCGGATAATGAACCCGTGTAGGCCGCCACAGCATCGGTTGATTGCGCCAGGCCAGGCGCACCAGGATGTCCGAGTCGAAATCCATGCGCTTGCCGATTTTCGCCGAGTCGATCAAGGCCAGTACGGGCGGCAACGGATACACGCGAAAGCCGCACATCGAGTCGCGAATCTGCAGCGACAGTGTGTTGATCCAGACCATCACGTGGGTCAGGTAGCGGGCATACAGGCGGCCCTTGGGGACGCTTGCGTCGTATTGCGGGTACCCGCAGATAATCGCTTCGGGGTGGGCGCGAGACTGCTCGATGAAGGTGCCGATGTCCTGCAGGTCGTGCTGGCCGTCGGCATCCACCTGCAATGCGTGAGTGAACCCCAGGCGCGCGGCTTCGCGCAGACCGGTCATGACCGCACCGCCCTTGCCCTGGTTGGCGGCGAGGCGAATCAGGAATACCTTTTCGCGCAGCGCCAGGTGATCGAGCACTTTTGCACAGGACGGGGCGCTGGCATCGTCCACCAGGATGCAGGGAAGACCGCTGCCAAGTACCGCCTCGACCACGGTGGTAATCGCGGTTTCGTGGTTGTAGACCGGGATGACGGCGCAAGGGTTATGCATGAGCACATCCCCCTGGGCGATTGAGTGCGCAGCACTTGCCAGAATCAAGCATCGCTCGCCGCCTCCAGCAGAATCCGCCCACTGGAACAGGTCGCGGTTTCATTGCGATAAGCGAAATACAGCTTGCCGCGCACCGGATCAAAACGCAGGTGCAACTGGACCTGATCCCCCGGGCGCACCAATTGCTGGAATTTCAGGACTTCCATACCGGCGAATTTTTCCGGCAGGTTGATCAATCGTTGGCCCAGGGCGAGGGCCCAATCGACCTGCACCACACCGGGCAACACCGGCGCCTTGGGGAAATGGCCGCTGAAGAACGCCAGGTCCGGTGGCACCGCCAATTGCAGGCTCCACTCGCCATCGTTTTCGATCTGTTGCAGTACTTCCGGCAATTTCGGCCGAGCAGCCAGCAATAACCCCTCGACATCCGCTTGCGCAAGCTTGCCCTGGCTGTTGAACGGCAGTTGTCGCAGAAAACGCCAGCGTCGCGGCAAAGCCAGGGTTTCGCAGTGCTGGCCCAGGTGCTGGCGCAGCTCCTCGGTAACGGCGCGCCGGCCCTGATTGCGCAACGCGTGCAAGCCTGACTCGCTCAAGACCAGCAGCGCGCCCAGCGACGCGCGGTTTTCCTGCACCACACCCATGCGTGCTTCAGCCACCCACTCATGGGTGCTCAACGCCTGTTCGAGCATTGGAAGCGAGATACGTTTTTCTTCCAGTTTGACGATTCGGTCCAGCCGCCCCTGTAGCTCAAAACGGCCGTCGGCGGCAATTTGCGCGGCATCGGCGGTATGTTCAACATGGCCTGGGGGCATGTACGGAGAGCTGACAAGCAACGCACCGTCACTGTCCAGCGCCAGTTCAACGTCGGCAAATGGCTGCCAGGGCTCATCGGCCTGGCGCCAGGCAATACCGCCGGTTTCCGAGCTGCCGAGGATTTCCGTCGGCCATTGTTGCAGGCGCTGGTGCAGGCTTCGCGCCGCTTCGGCCGGCAAGGCGCCACCAGAAGAAAAAACCCGGCGAACTGCACTCAGGGCGGGCCAGTCAAGGTTGTCGCCCATGCGCTTGAGCAGCGCCGGGCTGGCGACCCAGGCGAATGTCGGGCACTCGCGGCTGGCGCGCTGCAGATCTTCGGGAAACGCCAGCTGTTTGCGCACGAACGGCCGACCGGCGCACAGCGGCCACAGCACTCGGAAAAGCAACCCATAGATGTGCTGGGTGGCGACGCTGCCGATGATGCAGGCCTGGCCAAGGTCGGCACCCCACAGGGCCTCCAGGGCCTGCACTTCATTGGCCAGCTGGCCCAGGGTTTTGTCGATGCGCTTGGGCTCGCCACTGGAGCCTGACGTGCACAGGCTGAGTTGGCATTGGTCCAGGTCGAGCCCGACTGCGCCCAGGGGCGCGCCCCGGTAATCCTCCAGATGTGCGTCGTCGGCCAGGTCGGTCAACCACAGGTCGACTTCCGCGGACCAGCGTTGCCGGGTAACGGGTTGCAGGTCGGCCGGAAGTAGCACGCTGGCGCCGGCGCGCCAGGCGCCAAGCAGGGCGACGGCCAGGTCGGCGGCGTCTTCCAGGTGCACGGCAACGCGCCGTATGCCCTGGCTTTCGAGGCCGGCAGCCAGGCGCAGTGCGCGTTCGCACAGCTGGGCGTGGGTCAGCACCGGCCCGGCCGTCACGGCGCGCTCCGGTTGAGCCTTGAGCAGCAGTTGCTCAAGTTTTATCCAGTTCATGGGTGGCCTCGTACCCGTTGTCGTATCAGCCATTCAATGGCAAACATCAGGCCCATCAATCCATAGGAGATCAGGCCGGTGTACAACATCCACCAGCTCAGCGGCGCCCAAAGGGTCAGGGCTGTCGCCAGCAAGCCGTTACAGAGAAAAAACACACTCCAGGCGATCGTCACCTGGCGGGTATAAACAATGGCCCGGGGCGGCAGTTGCGGCTCACGCAACCGTGCCAGGCGCTCGACTACAGGCGGACCGTATTTCAGGCTCAGGCCAAACAAACCGAGCATGAACCCGCTGATGAGCACCGGATACCAGCGCAACAACAATGGGCTGTCGAACAATGCCAGCAGCAGGCAAAAAATGATCGCGGTCACGGCCATCCACAAGCTGCCGGGTTTGCGCGGGCCGAGCAGCGCTCGCCCCAGCCAGAGGCTTCCCAACAGCAGGCCAAACTGCCAAGGGGCAAAGTGTTCCATGCCGAAATACACCGCGAAGGGGTACAGCAGGCCCGCCAGCAGCAGGCCGAGGCCGATCAGTCGCCTCATGCGGCCGGTTGAACCAGGCGGTAGACCGCTTCGACCACGTCACTGACGGTACGTACCGTTTTGAACTCCTCGGCGGCGATTTTCTTGCCGGTCTGACGTTTGATGTGATCGATCAGGTCCACGGCGTCAATACTGTCGATCTCCAGATCCTGATAAAGATTGGATTCGAGCTTCACGCGTTCAGGGTCCAGTTCGAAGAGTTCGACCAAGGCATCGCGCAGGGTGTTGAAAATGTCGTCACGAGTTTGCATGGTCCGGTCTCAAGCTGCCTGTTTTGCAGTAACGAACGCCGCAAGGCTCGCCACATTGCTGAAATGATTGCGTGTGTCTTTGGCGTCGGCGTCGATCTTGATGCCGTATTTTTTCTGGATGGCCAGGCCGAGCTCCAGTGCATCGACCGAATCCAGGCCCAGGCCCTCGCCGAACAGGGTCTGGTCGTCGCCGATCTCTTGCGCACTGATGTCTTCAAGGCCCAGGGCGTCGATGATCAGTTGTTTGATTTCACGGTGTAGATCGCTCATCTTCGGCGAGCTCCTTGATGTAGTAGGAATGCAAATAATCGTTGAGCTTGCGCGAGGCTTGCGGTGCAGGGCCGCAGGCGGCGAAGGCCTGTGGGTCTATGTCGGCCCCGACATGGAAACTGAAGTGCACGCGGCGTTTGGGGATGCGATACCAGGGTTCGGCTTTGGTCAAGGTGCTGGGATTGACCTTGATGGTGACCGGGGTGAGGATTTTCGCACCGCGCAGGGCAATGGAAGCGGCGCCCCGATGAAAGGCCGGCGATTGGCCAGGCTGGGTGCGGGTGCCTTCGGGGAAGATGATCAGCGTCTGGCCGCTTTTCAACGCGTCGGCGGCGGCGTCTAGCATATCCATGCTGCCGTCGTTGCTGATGTATTCGGTGCTGCGCAGCGGGCCGCGAGTGAAAGGGTTTTCCCACAGGCCTTGTTTGACCACGCAGTTGGTGTGGCGCACCAGGCCAATCAGGAACACCACATCGATCAGCGACGGGTGGTTGGCAATAATCATTTGCCCCGGCCTGCCGAGTTTTTCCGCGCCCTGGATATCGTAGGTCAACACGCCGGCCCGAGCCATGAACCGCACAAAAAACCAGAAGCACCGACTCACGGTTCGCCGCGCACGCATTCGGTGGGTCTGCGGATCCCCGGGCAGGCAATTGAGCACGGGGAAAATCACCAGACGCAGGCACAGCCCGCCCAGCCCGAACAGGGCGAAGCTTGCGGCGGTCGCCAGCAGTCGCCAGTAATAGGCGTCGCGGCTCTTTTCGCTCAAAGGTTGCGTTGCCAGGTCCATACACGATTTTTCCAGGCATGTTGGCAGGTAGTCTGCTGGCCGAACAGGGTATGCAAGAGATTCAGGGCATGGGGCCAGTGAGCTTTTGACACTGTATCCGTAGCACTGTTCAGGGACAGCTGCCAATCGTTGCCGGGTGTGATCAGAAGGCCCAATGCATAAGGGAACGGCACGTCGTCGATCCACCGCGAGTAGGCCTGCGGCGGCTGTTCTTCGGTGATCACCAGCAACACGGCCGGCGCGCCTTCGCCGATCAACGCCACGGCTTCCAGCATGCCGTGTTCAAGCCCGTCGCCGGCAGCAGCCAGGGCGGTCATCTCGCTGGTCTCTGCGCGCATGATCGACCACAGCCCAATGATCGCGTTGTGCACGGACAGGCTGAACTGGGTCGGTGACAGCGGTTGATCGGCGGCCAGGTCGCTAAGGATGTCGAACGTGCGCGGTGTTTCACCATGGCGGGAAACAAAGACCAGCGGCAGGTCTTTGCGACCATCGGCCAGCGGCCAGCCGACACTGAAGGCCATTCGCGCCAGGCGGCTGAGCCGGCGTCGCTGCATGGCGGGCAGAAATGAGACGTCCGGGGCTGCATCGCTGGCCTGCAGGACCACCGGTTGGCGACTCCAGGCCTGCCAATCGTCCACGCTTTCGAGCCCAGGGGCCCATGCGCGCCATTGGGCGATGTTGAAATTGATCACAGACATTCATCCCGCCCTGAGGGCTTTTTTGACGCGGTGAGTCACGGAACCAGCGACAAGCATGGCGCGGCGTCAAGCGCCAGGTGGCGCGCATTATCCCGGTGCAGCCAGCGGGTAGCAAATGCTGGTTACATTTTGCTCAAGGAAAATGGACCGGCTGGTTCCTTGGTAAATATCATTTGGCATTATCCATATCGGGGCCAGCGTGTATGTCGGCTCGATCCGATCATCCTGTCTGATCTTGGCCCTTTTTTATTCAGAGTTTTCGCATGACCCTGTAGTCCAATTCCCAACGAGGTAGCGAAGCGACGCTTGGGACCACTACACTCGGTCATTCTTTGATACACGGAGGTTTCGACATGCGGCGCGTGGTGTTTAATCAAAAAGGTGGCGTAGGCAAATCCAGCATTGCCTGCAATCTGGCGGCGGTCAGCGCCAGCGAGGGCTATCGCACCCTATTGGTGGATCTCGATGCCCAAGCCAACTCCACTCAGTACCTGACCGGACTTACCGGCAATGACATCCCGATGGGCATTGCCGATTTTTTCAAGCAAACCCTGTCCTCCGGGCCGTTTTCCAAGAAAAACCAGGTCGATATCTACGAAACGCCCTTCGATAACCTCCATGTCATTACCGCCACGGCAGAATTGGCGGACTTGCAGCCCAAGCTCGAGGCGAAGCACAAGATCAACAAGCTGCGCAAGCTGCTGGACGAGTTATCCGAGGATTACGACAGGATCTACCTGGATACGCCCCCGGCTCTTAACTTCTATGCGGTATCGGCGCTGATTGCCGCCGATCGCGTGTTAATACCCTTCGATTGTGACAGCTTCTCGCGTCAGGCGCTTTATGGGTTATTGGCGGAGATCGAAGAGTTGAAGGAAGACCACAACGAGGGCCTGGAAGTAGAAGGCATTGTGGTCAACCAGTTCCAGGCCCGCGCGAGTCTGCCCCAGCAAATTCTTGACGAACTGATCGCTGAAGGGTTGCCGGTGCTGCCGGTATACCTGGGCACGTCGGTGCGGATGCGTGAGTCGCACCAGGCCAATACGCCGCTGATTCATCTGGACCCACGGCATAAGTTGACCCAGCAGTTTGTGGAGCTGCATAACCTGCTGGAAAACGCCTGACGATCAAAAAATCGCAGCCTTCGGCAGCTCCTGCAGGGTCCGAGATGGACCATAATTCTGTAGGAGCTGCCGAAGGCTGCGATCTTTTAGGCGGTGGTCAGATCCCCTGGCTACGCAACCAGCTCATCAACTGTGGCAACGCAAACGCACCGCTCTGGCGCGCCACTTCCCGCCCGTTCTTAAACAGAATCAAGCTGGGAATCGAGCGAATCCCCAGTTGAGCCGACAACGGCTGGTTGGCCTCGCTGTCCAGCTTGGCCAGCCGGCATTTGCCTGCCAACTGCGCGGCCGCCTGTTCGAACACCGGCGCAAATGACTTGCACGGGCCACACCAGTCAGCCCAGACGTCTACCAACAATGGCAAATCCCCCTTGATCTGGCTGGCGTAATCACCTTGCTTCAGTTCAAAAGGACTCTTCAACAGCACTGGCGCTTTGCAGCGACCGCATTTGGGCTGATCAGCCAGGCGCCCGGCTGGGATCCGATTGAGCCCGTTGCAATGGGGGCAGGGGATGAGCAGTGGTTCGGTCATGAGCAAGGATCCTGATAAGAAGCCGATTTGACTGATTTGGAGACGTTTACTCATGTTTTCAATCGTGCAGCGTATTTTGGTGAAATCAGGCTGATTCAAACCGGAGCAGACTTATTTGATGCGCGAGCACGGCCTGAGTCAGAGCGAACTGCCGGGTGTAGGAGCGCAGTCGGTCGTGTCGGAAATCCTTAGCGGCAAGCGTCAGCTCAACCTGCGGCAGGTCCGCTGGCTGGCTGAACGCTTCGCAGTGTCGGTCGAGACGTTTATCTGACAACCATCACGAAGAACAACTGATCTCCAGATGCTTGCCCCACTCTGGCGGCCGTTCGGCGTAGGCCTCCATCCCTGGCTGCTGCTCGAATGGATTGCTCAGCACCGCATGCAGTCGGCGGACTTCTGAATAGTCCCCGCTCTCGGCAGCATCGATGGCTTTCTGGGCCAGATAGTTGCGCAGGATATACAGCGGGTTCACCGCATGCATCCGTTGGCGGCGTTGTTCCAGATCGACCGTACCTTCGCGAGCAACCCGCGCAACATACAGCTCGGCCCAGGCATCGAAGCCCTTGATGTCGACAAAGTCATCGCGCAATCGGGCAACGGCCAGCGCCGGTGATTCATCGCCGAGGCGGCGGAAGAACAGGGTGTAGTCGACTGCGCTGTTCTGCATCAGTTGCAGCAGGTGCTCGAGCAGTTTCTGGTCATCGTCCTCGGCGGTGGTCAGGCCGAGCCGGCGGCGCATCAGGTCCAGGTAATGGGCCTGGTACAGCGGCAGGTACAGGCCGAGGGTTTCGCGCAGGGCCTCGACGCTGATGAACGGCGTCAGCGCCTGGGCCAGCGCGCTGAGGTTCCACTGCCCGATCGGCACCTGGTTGCTGAAGGAATAACGGCCCTGATCATCGGAGTGGTTGCAGATGAAGTTGGCATCGAAGTCATCCAGGAATGCGAAAGGCCCGAAGTCGAAGGTGATGCCCAGGATCGACATGTTATCGGTGTTCATCACCCCATGGCAGAAGCCGTAGGCCTGCCACTTGGCGATCAGCTCGGCATTGCGTTCGACGATCTCGCGAAACATCGCCAGGTAGGGTTCGGGCTGTTCCAGGCATTCGGGAAAGTGCATGGAGAGTACATGCTGGCCCAGCTCGTCCTGCTGTTCGGGACGCTTGGTGTAGTAGAAATACTCGAAATGCCCGAAGCGGATGTGGCTGGGTGACAGGCGCAGGACCATGGCTGCGCGTTCCTGCTTTTCGCGCCAGACCGGGGTGTCCGAGCCGATCACGCACAACGCGCGGGTCGTGGGAATGTTCAGGGCGTGCAGGGCTTCCGAGGCGAGGAATTCGCGGATCGAGGAACGCAGGACTGCGCGACCATCACCCATGCGCGAAAACGGCGTCTGGCCGGCGCCCTTGAGGTGCAGGTCCCAGTGCTCGCCGGCCTGGTTATAGACCTCGCCGAGCAATAGACCGCGACCGTCGCCCAGCTGGGGGTTGTAGGAGCCGAATTGATGGCCGGAATACACCATCGCCCTGGGCACTGCGTCGGCCCAGAGCTTGTGGCCACTGAACAGCTCGGCAAACTCCCGGGTCTGAGCTTCGGCCGGGTCGAGGTCGAGCAGCGCCATGGCAGAAGGGCTGGCCACCACCAGGCGTGGATTGTCGATCGGCTCGGGCAACACATGGGCAGAAAACGCGTCGCCCAAGCGGGCGAAGCGATTATCGAAGGTCAGTTCGTCGAGGGCTTTCACCGGCCATCTCCAGCAGAATGTCCGAGCATTCTGCTAGGGATAGGCGGGTTAGTCGAGCTTGGCTGCAGGAGGTTCCTGCGGTGGTTTGCCATCGACCAGCGGCACGATGGTTTTGGCTTCCGGTTCAATCGGTACCATCTTGTATTCCTGGCCGTGGAGGTTCTTGAGGTAGACCTCCATCTGCCGGAACGAAATGTTGATGTGCTGCTTCTTGAACTCGCGATTGATGAAGCGGTTGACCTCGTCGAGCACCGGGTTGCGGTCGCCAAGGTCACGCACATGCATGCGCAACTCATGGTCGAGGGTGCTCTCGCCGAAGTTGAGGAAGTACACATGGGGTTCGGGATCTTTCAGGACCCGCGGGTTTTCCCGGGCAGCCTTGAGCAGCAGCTCTTTGACCAGGTCCAGGTCCGAACCGTAGTCGACGCCAAGCTTGAGCGTCACCCGGGTGATAGTGTCCGTCAGGGACCAGTTGATCAGTTGGCCGGTAATGAACGTCTTGTTCGGGACGATGATGTCTTTGCGGTCGAAGTCGGTGATGGTGGTGGCGCGGATGCGGATCTTGCTCACCGTACCCGACAGGTTGCCGATGGTGATGGTGTCGCCAATCCGCACGGGACGTTCGAACAGGATCATGATGCCGGAGATGAAGTTGGCGAAGATCTCCTGCATACCAAAACCCAGGCCGACCGATAGCGCTGCCACCAGCCATTGCAATTTGTCCCAGCTCACGCCAAGGGTCGACAGGGTCGAGACGAAACCGACGCCTGCAATCACATAGGACAATAGCGTGGTCGTAGCGTAGGCACTGCCCTGCGCCAGGTTCAGCTTGGACAACACCAGCACTTCCAGCAGCCCTGGCAAGTTGCGGGCGAGGGCGAAGGTGATACCGATGATGATCAGTGCGCCGAGCATGTCGCCGATGCTGATCGGCACCATGCTCATGTTGGCGCCGGTGCCGCTGGTGTATTCGTAGAGGGTAATGTTGTCCAGATACGAGAACACGGTGATCAGGTCCGACCAGACCCAGTACAGCGCTGCCATGAACCCGCCCAGCAACGCCAGGCGGATCAGGCGCAGCGACTGTTCGTTGACCTTTTCGATGTCCAGGGTCGGCTCTTCGATCACCGCTTCGCCATCGCCCGCTTCCCTGGCGGCCTGGCGCTTGGCCAGGGCGCGCTGATAGGCCAGGCGCCGGGCGGCCACGCTGAGGCCGCGCACGAACGTGGCTTCAATGACCAGCCAGAACATCAGCAGGTACAACGTGTTGATCAGCCGATCACTGAGTTTGAGCGCCGTGTAGTAATAGCCAAAGCACACCGCGACGAACAGCGCGATGGGCAGCGCGGTAAACAGGATGCCCACGGCCTTGCGGAACAGCGAGGCGTTCTGGTGAGTCGGGCTGCTGATCAGCAGGCGGCTGAGCAGCCAGGCCATCAGCGCATAACAGGTCAGCACCACCGGCATGCCCAGCACATCATCGGCCAGGGCGGCCGGTTGCAGCTCTGCGACTGCCACCACGGCAACCAGGGCCATCACGACCAAACCAAGTCGACGCACCCAGCCCTGCAGGAATTCGACCTGTGGCTTCTCCCAGCGGAAATGCAGTTCCGCCACGCCACCCGGGGCCAATATGCGGTAGGCGGTGTAGAACACCAGCCAGGCTTGCGCCATCTGCAACAGCGCCGCGCCCATATTGGCGTTCTGCCCGCGTGCGTCGATCTGCAGCGCCAGGCCGCAAAGGGCCAGGCCCAGTGACACCGGCATCGCCAGCAGGATGTTGATCAAAATGGCCTGCGGCGTGTGCCACTGGCTGTCACGCTTGAAGTGGCCGATGTCCTGGTGAACCTTGTTCAAACGGGCATACAGGCTCTTGCGGCGCCACAGCAGCGCGCCGATCAGCAACGCCAGGGGCAGGAACAGCAATGGTCGCTGGGTCAGCCCGTCGGACAGTTCGCTCAGGCTCGAAGCCCATGGCAGGGTGGTGACCTGGCGCTGCAGGCGCTCCGGCACGTCGTGCATCCATTCGAAGTCCAGCGGCTTGTTGCTTGGGATCCAGAACATCTGCTCGTCGAGGGTGGCGCGCAGGTTTTGCGCGGTACTCAGCAGTTGTTTCTGGTTGAGTTGCAGGGTAATGGATTCGTTGAGTACGGCGCTCAGTTCGCGGTTCAGCCGCTCCAGCAGGTCCGCCCGGGTATTGGCCAGTTCCAGCAGGCTCTTGCGCAATTGCGGGGTAACCTGTTCCGGCTGTTGGGTGGACAGCAGGTTGTCGACATAGATGGTCGGGTTGCTCAGCAGCTCCCGTTGCTGGCTGACATCAAACTGATACAGACGGATGTCGGCGATCTGGTCCGCAAGATCGCGGTCCAGCTTGAGCCGCGGCAAAGCCTGTTTCTGCTTGTAGAGGATTTTCGACAGCAGCAGGCTGCCCTTGAGCACGTTGATTTGCTCGTCCAGGGCCGAGTCGCTCTGGGTGACGCTGTCGAGTTGCTGTTTGGTCTGCAGGTTCTGCTGGGTGACGATGTTGAGGCGGTCGGTGGTTTTGAGCAGGTAGTCGGACAGCTTCAGGTTGATCGAGCTTTCCGTGGCCAGCAAACTGCTGCCCCCGGCTTTTTGTGCCTCGATGGACTGTTGCGTCACGGTCTCCTGGGACTGTGCCAGGCGCTTCTGGTTGATCAGGTTCTGCAGCTCCTGGATTTCCTGATCCAGGCGATCCGATTTCTCGGTAAGCAAGTCATGCTGGCTGTTACCCAGGTCCTGCAACTGGCTGTTTCCCGCCAATTCCTGGCGACGCAGGGGGATCAGCGCGTTGAGTGCCGCAAGTTCGGCGTTGAGCTGGTCGCGCTGTTCGCCGCTCAAGGTTTTACCCGCGTCCTTGCCGGCCTTGAGGATGTTGTTGATCTGCTGGATGCGGGTCTGGCTGGCGGAGATTTCTGCCTGGGCACGCTCGGGCCGGGTCTGGGCGGTGATGACCAGGCTGTTGGCATCGGCCAGGGCTTTTTGCAGATCGCTCTGTTGGGTAGAGCGCTCGGTGAGCATCTGCTCCAGCTGCTGGATCGACAGGTTGGCGAAGCGCTGCTCCACCGGCAGGACCTTGGTGCCCTTGAGACGCACCAGTTCGCGCTGGTTTTCTATGTTCTGCTTGGGCGCGGTAGCCAGCTGCTGCTTGAGCGCTGCCAGTTTCTGCTCGTAATCGCGCTGATTACCCAGCTGGGTCAGGGTGTTTTGCAGGATGCTCTGCAGGGCTTTCTGATCGGCTTCCGGCAGCTTGCGGTCGGCAATCTTGTCCAGACTCGCCTGCACGGCTTCGCTGGTGGGCGGTTCGGCGGCTTGCAGCGTACCGATAGAGAGGCTCAAGCCCAGCAGGGCCATGAAGAAATAGGTGCGCAGGGTTGACATAGAGACCGATCGAAAGCTGGCGAAGTGTGGAGTTTAGAGGAAGAGTCCCGGACCCGGGCGACTTCCTTCGGGAAATCTGACGCCGACTTTGCCAATCTTGTTCCCGTCCATGACCGCGACTGTCCAGATGGTGTTGTTCCACTCCACCTGGTCACCCACTACTGGCGCACCGCCAACTTTTTGCGCGATGAAGCGGCCCAGGGACATGTCCGGATCGATGCCTTCGACCTTCAACCCGTACAGGGCAGCAACCGCAGCCAGCTGGGCATCTCCTTCGAGTACGAAGTCGCCGAAAAAGCGCAAATCAAGCCCCCGTTGCGGGGCCTGGCTGAAGAGTTTTCCAAGGGCCGGGAGGTTGTGTTCGTGGCCGATAACACAGAGTAAATCATCGACTTCGAGCACCGTACTACCCGACGGATGGAGCAGTTGCTGGCCACGGAACAGGGCCGCAATACGCGTGCCTTCGGGCATTTTCAACTCGCGAAGGGGCGAACCGATGCACCATTTCTCGGCCCCAAGGCGATAAACGAACAGCTCCCATTCGCTGGTTACATGCACTTCCAGCGCGGCCCGGGAAATCGGCAACGGCTCAGGCGGAACGGTTACCTTGAGCAACTTCGCCACCCAGGGCAGGCTCGTGCCCTGCACCAGCAGCGACACCAGCACGATAAAGAATGCGAGGTTGAAGTAGAGCTGGGCGTTGGGCAGGCCGGCCATCAGCGGGAACACCGCCAGGATGATCGGCACCGCGCCGCGCAGCCCCACCCAGGAGATAAAAGCTTTTTCGCGGCCGTGGAAGGCCTTGAATGGCAGCAGGCCAACCATCACCGACAGCGGCCGTGCGAACAGGATCATCCACAGCGCCAGGCCCAGGGCGGGCAAGGCGATTGGCAGCAGGTCGTGTGGCGTTACCAGCAGGCCCAGCACCAGGAACATCCCGATCTGCGCCAGCCACGCCATGCCGTCGAGCATGTGCAGGATGCCGTGACGGCTGCGCACCGGACGGTTGCCGATCACCAGGCCACACAGGTACACCGCGAGGAAGCCGCTGCCGTGCAGCGCGTTGGTCAGCGCGAACACCGCAAGCCCGCCAGCGATCACCAGGATCGGGTACAGGCCGTTGGCCAGGTTGATTCGGTTGACCAGCTGCAACATGACCCAGCCCCCACCCAGGCCAATGACGCCGCCAATGCCGAACTCGCGCACCAGATGCCCCAGCAGGTTCCAGTGCAGCCCGGTCTCGCCGCTGGCAAGCATGTCGATCAGGGTGACGGTGAGGAACACCGCCATCGGGTCGTTGCTGCCGGATTCGATCTCGAGGCTGGCACTGACCCGCTCGTTCAGGCCCTTGCCGCCCAGCAGCGAGAACACCGCCGCCGCATCGGTGGAACCGACGATGGCGCCAATCAGCAAGCCCTGGATCATGTTCAGGTCGAACAGCCAGGCGGCCGCCATGCCAGTCAAGCCAGTGGTGATCAACACCCCGACCGTGGCCAGGGACAGTGCTGGCCATAAGGCCACGCGGAAACTGGACACCCTTGTTCGCAGGCCACCGTCGAGCAGGATGACGGCCAGTGCCAGGTTGCCGACCAGATAGGCTGTAGGGTAGTTATCGAAAATGATACCGGCGCCGTCGACACCGGCCGCCATGCCCACGGCCAGGATGATCACCAGGATAGGGATGCCCAGGCGCGACGAAAGTGAACTCACCAGAATGCTCGCACCTACCAGCAACGCGCCGATCAAGAACAGGCTGTTGATGGTCGTCGCATTCAAAGGCAGTACTCCAGGAAAGCTGAAAGGCGGGCACAAACTGACCATGCAGTCTGCGTGCCAGCGATTCTAACCTGTTGAAATGTGATGCTGTCAAAAAGCTTTTGCGGATCAATGCCCAACAGCTGAATCCGCCTTGGCGCAGCCCCCCGTGGGAGCTGGGAAGCCAGCTCCCACGGGGGGCTGCGTTTGCGTGTTAAAGGTGGAAGCGTCCCACCATTCCATTCAGATCCACCGCCAGGCGCGATAGCTCATTACTGGCCGCGCTGGTCTGGCTCGCCCCGGTTGCCGACTGCACCGACAGGTCCCGGATGTTCACCAGGTTGCGATCCACTTCCCGCGCCACCTGCGCCTGTTCTTCCGCCGCGCTGGCGATCACCAGGTTGCGCTCGTTGATCTCGACAATGGCATTGTTGATCGTCTCCAGGGACAGTCCGGCTCCGCGGGCAATGTTCAGGGTCGATTCGGCACGCTCGGTGCTGTTGCGCATCGAATTCACCGCATGCTCGGTACCGCTCTGGATGCTGCCGATCATGCGTTCGATTTCGCTGGTCGATTGCTGGGTGCGATGGGCCAGTGCACGAACTTCGTCCGCCACCACGGCAAAACCGCGACCGGCCTCGCCGGCACGGGCCGCTTCGATCGCGGCGTTCAGCGCCAGCAGGTTGGTCTGGTCAGCCAGCCCACGAATCACATCCAGGACTTTGCCGATATCCCGGGACTCGTTGGCCAGGTCGCCGATCAGGCTTGCGGTGCTCTGCACATCGGCGCTCATGCGTTCAATGGCGCTGACGGTTTCCTGGACCAGGTCGCGGCCGTCGCCGGCTGAGGTCGTGGCGTTTTTCGACGCTTCGGAGGTGCTGACCGCGTTGCGCGCGACTTCTTCAACGGCGCTGGTCATTTCGTTCACGGCAGTGGCGGCCTGTTCGATTTCGTTGTTCTGCTGGGTCAGGCCGCGGGCGCTTTCATCGGTGACGCAGTTGAGCTCTTCAGCGGCGGAGGCCAGTTGAGTCGCCGAACCGGAAATTCGCTGCAACGTGTCGCGCAGTTTTTCCTGCATCTTCGACATGGCCAGCAACAGGCGGCCGGCTTCATCTTCGCCATCGACGGTGATCGGGCGAGTCAGGTTGCCCTCGGCGATGGCTTCGGCGGCTTCCAGGGCATTGGCGATCGGCTTGGTAATGCTGTTGGTCAACAACCAGGCGAACAGCAGTGTCAGGCCCGAGGCCAGGACCAGCAGCCCGACAACCAGGTTAAATGCCGAGGAGTACTGGTCGGCTGCCTCCTGGCTGGTTTCGGCGATCTGCTGGGTATTGATCTCCAGCAACCTGGCGAGTGCCGTGTTGACCGCCTCGGAATTGGCCAGCAATTCGGTGTTGAGCATTTTGCGCAGGTCTTCGACCTGATTGTTGCGCGACAGGCTCTTCATCTGCTCCTCAAGCTGACGGTATTGACCCAGCAGTTGCAGATACTGGTCATAGGCCGCCCGCTCGACCGGCCCGTCGATCAGCGGTTCATAAACCTTCTGCGTCGCGCGGATCTGCTGATGACGCAACTCGAACAGCTCATAGGTTTTCTGCTGCACGTCGGGTTCGCGGTTAGTCAGCAAGCGGTAGGACAGGACCCGCAGGCGCAGCGTCAATTGCGTGAACTCGTCGAGGCTTTTCACGCTAGGCACGCTGGCGGAGGCGATGTCTTCGCCCGCCGCGCGGATCTTGCTCATCTGGTTCAAGGCAAACACCCCCAGAACCAGCATCAAACCGCCAATCAGGGCGAAACCGAGGAAGGCCCGCGGAGCGATATTCATATTACGAAGAGACATGGTGTGTACCGGGAAAGGCGCATCCATGCGGCGCTGAGACTGTCGTATGGAGGGCTTATCGGTCATAAGACTAAAGTCTTGAGTGCCTGTGCTTTTTTTGTCGCATCCACAGCACACTCCCTGTAGGAGCGAGCTCGCTCGCGATGGTCGTGAATGATGACGCGAGCATCCAGGTATGTGCGGTGGTCTTTCGTTCGTCGCGAGCAAGCTCGAGCCTGCAACAAGGGTTATCGACGAAGTGCAGGAACCAGATTCGCCAATCACAGTCTTTAAAGCTCGCGAGAAGGGTCGCCCGCCAGGAAAATCAAGGCCTTGCGCCTGAATAACCCTGGCATCCGTGGTGACTTTTCTTTATCGTACGCGCCCTTTGAAAATGCTTGGAAAATCAAAATGTTGGAAGCCTCCCTTAGCCAATTGGAACAGCTGGTCAGCGACCTGGTACAACAGAACCAGGCCCTGCTCGCCACGAACCAGACCCTGAGCGCAGAATTGGCCCAGGCCAAAGATGAAAACGAAAACCTGCAACTGAACCTGATGGAACAGGAAGAGAAACACGGCGCTACCGCAGCGCGTATCCAGGCCCTGGTTGAGCGTGTCAGCGCCGGCCCTGTCAGCGCATGAGTCAGGGCGCCGCAGGGGTAAAAGTCGTCTCCATCCTGGGGGAGGACTATTCGATCAGGGCGCCGGCCGGGGAGGAGCAAACCCTGCTGGACGCCGCCATGATGTTGAAGGCTGCACTGGCTGACACGAAGAAGAGGTACCCGACGCTGATCGGTGACCGGCTGCTCGTGCTGGCGGCGATGAACCTGTGCTCTCAGCAGATCGAGATGCGCAAGCAACATCAGCTCGAACTCGACCGTTATCAAGAGCAAGTCAGCGCCACGGTTGAAGTGATCGCCAAGACCATCAATCAAGCCTGATCGGCTTTGCGCACAACCAAAGAATAAATTGTCGATTAGCTTGTATACAATCGGCACGGCTGTTGCAGTGTTCCAGCCTCTTATTCTTTGGGGGTGCTCCATGCAGTTCTGGCGTCGCAGTATTCAATGGCAACTGATCCTGAGCATGGGTACCGCCCTGCTGGTCAGCGTGCTGATCGTGGTTGGCATTTATACCCTCGTGGTCAATCGTCTGGCCCAGAGTTATCTGGTCGAACAGGCGCTGCCGTCCAGCATCGAAGCGATGCGCAACGACATCGAACGCATCCTTGTTCAACCGCTCACTGCCGCCAAGGACATCGCCAGCAACAGCATGGTGCGCGACTGGCTGGCGGGGGGCGAAAACAGTGCCCAGGCGCCGGGTTTTGTCAGCTACCTGGAAGGTATTCGCGCCGAGCACAAGGCCTTCACTGCATTGATAGTGGGCACCGGGTCCAGCCACTACTACACCGAGAAGGGCCTGGACCGCACGCTCAGCCGTGCCAACCCCAAGGACGCCTGGTTCTACTCATTTCTGGACAGCGATCAGCCGCGCACGCTCAATATCGACAATGACACCGCGACAGGAGAGCTGGCGCTGTTCATCGACCTCAAGGTCGAGCAGGCCGGTAAAGTCGTGGGCGTTGCAGGGCTTGGCCTGAGCATGAAGGAGCTTTCCGGGCTGATCCACAACTACAGCTTTGGTGCGCGCGGCAAGGTCTACCTGGTGCGTTCTGACGGCTTGATCCAAGTCCATCCCGAAGCTCGGTTCAGTGGCAAACGCACACTGTCCGAGCAGATGGGTGAGGCAGCCGCCCGGTCCGTCATGGGTCAAACAACTGCCACCAGCACTAACTTCATGCGCGAAGACGAAGATTTTCTGGCACTGAGCCTGCCCTTGAGGGATTTGGGCTGGACGCTGGTGGCCGAAGTGCCACAGTCGCAGATCTACGCTGAAGCCCGCCGTGCCATGTGGATGAGTGGCGGCATTGGTCTCGCCGTCGCCCTGGTATGCCTGCTGTTGGTGGTGTTGCTGGCCCGTGGCCTGGTGCGGCCGATCCGCCAGGTAACAGCGGCGCTGGTTGCCATCGGTAGCGGTGGTGGAGATTTGACTCACCGTCTGGACTCCAGCCGGGCCGATGAGCTCGGTGATCTGGCGCGGGGCTTCAATCGCTTCCTGGACAGCCAGCGCGACATGATCGGCGAGGTGCTGACGACCAGCGAGCGCCTGCGCACAGCTGTAGGTCAGGTTGCCAGGGTCGTGGACAATACCGCCGAGCGTTCCGGCCGCCAGCAGGAAATGACCGACATGGTCGCCACTGCCGTGCATGAGATGGGCCTGACCGTACAGGAAATCGCGCAGAACGCCGGTAACGCTGCCGTTGCGTCGCAAAGTGCACGGGACGAGGCGATGCAGGCGCGGGAAGTGGTGGGCGGGTCCATTCGTCATATCGAGAGCATGTCCGACGAAATTGGCCTCGCCGCGGCAGCTGTGGGTGAGCTGGCGCATCAGGTAGGGTCTATCGATCAGGTGTTGGCGGTGATTCGCGGGATTTCCGAGCAAACTAATCTGTTGGCGCTCAATGCGGCGATTGAAGCGGCTCGCGCTGGCGATATGGGGCGAGGGTTTGCGGTGGTGGCGGATGAGGTGCGCACGTTGGCCCGACGCACGCAGACGTCCACCGATGAGATCCAGCAGATGATCGGCAGCCTCAAGCAAGGCGCGGAGAATGCGGTGTCTTCGATGCATTCCGGACAGGCGGCCACCGGTACCGGCGTTGAGTCCAGCCAGCGTACCGGGGCCTCACTGACCGCCATTACTGGTCAGGTAGAACGAATCAGCGACATGAACCATCAGGTGGCGACGGCGACCGAAGAGCAGTCGGCGGTGACTGAAGAGATCAACCGCAACGTACAGGGCATTTCCGACCTGGCGCGGGCGACAGCGGGGGAGGTCAGGGCTTGCCGTGAGGATTGCCAGACGTTGCAGCGGTTGGCGGATGATCTGGCGCGGCAGATGGGCAGTTTCAAGCTGAGCTGATTAAGGCGGTGACTGGGTCGACGCCATCGCGGGCAAGCCCGCTCCCACAGGAATCTGTGTTGTTCACGGAGAGTGTGTTCAACACACAGATCCCATGGGAGCGGGCTTGCCCGCGATTGGATTTGAGCAGCACTACTTCGGCTTTGGTTAAAACCACTCATCCTGCATCCCAAGACAAACATCATCCCGGGTCTCAAGAATCGCCAGCTCATGGTGGCAGCCCGGCACTTCCCAAGTGAGGAAATACCGCGCCGCCTGCAACTTGCCTTTATAGAAGCTGACATCCGCCGCATCGCCCCTGGCCAACCCTTCCTCGGCGCGAATCGCCTGTTCCAGCCAGCGCCAGCCGATCACCGTGTGCCCGAACACTTTCAGGTACAGGGCAGAGTTGGCCAGGCTGCTGTTGACCCTGCCTTGACCCAGGTCGGTCAGCAGGCCAATGGTCACGGTTTGCAGGCGCGCCACCAGCTTCTCCAGCGGTTCACGCAGCGGCGTTAACGACTCGTATGCCTGAGCACGCTCGGCCGTGTTGGCGATCAGGCGGATCAATTGCTTGAGCCCCGCACCACCGTTCTGCCCCAGCTTGCGCCCCAGTAGATCCAGCGACTGAATACCATGAGTGCCTTCGTGGATCGGATTCAAACGGTTATCGCGGTAGTACTGCTCCACCGGGTATTCGCGGGTGTAACCGTGACCGCCGAGGATCTGGATCGCCAGTTCATTGGCCTTGAGGCAGAACTCCGACGGCCAGGATTTGACGATTGGCGTCAGCAGGTCCAGCAGTTCATGAGCCTGCTTGCGCTCGCTTTCAGTCTCAAGCGTGGTGGTGTCATCAAACAACCGCGCCGCGTACAACCCGAGGTCGAAAGAGCCTTCCACATACGCCTTCTGCGTCAGCAACATGCGCTTGACGTCGGCGTGCTGGATGATCGCCACTGGTGCGGTATTTGGATCCTTGCTGTCGGGCACCCGGCCCTGTGGCCGCTCGCGCGCATATTCCAGCGAGTACAGATAGCCGGCGTAGCCGAGCATGACGGCGCCCATGCCGACGCCGATCCGCGCTTCGTTCATCATCTGGAACATGTAGCTCAGGCCGTGGTGCGGTTTGCCCACCAGATATCCCACGCAGTCGCCGTTATCGCCGAAGTTGAGCGCCGTCGACGTAGTGCCGCGCCAGCCCATCTTGTGGAAGAGACCGGCCAGCAATACATCGTTGCGCTTGCCCAGGCTGCCGTCGTCGTTGACCATGAATTTGGGGACGATGAACAGCGAAATACCCTTCACCCCGGCCGGCGCGTCCGGCAGTTTGGCCAACACCATGTGCACGATGTTTTCCGATAGCGGGTGATCGCCGCCGGAAATGAAGATCTTGTTGCCCTTGAGCCGATAAGTGCCATCGGATGCAGGTTCGGCGCGGGTGCGAATATCCGACAGCGAGGAACCGGCATGGGGTTCGGTCAACGCCATGGTGCCGAAGAAACGGCCGTCGATCATCGGCTGCAGGAAACGCCGCTTTTGCTCCTCGGTGCCGAAGCTTTCGATCAGGTTGGCTGCGCCCATGGTCAGGAACGGGTAAGAGGTTGAGGCCGCGTTGGCCGACTGGAAGTGCGCGAAGCAGGCCTGGGACAACAGCGTGGGCAATTGCATGCCACCGGCTTCGAAACTGCGCGCGGCATTGAGGAAACCGGCTTCGAGAAAAGCGTCCACTGCGGGCTTCACTTCCGGGATCAGAATCGCCTGGCCGTCCTCGTAACGGGGTTCGTTCTCGTCGCCCTTGCGGTTGTGCGGCGCGAAGAATTTTTCGGCAATACTGCGAGCGGTGCCCAGGGCGGCATCGAAGGTCTCACGATTGTGCTCGGCGAATCGCTCGCGCTGGGTCAGGCCTTCGGCATCGAGGACTTCGTACAGCTCGAAAGCCAGATTGCGGGAACTGAGCAACGTCTCGGACATGGCGGCCTACCTTTTTTGGAATGGGCCGAGTCTAGACGTGGGGAGGGCGGGGTGAACAGGAAGATTGATTCTGGTGATGGACAAGTAAAAGATCGCAGCCTTCGGCAGCTCCTACAGGGGATCGAATTTCTCTGCAGGAGCTGCCGAAGGCTGCGATCTTTTGATCTTGCTTCTAAACACCAGGCACCCCCAAAGGGTGCCCGGCTTCTCGGTTTAACCGATCGTCATCAGGCTGGCGTTACCACCTGCCGCAGCGGTGTTGACGCTCAACGCCCGCTCGATCACCAGGCGCTCCAGGGCAATGCTGGTTTCGCCCTGGGACAACCCATGAACGCCGACAATCGCACCTGCACGCTTGGCCACCTGCTGGCAGACCGCACGCAGCTGGTCGGAATGGCCGTGATGCAGAACCGCATCAAACACCACCTCGTCCTTGCTCCAGTCGGAAACCAGTTTGATGCGAGCCTGTACGTCCTTCGGCAGACGTGCGAACACCGCCTTGGTCAATTCGGCTTCCGGCCACACGGCCGAACCACCGACTGCCAGCACGGCAGCCAGTTGAGTCAGCAGGTCGCCTTCGACTTCCGCCAGGCACAGTACGTGTTCGCGCGGCAGGATGGCGTAGCTGTTGCGTTCGCCGGTCGGGCCCGCCAGAACACGGGTAATACCGCTCTGCGATTGCTTCGCGAACTGCACGCACAAGGTTGCCAGGTCGGCGAACTTGTTGCTGTCGGCCCAGGCTTTCAGGGCTGTCAGCGGCTTGCTCATGGCGTCACGCAGACGAACGTCCGGTGCTGCGAGAGCATCGCCCCGAGCGAAGGATTGTTCAATCGCGTCGGTAGGACGAGTCGACAGCAGGCGGTACAGGTACAGCGGACCACCGGCTTTCGGGCCAGTGCCCGACAGGCCTTCGCCGCCGAACGGTTGAACACCCACTACTGCGCCGACAATGTTGCGGTTGACGTAGACGTTACCGGCGTTGACGTTGTCGATCACTTTGGCGATGGTCTCGTCGATGCGCGTGTGCACGCCCAGGGTCAGGCCGTAGCCGGACGCATTGATCTGCCCGATCAACTGGTCGATGTCCTTGCGCTTGTAACGGACCACATGCAATACCGGGCCGAAGATCTCCCGTTGCAGCTCGTCGAAGCTTTCCAGCTCGATCAGGGTCGGCATCACGAAGGTGCCGCGTTTGACTTCTTCGCTGTTGGCGATCGCCACCTGGTAAACATTGCGCCCTTTGTCGCGCATGCCCTGGATGTGCTTCTCGATGCCAGCCTTGGCTTCGGCGTCGATCACCGGGCCGATGTCCACGGACAGGCGCTCCGGGTTACCAAGACGGCATTCCGCCATGGCGCCCTTGAGCATTTCGATCACGCGGTCGGCGGAATCTTCCTGCAGGCACAGCACGCGCAGAGCAGAGCAACGTTGACCGGCGCTGTCGAAGGCCGAGGAAACGACGTCTATGACCACCTGTTCGGTCAGTGCCGAGGAGTCGACGATCATCGCGTTCTGGCCGCCGGTTTCGGCGATCAGCGGGATCGGACGGCCCTGGGCATCCAGGCGACCCGCGACGTTGCGCTGCAGCAAGCGTGCGACTTCGGTGGAACCGGTGAACATCACGCCTTTGACCCGATCGTCGCCGACCAGGCGGGCACCCACGGTTTCGCCACGGCCTGGCAGCAACTGCAGAACGCCTTCAGGAATGCCGGCCTCCAACATCAGGCGCACGGCCTGGGCGGCCACCAGCGGAGTTTGCTCTGCAGGCTTGGCCAACACCGGGTTGCCGGCCGCCAGTGCTGCAGCGACCTGGCCGCTGAAGATCGCCAGCGGGAAGTTCCAGGGGCTGATGCAGACCACAGGACCCAGTGGGCGATGTGCGTCGTTGGTGAAATCGTTGCGCGCCTGTACCGCGTAGTAACGCAGGAAGTCCACGGCTTCACGCACTTCGGCGATGGCGTTGGCGAAAGTCTTGCCCGCTTCGCGGGCCAGCAGGCCCATCAGCGGCTGGATCTCGCCTTCCATCAAGTCGGCGGCACGTTCCAGAATGGCCGCACGTTCGGCGGGCGGGGTGGCCTGCCAGATCGGTGCGGCGTTCAGGGCGCACTGGATCGCGTTATCGACGTCTTCGACCGTCGCTTCCTGCACATGGCCGACCACGTCACGCAGATCCGAAGGGTTCAGGACAGGCGCAGGGGTTTCAGTGCTGGACGCGCAACCGAGCATCGGCGCGGCTTTCCAGTTGTTGTGAGCGGTGGCCAGCAGGGCACAGGACAGCGAGGCCAGGCGATGTTCGTTGGCCATGTCGATGCCGCTGGAGTTGGCGCGCTCGGCACCATACAGGTCACGCGGCAGCGGGATACGCGGGTGTGGCAGGCCGAAACCGCCTTCCAGCGTAGCCATCTGCTCGATGCTGGCTACCGGATCGGCCACCAGCTCCTGGATCGAGATTGACTGGTCGGCGATGCGGTTGACGAACGAGGTGTTCGCGCCGTTTTCCAGCAGGCGACGTACCAGGTACGCCAACAGTGTTTCGTGGGTGCCGACCGGTGCATACACACGGCACGGACGGTTCAGCTTGCCTTCGGAAACCTTGCCCACAACCTGCTCATACAGCGGTTCGCCCATGCCGTGCAGGCACTGGAATTCGTATTGACCCGGGTAATAGTTCTGCCCGGCGATGTGGTAAATGGCCGACAAGGTGTGGGCGTTGTGCGTGGCGAATTGCGGGTAGATGACTTCCGGCACCGACAGCAATTTGCGGGCGCAAGCGATGTAGGACACGTCGGTGTACACCTTGCGGGTGTAGACCGGGTAGCCTTCCAGGCCTTCGACCTGTGCGCGCTTGATTTCGCTGTCCCAGTACGCGCCTTTCACCAGGCGGATCATCAGGCGATGACGGCTGCGACGAGCCAGGTCGATCACGTAGTCGATCACGTAAGGGCAACGTTTCTGGTAAGCCTGGATCACGAAGCCGATGCCGTTCCAGCCGGTCAGTTGCGGCTCGAAGCACAGGCGCTCCAGCAGGTCCAGCGACAGCTCGAGGCGGTCGGCTTCTTCGGCATCGATGTTCAGGCCGATGTCGTACTGCTTGGCCAGCAAGGTCAGCGAAAGCAGGCGCGGGTACAGCTCTTCCATTACGCGCTCGTACTGTGCACGGCTGTAACGCGGGTGCAGTGCCGACAGCTTGATGGAGATGCCCGGACCTTCATAAATCCCACGACCGTGGGATGCTTTGCCGATCGAGTGGATGGCTTGTTCGTACGACGCCAGGTATTTCTGCGCGTCGTGCTCGGTGAGCGCGGCTTCACCGAGCATGTCGTAGGAGTAGCGGAAGCCCTTGGCTTCGAACTTGCTCGCATTGGCCAGGGCTTCAGCAATGGTTTCGCCGGTGACGAACTGCTCGCCCATCAGGCGCATGGCCATGTCGACGCCCTTGCGGATCATCGGCTCGCCGCTCTTGCCGATGATGCGGCTCAGGGACGAAGTCAGGCCGGCTTCATTATGGGTGGAGACCAGTTTGCCGGTCAGCAGCAAGCCCCAGGTGGCAGCGTTAACGAACAGCGAAGGGCTGTTGCCAAGGTGCGGGTGCCAGTTGCCAGTGCTGATCTTGTCGCGGATCAGTGCGTCGCGTGTGCCTTTGTCCGGGATACGCAGTAGCGCTTCGGCCAGGCACATCAGTGCCACGCCTTCCTGGGAAGACAGGGAAAATTCCTGCAGCAGGCCCTGGACAATCCCGGCCCGGCCGCCGGCGCTCTTCTGGTTGCGCAGTTTTTCCGCAATCGAGGCGGCGAGTTTGTTGGTGGCTTCGGCCATGCTCGCTGGCAGGCGAGCCTGCTCGATCAGCATCGGCACGACTTCTGGCTCAGGGCGGCGGTAGGCGGCAGTGATCGAGGCGCGCAGTACCGATTGCGGCAGGATGCTTTCAGCAAATTCCAGGAAGCACTGATGAGCATGATCCAGAGGCGCATCGACAGAGTCGTCGGAATCCTTGGTCAAGCCGTTCAGTTCGGTCAGGGTTGCACCACCCTCGAGTTTCTCCAGGTAATTGAAGATGGCCTGCTTGATCAGCCAGTGCGGCGTGCGATCAATCGAGGTCGCGGCAGCCTTCAGGCGATCGCGGGTCGGGTCGTCAAGTTTGACCCCAAGAGTGGTGGTAGCCATATTTTTATCCTCATGTTTGCCACAACTGCGTGGCATCAGCTGGCGGCAAGATTAGCCCTGCGCTGATCGAGGTGCAACCGGGTGCAACCCTTTTTTTGTCGGAATTACAGGCAGTTCGTCAGGAAATAAATTCCGGTACGAAGGTACCGCTCCTGCTTGGTGCTTTTACTTATAGCAATCGTTGAAAACCGCCCTAAAAGGGAGCAAGAAACGGCATTTGGCAAATAATTCCGACTAGGTGCAACTTATTCGCTAGAAACAGGTTGCACCTTATTTGCTTTGTTGAATAGCATTCGCGGCGAAGGTGCAACCGGCTCCAAAGTCAGGTGTGCCGGCTGATGGCTTTCCTGGGGAAACATCAGTCATAAATGCGCGGGATACACAATCGTCTGTCAAACGTCGTCGTTTGCGAGCGGTTAGCCAAAACCGCCGCTACATAAAAACAAAGCCAGGGCGTAACTTAATGAGCGTTAGCAATCCAACCCTGATCACGTTCGTGATCTACATCGCAGCAATGGTGCTGATCGGCTTAATGGCCTATCGCTCCACCAACAACCTTTCCGACTACATTCTGGGCGGTCGTAGCCTGGGCAGCGTGGTAACCGCATTGTCCGCCGGCGCCTCCGATATGAGCGGTTGGTTGCTGATGGGCCTGCCGGGCGCTATCTACATGTCCGGTCTCTCCGAAAGCTGGATCGCCATCGGGCTGATCATCGGTGCCTACCTGAACTGGCTGTTCGTCGCCGGCCGTCTGCGTGTGCAGACCGAGCACAACGGCGATGCGCTGACCCTGCCGGATTACTTCTCCAGCCGTTTTGAAGACAAAAGCGGCCTGCTGCGGATTATCTCGGCGGTTGTGATCCTGGTGTTCTTCACTATCTATTGCGCGTCCGGCATCGTGGCTGGCGCCCGTCTGTTCGAAAGCACCTTCGGCATGTCCTACGAGACTGCGCTGTGGGCCGGTGCTGCGGCGACTATTGCCTACACTTTCGTGGGTGGTTTCCTGGCAGTGAGCTGGACCGACACCGTGCAAGCCACGTTGATGATCTTTGCCCTGTTGCTGACGCCAATCATCGTGCTGCTGGCCACCGGCGGCGTCGACACCACGTTCCTGGCTATCGAAGCGCAAGATCCAAGCAACTTCGACATGCTGAAAAACACCACCTTCATCGGCATCATCTCGCTGATGGGCTGGGGCCTGGGCTACTTCGGCCAGCCGCACATCCTCGCGCGTTTCATGGCGGCGGATTCGGTCAAGTCGATCGCCAAGGCGCGTCGCATCTCCATGGCCTGGATGATCCTGTGCCTGGGTGGCACCGTGGCTGTCGGTTTCTTCGGCATTGCGTACTTCGCTGCGCACCCTGAAGTGGCCGGTCCCGTGACCGAAAACCCAGAGCGCGTGTTCATCGAGCTGGCGAAAATCCTCTTCAACCCATGGGTCGCCGGTGTACTGCTGTCGGCCATTCTCGCGGCTGTGATGAGCACCCTGAGCTGCCAGCTGCTGGTGTGCTCGAGCGCCCTGACCGAAGACTTCTACAAGACCTTCCTGCGTAAATCCGCTTCCCAGGTCGAGCTGGTCTGGGTCGGCCGCGCCATGGTGCTGCTGGTTGCCCTGATCGCCATCGCGATGGCCGCCAACCCGGAAAACCGCGTACTGGGCCTGGTGAGCTACGCCTGGGCAGGTTTTGGAGCTGCGTTCGGTCCGGTTGTGCTGATTTCCGTGATCTGGAAAGACATGACCCGCAACGGCGCGCTGGCCGGTATCCTGGTTGGCGCGATCACTGTGATCGTGTGGAAGCACTTCGAACTGCTGGGCCTGTACGAAATCATCCCGGGCTTTATCTTCGCCAGCCTGGCGATCTACATCGTCAGCAAGCTCGGCGCACCGACGGCAGGCATGCTGCAGCGCTTCGCCGCAGCCGAGGCAGATTTCCGCCTGAACAAGTAATGCGATGAGCTGATGCTCTGAGCCTTTGCCGAACACGAAAACGGCCCGCTTCCTCTGGAGGTGGGCCGTTTTTTTATGCCCCCGAGGCGCGAAATGGTCGCGCTCAGCCCGCTCGGCCGCGAAGCCCTGACGTTACGCTCGGTACAGGGTAAACTTGCCGGCCTGCGCAGGAGCAATCATGAATTATCGTCACGCCTTCCATGCCGGCAATCACGCCGACGTGTTCAAACACCTGACCTTGACCCGCCTCATCGCCCTGATGTCGCGCAAGGAGCAGCCGTTTGCCTATCTCGATACCCACGCCGGTATCGGCCTGTATGACCTGCAGGGTGATCAGGCCAGCCGAACCGGCGAGTACCTTGAAGGCATTGCGCGTCTTTGGGATCAACCGGACTTGCCGGCATTGACCGCCGATTACATGAAGGTGTTGCATGACATGAACCCGGATGGCCAGTTGCGCTATTACCCGGGATCGCCGGAACTGGCGCGGCGTCTTACGCGACCGCAGGATCGGGTGATGCTCAACGAGAAGCACCCCGAGGATGGCCTGTTGCTTAAGGACAACATGGCCGGCGATCGACGGGTCAAAGTGCACCTGGGCGAGGGCTGGCATGTGCCTAGGGCGATGTTGCCGGTGCAGGAGAAGCGTGCGGTGATGTTGATCGACCCGCCGTTCGAGCAGCTGGATGAGATGCAGCGCTGTGCGGCGTCGCTGAAAGAGGCTATCGGCCGAATGCGCCAGACGGTGGCGGCGATCTGGTATCCGGTCAAGGACCAGCGCATGTTGCGGCGCTTCTATCAAGACCTTGCAGGCACCGGCGCGCCGAAGTTGTTACGGGTAGAGTTGCTGGTGCATCCACTGGATACGCCGAACAGCTTGAACGGCTCCGGGCTGGCGATTGCCAATCCGCCGTGGGGGCTTGAGGAGGAGTTGCGCGAGTTACTGCCGTGGTTGTCGCAAAAGCTTGGGCAGACCCAGGGCGGGTGGCAGATGGATTGGTTGATCGCCGAATAATAGCGGCGATCAAACACCCGTGTAGGAGCGAGCTTGCTCGCGAGAAGCCAGTGAGCACTGCGGGGTATCAGGTTTCCCGCGTTATCGTTGACGACCATCGCCAGCAAGCTGGCTCCTGCAGGGGGAAGCGGTGTCCGATCAGATCGGGCAAGTCACGCCAGTGCCGCCGATCCCGCAATACCCTTCAGGGTTTTTCGCCAGGTACTGCTGGTGATACGCCTCGGCGAAATAGACCGTCGGTGCTTCTTCGATTTCGGTGGTAATGGTGCCTTTACCGGCTTTGGTCAGCTCAGCCTGGAACACTTTTGCGCTGGCCTTGGCCGCTTCCAGTTGAGTCGGGTTGGTCGCATAGATCACCGAGCGATACTGCGTGCCGATGTCGTTGCCCTGGCGCATGCCTTGAGTCGGGTTGTGCAGCTCCCAGAACATTTTCAGCAGCGCTTCGTAGCTGACCTTCGCCGGCTCGTAGACCACCAAAACCACTTCGCTGTGGCCAGTCAGGCCTGAGCAGACCTCTTCGTACGTCGGATTGGGTGTGAAGCCGCCGGCGTAACCGACCACCGTACTGACCACGCCTTCGCGCTGCCAGAATTTGCGTTCCGCACCCCAGAAGCAGCCCAGGCCGAAGATCGCGAAATCCACGTCGGTGACGAACGGGCCCAGCAGCGGCGCGTCGTGGACGAAATGTTTCTCCGGCAGGGACATAGGGGTTTCGCGGCCAGGCAGAGCTTGTTCTTTAGTTGGGAGCACGTTTTTATTCACCAGTATTTCCGAGCGCAGAACCATGATCAGTCCTCTCAGTCAGGTTGGATGTAAATAGGTAGACCACCAGTGTGCCCAATGATGCCCGTTAACGCACTACCCCTGTAGGAGTGAGCCTGCTCGCAGTACGGTACGTCAATGACGTGGATGCTGGCTGACACGACGCTATCGCCAGCAGGCTGGCTCCCGCATGGGCGTCTCAGGCAATCGGGCCGCGCGGATAGCGTTTGAGCTTCTCGATCAGCTCGCTGCCCGGGATTGGCCGGTCGAACAGGTAGCCCTGGCCGACGTCGCAGCGGTGGCGGCGCAGGAAGGCCAGCTGCTCGGCGGTCTCTATGCCTTCGGCTACTACTTTGAGCTTCAGGTTGTGGGCCATGGCGATCACTGCGGAGGTGATTTCCATGTCGTCCTGGTTGTCCGGGATTTCGTGGATGAAGCTTCGATCGATCTTGATAATATCGATCGGGAATTTTTTCAGGTAGCTGAGCGACGAATAGCCGGTGCCGAAGTCATCCATGGCCAGGGTCAGGCCCAGGCGCTTGAGCTGGTCGAGTTGCAAGTGCGTGTCTTCGGTCGCTTCGAGCAGCAGGCCTTCCGTCAGTTCCAGCTCCAGCAGGTTGGGCGGTAGCGCTTCTTCCTTGAGGATATTGGCGATGGATGCCACCAGGTCCGGGTCGGAGAACTGTTTGGGCGACAGGTTGATCGCCACCTGCAAATTGCCCAGGCCGGCGGCAGTCAGGTCTTTGCTCATGCGGCAGGCCTGGCGTGCGATCCATTTGCCGATCGGGATGATCAGGCCGGTTTCCTCGGCGACGCTGATGAACTGGTCGGGGCGGATCATGCCCTTGTCTGGATGGTTCCAGCGCAGCAGCGCTTCCATGCCCAGCAGGCGCCCACTGCGCAGGCACAGCTTGGGCTGGTAGAACACGTCCAGTTCATTCTGGGTCAGGGCGCGACGCAGGTTGTTCTCGACGAACAGTTTGTAGCTGGCCTCGGCATTCAATGCCTCGGTGAACACCTGAACCTGATGCTTGCCGTTGGCCTTGGCCTTGTGCAGCGCCAGGCCAGCGTTGCGCATCAGCGTCTGCGGGTCGCGGCCATGCAGTGGCGCGCACGCCAGGCCCACGGAGCCGGTGACGCTGATCAGCTGGTTGTCGACGAACATTGGCTTGTCGAGCGTCGCCAGCAGCTGGTTGGCGACCTGTTGGCCGGTGCAGAGGTCGGTGTTGTCCAGCAACACGGCGAATTCGTTGCTGGCAAAGCGCGCCAGGCTGCCGCTGGGGCTCAGGCTGTTGCGCAGGCGGCGGGCGAGGCTGATCAGCAGCTTGTCGCCGGTCTGGTGGCCGAGGCTGTCGTTGATCCGCTTGAAGTTGTCGATGTCCACCAGCAGCAGGCTGATGGGCGTATCGGTATCCCGGGCGAAGCGTTCGTCGAGGTTGCGGATGAAGGCGGGTCGATTGCCCAGGTTGGTCAGGTTGTCGGTGTAGGCGAGACGTTCGATTCGCTGCTGGGCGAGTTTGCTCTGGGTGATGTCTTCGTAAATGCCAATGTAATGCGTCAGCTCGCGGTTGTCGCCGTACACCTTGGAGATCGACAACTGGCCCCAGTAGGGTTCGAGGTTCTTGCGTCGGCTTTTGAATTCGCCCTGCCAGCTGTTGCTCTTGGCCAGCGCTGAAGTCGCGTCAAACAGCAATTCACTGAGGTTTTCCAGGGCCGGCAGTTGGGACAGTTGCTGGCCGTGAACCTCCTCGGTGCTGTACTGGGTGATCGCGGTAAAGCTGGGGTTGACGTACTCCACGATGCCATCGCAATTGACCAGCAGAAAGGCGTTCGCGCTCTGCTCGACTGCCCGCTGGAACAGGTGCAGGGCACTGGTGGCGGTGCGGCGGTTGTGATTGCTGATCACTTGGGCAAACTGGTCCGCCAGCTCGCCGGCAAAAGCTATTTCGTCCGACTGCCAGGCGCGGGCGGTGGCATTCTGCTCTAGGCATAGCACCCCGACCACTTGGCCGTCGACCCGAACGCTGGCATCGAGCATGGCGATGACATCCCGTGGTTGCAGGCATTCGACCAGCTCGCGGGTGCGCGGGTCGCGCATGACATTGTGGGCGTCGATGGCGCGGCCGGTGTGCAGGGCTTCCAGATAGTCAGGGAAACCACTGACATCGATCGGGTCTGGCAGTTGATGCTTCTGGCTCGCGCGGTGATAGGCCGAGATCGGTACCAGCATCGCCCCCTCAAGGTTCCACAGGCTAGCGCAATCGACCTCGTACATATCACAGGCGCTGCGGGTGATCAGCTCGGCGGCTTCCAGCAGGGAGTTGATGCTGGTGTAGCGCTGACGCGTCAGCAGAAGGATCAAGTCTTGCTGCGCACGCACTCGTTCCAGGTGCATCAGCTGTTCCTGCTGGGTGCGCTGGTTGAGTTCAAGGGCGATTTGCAGGCGCGAGTTCTGGGTTTCCAGGTCCAATGCGGCCAGTAGAGGGTTGCCTTCGAACAGTTCGTCCACCACCAGCAGGTAGCCGCGCAACAGCTGTCGGTTGTGCTGTTTGAATGCTTCGCCCAGCTCCAGCAGCTTCAAGGCGCCGGCGGGGGTGTGCAGGGTATAGCGGATCAGGTAACTGGAGGCTTCGGTGAGCTGCTGCTGAATCGCATCATGCAGCTGATGGCGCGCTTGCGGCTCCATCAGGCTGGCATAGGGCGAACTGATCAGGGAGCAGAGCTCAACCGCCGCCAGGCCAAATTGTCGTTCGCAGTTGGGGTCGAGAAACAGCATCGCCCAGCTGGCTTCATTCAGCCGCTCGAAACGCAGCATGCCGAGCCGCGAGGGCACAGGCAATTGCGTCACTACCTCGGCCGCCATACGGCTGGCGGCATCGGGTTGGCTTTTCATGAAGGGAGACTCGCTGCGAAAGTACTGGTCGCGCCGGGCTCGCGCCCTCTTTTCTGTTGCGTGTCGCAAGGTTGCATCATTGCGACACCGACTGACAAGAGAGATGGAGGCCAAGTGCTATAAGAATATGTCGGCAGGGATTGGGAATTCTGCAGTTGCGGGTCGAAAGTATTATTTTGGCCCTAAAGAATCGCAGCACCCAGGGCTGCGATCCGGGGGGCAGCGCAACGGAATATCGATTCTCTGCAACAGGTTGCCTGTTCTGCCCTGCTGCAGGAATTCGGTTAAAACATTCAGGCAAAAAAAAGCCCCGCCAAATTGGCGGGGTTGAGGTACGAGCGTGGCGCTCGGAAAACGCGAAACGCAACTGGCCCTCCCGGGAGGGAGGGCCAGTTGGTGTTACAGCAGGATGGTGCGGATATCGGCCAGCAGGTCGCTCAGGCGCTTGGTGAAGCGTGCAGCAGCGGCGCCGTTGATCACACGGTGATCGTAGGACAGCGACAGTGGCAGCATCAGTTTCGGCTGGAAGGCTTTGCCATCCCAGACCGGCTGGATGGTTGCCTTCGAGACACCGAGGATCGCCACTTCCGGCGCGTTGACGATCGGCGTGAAGCCGGTACCGCCAATGTGCCCGAGGCTGGAAATGGTGAAGCAGGCACCTTGCATGTCGTCAGCGGTGAGCTTCTTGTCGCGGGCTTTGGCAGCCAGCGCAGCCGCTTCAGCGGCAAGCTGCAGCAGGCTCTTCTGGTCAACGTTCTTGATGACCGGTACCAGCAGGCCTTCAGGGGTGTCGACCGCGAAGCCGATGTTCACGTACTTCTTGCGGATGATTGCCTTGCCGCTTGGCGCCAGCGAGCTGTTGAAGTCCGGCAGCTCCTTGAGCAGATGCGCGCAGGATTTGAGCAGCAGCGGCAGGATGGTCAGCTTGACGCCGGCTTTCTCTGCAACGGCTTTCTGGGCGATACGGAACGCTTCCAGGTCGGTGATATCAGCCGAATCGAACTGAGTCACGTGCGGGATGTTCAGCCAGCTGCGGTGCAGGCTGGAAGCGCCGATCTGCATCAGGCGAGTCATCGGCACTTCTTCGGTTTCACCGAAGCGGCTGAAGTCCACGACCGGAATCGGTGGAATGCCCGCGCCACCGGTTGCGCCGCCAGCAGCGGCCGGTGCTTCCTTGGCCTTCTGCATCATGGCTTTGACGTAAACCTGAACGTCTTCTTTCAGGATGCGACCGTGTGGACCGCTGGCGCCGACCGCGTTCAGCTCGACACCGAATTCACGGGCCAGTTGGCGAACAGCCGGGCCTGCGTGAACCTTGGCGCCCGGCTTGGCCGGGGCAGCAGCCGGTGCGGCAGGCGCAGTGGCAGCCGGAGCAGCGTCAGCCTTGGCGGCCGCAGGTGCAGGAGCCGGTGCGGCAGCGGCGGTTGCCGGGGCAGCAGCAGGCGCAGCGCCTTTGACCTTGAGCTTGAGGATCAGGTCGCCGGTACCAACCTCGTCATCCAGCTTGATGGAAATGCTTTCCACCACTCCGGCGGCAGGCGATGGGATTTCCATGCTTGCCTTGTCGGATTCCAGGGTGATCAGCGACTGGTCGGCGGTGACGGTGTCGCCGGCCTTGACCAGTACTTCGATGATCTTGGCTTTGCCCGACGAACCAATGTCCGGCACATGAATGTCCTGGACACTGTCGGCAACCGGTGCGGCCGGGGCAGCAGCAGGTGCAGCAGCGGCGGCAGGCGCAGCAGCCTGGGCCGGAGCGGCAGCAGCAGGCGCCGCAGCACCTGCCACTTCCAGATCCAGGATCAGGTCGCCGGTGCCCACTTCGTCATTGAGCTTGACGCTGATGCTCTTGACCACGCCAGCGGCAGGCGAAGGGATTTCCATGCTCGCCTTGTCGGACTCCAGGGTGATCAGCGACTGATCAGCCTCGACGGTGTCGCCGACTTTGACCTGGATCTCGATGATCTGGGCCTTGCCCGACGAACCGATGTCCGGCACATGCACTTGCTGTACGGAGGCAGCAGCAGGCGCCGCAGCAGGAGCGGCTGCAGCAGGAGCTGCCGCCGGTTTCTCTTCAGCCTTGGCCGCCGGCGCTGCGGCAGCCGCAGGTGCCGCAGCAGCGTCACCCTCGACTTCCAGCTCAAGCAGTTCGTCGCCTTCTTTCAGGCGGTCGCCCAGCTTCACCTTGAGGCTTTTGACGATGCCGGTCTTGGGAGCAGGAACTTCCATGCTCGCCTTGTCCGACTCAAGCGTCAGGATGCTCTGTTCGGCTTCGATACGGTCGCCGACCTTCACAAATAGTTCGATTACTTCACCTTCACCGCTGCCGATGTCAGGTACGCGAATGAGTTCGCTCACAGAGTGTCTCCTCAGCAGTCCAGTGGGTTGCGTTTTTCCGGGTTGATGCCGAACTTGGCGATGGCTTCAGCCACCACTTTAGGTTCGATATCACCACGGTCAGCCAATGCTTCCAGGGCTGCCAACACCACGAATTGACGATCGACTTCGAAGAAGTGACGCAGCTTCTTGCGGCTGTCACTGCGGCCGAAACCGTCGGTGCCCAGGACTTTGAATTCCTTGGACGGGACCCATTGGCGGATTTGCTCAGCGAACAGCTTCATGTAGTCGGTAGAGGCGATGACCGGACCTTTACGGCCGTTCAGGCATTCCTCGACGTAGCTCAGTTGCGGCTTCTGGCCCGGGTGCAGGCGGTTGCTGCGCTCTACGGCCAGACCATCGCGACGCAGTTCGTTGAAGCTGGTAACGCTCCAGACGTCAGCGCCGATGTTGAACTCTTCACGCAGGATCTTCGCTGCTTCACGGACTTCACGCAGGATGGTGCCGGAGCCCATCAGCTGAACGTGGTGCGCCGCTTCGCGGGTATCTTCTTCGAGCAGGTACATGCCCTTGATGATGCCTTCCTCGACACCAGCCGGCATGGCTGGTTGCTGGTAGGACTCGTTCATCACGGTGATGTAGTAGAAAACGTCCTGCTGCTCTTCGGTCATCTTCTTCATGCCGTCCTGGATGATCACCGCCAGCTCGTAGCCGTAGGTTGGATCAAAGGTGCGGCAGTTCGGGATGGTGGCAGCCAGGATGTGGCTGTGACCGTCTTCGTGTTGCAGGCCTTCGCCGTTCAGCGTGGTCCGCCCGGCGGTGCCGCCGATCAGGAAGCCACGGGTACGGCTGTCGCCGGCAGCCCAGGCCAGGTCGCCGATACGCTGGAAGCCGAACATCGAGTAGAAGATGTAGAACGGCAACATTGGCTGGTTGTGGCTGGAGTACGAAGTACCGGCAGCGATGAAGGAGCTCATGGCGCCCGCTTCGTTGATGCCTTCTTCGAGGATCTGGCCCTTCTTGTCTTCCTTGTAGAACATCACCTGGTCTTTATCGACTGGCTCGTAGAGCTGGCCGACGGAGGAGTAGATGCCCAATTGGCGGAACATGCCTTCCATACCGAAGGTACGGGCTTCGTCCGGGATGATCGGAACGATGCGCGGGCCGATTTCCTTGTCCTTGACCAGTTGCGCGAGGATCCGCACGAAGGCCATGGTGGTGGAGATTTCACGGTCGCCCGAGCCGTCGAGGATGGCCTTGAGGGTGCTGAGGTCCGGCGTCGGTATGCCGAAGCTCTGTGCGCGGCGCTGTGGCACGAAACCGCCCAGTGCAGTGCGACGCTCGCTGAGGTAGCGGGCTTCGGCGCTGTTCGGCTCCGGCTTGAAGAACGGCAGGTTTTCCAGTTCTTCGTCCTTGACCGGGATGTCGAAGCGGTCGCGGAACAACTTCAGGCTGTCGACATCGACTTTCTTGGTGTTGTGCGCAGTGTTCTTCGCTTCGCCAGCACCGGTGCCGTAACCCTTGATGGTCTTGGCCAGGATGACGGTAGGCTGTTCTTTGTGGTTGACCGCTTCGTGGTACGCCGCGTAGACCTTGTACGGGTCGTGGCCGCCACGGTTGAGTTTCCAGATCTCGTCGTCGGACAGATCAGCAACCATCGCCTTGAGTTCTGGCGAGTTGAAGAAGTGTTCACGTACGAACGCGCCGTCTTTGGCTTTGTAGTTCTGGTACTCGCCGTCGATGACTTCGTCCATGCGACGTTGCAGGATACCGTCGACGTCCTTGGCCAGCAGCGGGTCCCAGAAACGGCCCCAAATGACTTTGGTCACGTTCCACTGGGCACCACGGAACACGCCTTCGAGTTCCTGGATGATCTTGCCGTTGCCGCGAACCGGGCCGTCGAGGCGCTGCAGGTTGCAGTTGATGACGAAGATCAGGTTGTCGAGCTTCTCGCGGCCAGCCAGCGAGATCGCGCCCAGGGATTCCGGCTCGTCGCACTCGCCGTCGCCCAGGAAGCACCAGACTTTCTGCTTGCCTTCCGGAATAAAGCCACGAGCTTCCAGGTACTTCATGAAACGCGCCTGGTAGATCGCCTGGATCGGGCCCAGACCCATGGATACAGTCGGGAACTGCCAGAAATCAGGCATCAGCCAAGGGTGCGGGTAGGACGACAGGCCCTGGCCGTCCACTTCCTGGCGGAAATTGTTCATCTGGTCTTCGGTGATGCGGCCTTCCATGAACGCACGGGCGTAAACGCCTGGCGAGGTGTGGCCCTGGAAGTAGATCAGGTCGCCGCCGTGTTCGTCGGTCGGGGCCTGGAAAAAGTAGTTGAAGCCGATGTCGTACAGAGTCGCACTGGAAGCGAAGCTGGAGATGTGTCCGCCCAGGTCCGAATCTTTCAAATTCGTACGCATTACCATTGCCATCGCGTTCCAGCGTACCAACGAGCGAATGCGGCGTTCCATGAACAGGTCGCCAGGCATGCGTGCTTCGTGGGTGACGGGAATGGTGTTGCGGTATGGCGTGGTGATGGCGTAAGGCAACTGCGAACCGCTGCGGGTTGCAAGTTCGCCCATACGGGTCATCAGATAGTGGGCACGGTCTTCGCCTTCTTTGTCGAGAACCGATTCCAGGGCGTCCAGCCATTCCTGGGTTTCGACGGGATCGAGGTCTTGCATGGCTTGCTCCAGGGCGGAAAGGCTTCCAGAATCGGTTGCCTGAGTTTGCGACTGGCCTTGTGGGCAGACGATATAAATTCTTGGATTGCCGAGAGGTAGGTTCCGGCGGCGTGTAGTTTTACTACAAATCATCGAGCATTTCAGCATTCCGCATGTATATACGAGTAGTAAAACTACAGATGAGCGGCTTGTGGCCTCTGGCTGCGTTGTGAGAATAATCGTTAAGGTTGGTCTTTTGCCAACCGAAAAAGGTGAAAGCTTGATGATCGCTGCCAACATTAAAACAATTTTAGCTATTTCTAACCTTTGTTCGACAGTCGATCAGGTAGTGCCTTTTCGAAAATCACTACATGCAGCCCGTTCCACGCCGATCAAGGATAGACCATGAGCCTCCCTTCGCTTGCTGAACTGCCCGCCATTCTCCTGCCATTGGTCACCCGTGCCGAGCAGTCGTTCCGTGCTGGCGTCGAGGCGCTGGAGGATGATCATGGTCTGTCGGCATGGCCTCCCGAGCGATGGGCACAATTTGCCCGGGTGAGCGCCGCCAGCGACTTTGTGATTGAACAGTCGGTGCGTGACCCGTCGATGCTGCTGGAGCTGGTGCGGTCCGGGGAGCTGGACCGTAACTTTGCCCCGGGTGAGTTGTGCGCGCAGATTGCCGCAGCGGTGAACCAGGCCGAGACCGACGACGAACTCGGGCGAGCCTTGCGCCGCCAGCGCACCCGGCATCAGGTACGAATCATCTGGCGTGACCTGACGCGCCAGGCCGATCTGGTGCAGACCTGTCGCGATCTTTCGGACATGGCCGACGCCAGCATCGACCAGGCTTATCAATGGCTGTACGCACGCCATTGCCAGCAGTTCGGCGTGCCCACGGGGCGGCGCAGTGGAGAGCCGCAGCAGATGGTCATCCTTGGCATGGGAAAGCTCGGTGCGGTGGAGCTGAACCTGTCTTCGGACATCGACCTGATCTTCGCCTATCCCGAGGGCGGCGAAACAGTGGGCGTCAAACGCTCGCTGGATAACCAGGAGTTCTTCATTCGGTTGGGTCAGCGCCTGATCAAGGCGCTGGACCCGATGACGGTCGACGGTTTTGTCTTCCGCGTCGACATGCGCCTGCGGCCATACGGTTCGGCGGGTGCATTGGTGCTGAGCTTCAACGCGCTGGAGCAGTATTACCAGGATCAGGGCCGCGACTGGGAGCGCTACGCCATGATCAAGTCGCGGGTGGTGGCGGGTGATCAAGTCGCCGGTGCGCAACTGCAGGAGATGCTGCGCCCGTTCGTCTACCGGCGCTACCTGGACTTTTCGGCTATCGAAGCGCTGCGCACGATGAAGCAGCTGATCCAGCAGGAAGTGCGGCGCAAGGGCATGGCTGACAATATCAAGCTCGGCTCCGGTGGGATCCGTGAAGTGGAGTTTATCGCCCAGGCCTTCCAGCTGATCCACGGCGGCCGGGACTTGAGCCTGCAGCAGCGTCCCCTGTTGAAGGTGCTGAGCACTCTTGAAGGCCAGGGCTACCTGCCGCCGGCCGTGGTCAGCGAACTGCGTGAAGGTTACGAGTTCCTGCGTTACACCGAACATGCGATACAGGCGATTGCCGACCGCCAGACCCAGATGTTGCCCGATGGCGCGCAGGATCAGGCGCGTATTGCCTTTATGCTGGGTTTTGCCGACTGGCCCGCGTTCCATGAACAACTGATGTACTGGCGCAATCGGGTGGCCTGGCACTTCGGCCAGGTCATTGCCGACCCGGACGAAGAGGAAGGCACCGAAAGCGAAGTGGTGGTCGGCGGGGAATGGTTGCCGCTGTGGGAGGAAGCCCAGGATGAAGAGGCCGCCTGTCGGCAGCTGGAGGAGGGCGGGTTTGCTGATGCGACCAAGGCCCTGAAGGCACTCGCCAGTTTGCGCGGCAGCCCGCAGTTGCGTGCCATGCAGCGTCTCGGTCGGGAGCGGCTTGATGCCTTTATTCCACGGTTGCTGGCCCAGGCGGTGGAGCATGCCAACCCGGACCTGGTCCTGGAGCGGGTGCTGCCCTTGGTGGAGGCTGTCGCCCGTCGTTCGGCCTACCTGGTGTTGTTGACCGAAAACCCCGGGGCGCTGCGTCGGCTGTTGACTTTGTGTGCCGCGAGCCCTTGGATTGCCGAGCAGATCACGCGGTTTCCGCTGCTGCTCGACGAGCTGCTCAATGAAGGTCGCTTGTTCAAACCACCCCTGGCGCCAGAGCTGGCGGCGGAATTGCGCGAGCGCCTGACGCGCATTCCCGAGGACGATCTTGAGCAGCAGATGGAAGCCCTGCGGCATTTCAAACTGGCTCACCGGTTGCGGGTGGCTGCATCGGAAATTGCCGGCAGCCTGCCGCTGATGAAGGTCAGCGACTACCTGACCTGGCTGGCCGAGGCCATTCTGGAGCAAGTGCTGGCCCTGGCCTGGCGGCAGACGGTGGCCAAATATGGCACTCCGCTGCGCACCGACGGTACCTTGTGCGATCCCGGGTTCATCATTGTCGGTTATGGCAAAGTCGGCGGGCTGGAACTCGGGCATGGTTCGGACCTGGACCTGGTGTTTATTCATGACGGCGACCCGCAGGCGGAAACCGACGGGGCGAAATCCATCGATGGCGCGCAATTTTTCACCCGGCTGGGGCAGCGCATCATTCACTTGCTTACGACCCAGACCAACTCCGGCCAGCTCTATGAAGTGGATATGCGCCTGCGACCGTCCGGTGCCTCGGGGTTGCTGGTGAGTTCGCTTGGCGCGTTTTCGCGCTATCAGGAAAACGAAGCCTGGACCTGGGAACACCAGGCATTGGTGCGGGCGCGGGTGCTGGTAGGTAGCCAGGACGTCGGTCAGGCATTTGAGAAGGTGCGAGCCACGGTGCTGGGCAAGGCCAGGGACTTGCCAACCTTGCGCCAGGAGGTCAGCGAGATGCGTGCGAAGATGCGCGATAATCTTGGCAGCAAGAGTACGGCGGCCGGCACGGCGGCAAATGCCTTCGAGGCCACGGCGCCGTTCGATCTCAAGCAGGACGCCGGAGGTATCGTCGATATTGAATTTATGGTGCAATACGCGGCCCTGGCGTGGTCGCAGACGCACCCGTCATTGCTACGCTGGACCGACAACATCCGTATTCTGGAAGGGCTGGAAGAGGAAGGCTTGATGCCTGCCGCAGATGCCAGCCTGTTGCGCGAGGCCTATAAAGCCTACCGCTCCGCCGCCCACCGGCAGGCTTTGCAGAAGGATGCAGGAGTAATACCGGGCGATCAGTTCGTGGACGAACGACGGCAGGTATCGCGGATCTGGCGTGACCTGGGGCTAAGCTGATTCACGAGGCGGGGAGGCGTAGGCCTCCCCGGTTCGTTTTTGGAAACTACATGAAAATTCTGATCGTTGGGCCCAGTTGGGTCGGTGACATGGTGATGGCGCAGACACTCTTTCAGTGTCTCAAGCAACGCCACCCGCAATGCGAAATCGACGTCCTGGCCCCCGAGTGGAGCCGGCCGATCCTGGAGCGCATGCCCGAAGTCCGTCAGGCCTTGAGCTTTCCGCTCGGCCACGGCGCCTTGGAATTGGCTACACGGCGGCGCATCGGAAAATCCCTGGCTGGCCAGTACGACCAGGCGATCCTGCTGCCCAACTCGTTGAAGTCGGCGCTGGTGCCGTTCTTTGCCGGCATCGCGAAACGCACCGGCTGGCGCGGCGAATTCCGCTACGGCTTGCTCAATGACGTACGCACGCTGGATAAGGAACGTTATCCGCTGATGATCGAGCGGTTCATGGCCCTGGCCTTCGAGCCTGGCGTCGAGCTGCCAAAACCTTATCCACGCCCGACGCTGCAGATCGACCCGGTGTCCCGGGAAGCGGCGCTGGCCAAGTTCGGCCTGACCCTGGACCGTCCGGTGCTGGCGCTGTGCCCGGGTGCCGAGTTCGGCGAATCCAAGCGCTGGCCGTCCGAGCATTACGCCCAGGTTGCCGAAGCCAGGATTCGCGAGGGTTGGCAGGTGTGGCTGTTCGGTTCGAAAAACGATCACTCCGTTGGCGAGGACATCCGCGCCCGGCTGATCCCGGGCTTGCGTGAAGAGTCGGTGAACCTCAGCGGCGGGACGTCCCTGGCCGAGGCCATCGATTTGCTGTCCTGTGCCGACTCGGTGGTGTCCAACGATTCCGGCTTGATGCACGTGGCCGCTGCGTTGAACCGACCGCTGGTGGCCGTGTATGGCTCCACCTCGCCAGGGTTCACGCCACCCCTGGCCGAGCACGTCGAAATTGTCCGCCTGGGCATCGAATGCAGCCCCTGCTTTGACCGTACGTGCCGTTTCGGTCATTACAACTGCCTGCGCCAGCTTATGCCGCAAGCGGTGAACGAAGCCTTGCAGCGGTTGCAGGGCACTGTAGTCGAGGTCAAATAATTTGCGGGTCCTGTTGATCAAGACGTCTTCGCTCGGTGACGTGATCCATGCGTTGCCGGCGCTGACGGACGCGGCCCGGGCGATTCCCGGCATTCAATTCGACTGGGTGGTGGAAGAGGGCTTCGCGGAGATCCCGACCTGGCATCCGGCGGTGGGCAAGGTGATTCCGGTCGCGATTCGTCGCTGGCGCAAAAACATCTGGCAGACCATCAGGAGCGGCGAGTGGAAGCGCTTCAAGCAAAGCATTCGCGCGACAAAATATGATCTGGTGATCGATGCCCAGGGCCTGTTGAAAAGTGCCTTGCTGACTCGTTATGTCAAGGCGCCGGTGGCAGGCCTCGATAAAGGTTCGGCACGAGAGCCGATCGCGGCACGTTTCTATGATCGGCGCCTGGCAGTTGCCCGCGGCCAGCATGCCGTGGAGCGAGTACGCCAATTGTTCGCCATCGCCCTGGGCTACGACTTGCCCAAGGGTCTGGGTGACTATGGCCTGAACGTCGAACGTCTGGTCGAGCTGCCGCGCAAGAATCCCTACGTTTTGTTCCTGCACGGCACCACCTGGGACACCAAGCACTGGCCCGAGGCCTATTGGCGAGAGCTGGCCGAGCGCGTTGGCTACCTGGGTGTCGGCGTGAAGCTGGCTTGGGGCAACCCGGCCGAAAAAGCGCGCGCCGAGCGCATCGCCAAGGACATGCGCCACGTTGAAGTCCTGCCCAAGCTGAACCTGGCGGGCGTTGGCAAAGTGTTGGCCGGGGCGCAGGCCTGTGTGGCGGTGGATACCGGTCTTGGCCATCTGGCAGCAGCACTGGACGTCCCGACATTGTCTCTGTTCGGCCCGACCAACCCGGGCCTGACTGGCGCTTACGGAAAGTCGCAGATTCACATCGCCAGCGACTTCCCCTGCGCACCCTGCCTGCAAAAGAAATGCACCTATCAACCGACGGCCGAAGATGCCAGCCGGTTTGACCTGAAACGCGAGTGGCCGCTGTGCTTCACGCGTTTGAATCCCGAGCGTGTCGCGATCCGACTGAGCACGTTGTTACTGGCTGAGGAGCTGCGCTGATGCAATTGGCATTCGTCTTGTACAAATATTTTCCATTCGGGGGCCTGCAGCGCGACTTCATGCGCATCGCCCTGGAATGCCAGCAGCGTGGCCACCAGATCCGCGTCTATACGCTGATCTGGGAAGGCGATATTCCGCCGGGCTTTGAGGTGCTGGTAGCACCGGTCAAGGCGTTCTTCAATCATCGTCGCAACGAAAAACTCAGCGAGTGGATGGCCGCAGATCTGGCCAGGCGTCCTGTGGATCGTCTGATCGGCTTCAACAAGATGCCCGGCCTGGACGTCTACTACGCCGCCGATGGTTGCTTTGAAGACAAGGCGCAGAACCTGCGCAACTCGCTCTACCGTCGCTGGGGTCGCTACCGCCACTTCGCCGAGTACGAGCGCGCCGTGTTCGCCAAGGACGCCAAGACCGAAGTCCTGATGATTTCCGAAGTCCAGCAACCGCTGTTCATCAAGCATTATGGCACCCCGCTGGAGCGCTTTCATCTGCTACCGCCGGGCATTTCCCAGGATCGTCGCGCACCGGCAAATGCCGACGAGATCCGGGCTGAATTCCGCCGTGAGTTCAACTTGCAGGACGATGAGCTGCTGTTGGTGCAGATCGGCTCCGGGTTCAAGACCAAGGGCGTCGATCGTAGCCTCAAGGCGCTGGCCGGACTGCCTGTCGATCTGAAAAAACGTACCCGGCTGTTTGTAATTGGCCAGGACGACCCCAAGATATTCCAGATGCAGAGTGCGACATTGGGCCTCGGCGATAACGTGACCTTCCTCAAGGGGCGCAGCGATATTCCGCGGTTCCTGCTGGGTGCTGACCTGTTGATCCACCCGGCCTATAACGAAAATACCGGGACCGTTCTGCTTGAAGCCCTGGTCGCTGGCCTGCCGGTGCTGGTGAGCGCGGTCTGCGGTTACGCCCATTACATCGCCGAGGCGGACGCAGGGCGGGTGCTGGACGAACCTTTCGATCAGGCGCAACTGACCCACTACCTGGCCGACATGCTGAACGACGCTCAGGCGCGTGCGGCCTGGAGTCGCAACGGTTTGGCCTTCGCCGACACGGCCGACCTCTACAGCATGCCGCAGCACGCGGCCGACGTGATTCTGGCGGAGCAGGCGAAATGAAATTGATGTTGGCTGAACCGTTCAAGAGCCTTTGGGCTGGACGCGACCCGTTTACCGAAGTCGAGCGCCTCGAGGGCGAGGTTTATCGCGAGCTTGAGGCGCGCCGCACCTTGCGCACTGAAGTGGACGGCCACGGTTTTTTCGTGAAAATCCACCGTGGCATTGGCTGGGGCGAGATCTTCAAGAACCTGCTCACCGCCAAGCTGCCGGTGCTCGGCGCCGGCCAGGAGTGGAAGGCCATCCATCGCCTCAAGGAAGTGGGGGTGCCGAGCATGACGGCGGTGGCTTACGGGGAAAAAGGCAGCAACCCGGCCGACCAGCACTCGTTCATTGTCACCGAAGAGCTGGCGCCTACCGTCAGCCTCGAAGACTACAGTATCGATTGGGTCAAGAACCCACCGGAACCGACACTCAAGCGGGCGCTGATCGCCGAAGTGGCGCGCATGACCGGCATGATGCACCGCGCCGGCGTCAACCACCGCGACTGCTACATTTGCCATTTCCTGCTGCACACCGACAAGCCGGTAAAGGCTGACGATTTCAAGCTTTCGGTGATCGATCTGCACCGGGCCCAGACCCGCCCGGCAATCACTCAGCGCTGGCGCAACAAGGACCTGGCCGCGCTGTACTTTTCGGCGCTGGACATTGGCCTGACCCGTCGCGACAAGTTGCGCTTCCTCAAAGGTTACTTCCAGCAGCCGCTGCGGCAGGTCCTGGGCCAGGAAGCAACCTTGCTCGCCTGGCTCGAAGGCAAGGCGAACAAACTCTACGATCGTAAACAGCGGTACGGAGATGCGCTCTGATGTCGGGTTGGAAGCTGGAGCCTGCGTACAGCGAGCTGGCAGAAGATTTCGGAACTCTTGATGCAGTGTTTGCGCTTCAGGGCGAGCGCCTGACCCGCGATCCGCTGTCCGAAGTCATCCGCGTCGAACGCAACGGCGTCAATTACTACGTCAAGCGTTACGTTGGCGCCGGCAAGGGCCTGCGTCGTTACCTGGGCAAACCACGGGTCAAGGCCGAATGGCAGAACCTTAAACGGTTCGCCAAATGGGGTATTCCCACCGCCGAAGTCGTGGCGTGGGGCCTGGAGCGGCGGGGGGCAGCCTATGATCGAGGTGCAATGATCACCCGGGAACTGCCGCGCACCGAAGACTTGTCGGCACTGGCCGAGCGCCATGATCCGAAACTCCATGACCGTGCCTGGGTCGATGTTGTGAGCCGGCAGTTGGCCGGCTATACCCGGACCATGCACGACCATCGGTTCACCCACAACGACCTGAAGTGGCGAAACCTGTTGATTGACGATCAGGCCCGGCTGTTCCTGATCGATTGCCCGAACGGCGACTTCTGGCGCGGCTTTTGGCTCAAGTATCGAATCACCAAAGACCTGGCGTGCCTGGACAAGGTCGCCAAGTACCAGCTGTCGGCCACTCAGCGCCTGCGGTTCTACTTGCAGTACCGCCAACGTGATCGCCTGAATGAGGCGGACAAGAAGCGCATTCGTCACGTTGTCAGATTTTTCGAGGGTCGCGAATGACTGATTATCTCGCTGCTGAGGACCGCGCTTTACTTGAACGCCATGGTCTGGGCACCTTCGAAGCGCTGTGGGCCAGGCAGCTGGAAGCGGTGGACGAACCGAACACCGCACGCGGTGGCTGGAGCAGCGTGTTTCGCCTGGACCTGGAAGGTCATGGCTACTACCTCAAGCGGCAGTGCAATTACCAAATGCGTACGTTGCATGCGCCTTTTGGCGAACCGAGTTTCGCCCGGGAGTTTCGCAATATCAGTCGCTATGAAAGCCTGGGCATTCCGGCGTTGAAAGCGGCGTTCTTTGGTGAGCGCAAGGTCAAGGGCGAAGTGCGGGCGATTCTGCTGACTCGTGCGCTGGATGGTTGGGATGACCTCGACTCGCTGTTGCAGCGCTGGTCGCAACTCGGCGAGGTGGAACATTCGGCGATCATTACAGCCTGTGGTCAACTGGCTCGGCGCCTGCACGGTGCACGCCAGGTTCACGGCTGTTTTTATCCCAAGCACATTTTCCTGCAAGCCACCGCCAGCGGCTATCAAGCCCAGCTTATTGACCTGGAAAAGACCCGGCCATTGCTGCTGGGGCAGCGCGACCGGGTGAAGGATCTCGAGCCTCTGCTGCGTCGTGCGCCGCAGTGGAACGACGCACAAGTGCGTGAGTTGCTGGCGGTTTACCTGGATCAGCCAGTGGCCAGTTCACTGATCGACAGCTGGCTGCAGCGCCTGGGTGCGCGGCGCGGTTACAAGGAGGCGCGCTGATGCGTTTGTCCGAACTGAAGCATGCAGGGCGTAACCCGGGCCTGCCATTGAGCATTTCACTGGCCGATGCCGCCGGTCCTGCCAACTTGCAGTTGCTGAGCTTGCTGCGCGTGCTGCCTGGGCAGCGATACGTCGGTGCTGGCGTTTGGCGCGGCCGTCCGGTGCTGGCCAAGTTACTGGTCGGCGCTAAAGCGTCGCGGCACTTCCAGCGCGAACTCAATGGCGTGCGCTTGCTCGCCGATCAAGGCTTGACCACCCCGTTGCTGCTGGCCGATGGCTTGAAGGAAGGCGAGGGCGGCTGGCTGCTGTTCGATTTTCTCGAGGGCGCCGAGAGCCTGGGCGATGCGTGGAAGCAGGTCGAGAGTTTGCCAATGCTCGCGGACGAGCAGTCGGCCGTCCTGGCAGCTGCGCTGGGGGCGATCGGCCAGATGCACCGCAAAGGCTTGTGGCAGGAAGATCTGCACCTGGACAACCTGTTGCGCCAGCGCGGCCGTCTGTATTTGATTGATGGCGCGGGAATCTGCGCTGAAACGCCGGGGCAGCCACTGTCGCGGCAGAAAGTACTGGAAAATCTCGGGGTTTTTTTCGCCCAACTGCCCAAATCCCTCGAGCCTTTCACCGAAGAGCTCCTGGTGTATTACCTGTTGAGCAATGGCGAGCATGCCTTACCCATGGAGGCATTGCAGAAGCAGATCAACAAGGTTCGCGCCTGGCGCCTCAAGGACTTCCTGATCAAGGTTGGGCGCGAGTGCACGCTCTTCAGCGTCCAGCGCGGGGCGTTTGCCTTGAGGGCTATTCGGCGCGAGGAAGAGGCGGCGATGCTGCCAGTGCTGGAGCAGGCGGACGAGTTACTTGATCGAGGCCATCTGTACAAGACCGGTGGCGCGGCGAGTGTAGGAAAAGTGCAGGTAGAAGGTAGGACGCTGGTTATCAAGCGCTACAACATCAAGGGGTTCGCCCATTGGTTGAAGCGTTTCTGGCGCCCAAGTCGTGCCTGGCATTCGTGGCGCGAAGGCAATCGCCTGGCCTTCCTGGGCATTGCTACGCCCAAGCCGCTGGCCTTGCTGGAGAAGCGTTTTTTCTGGCTGCGCAGTCGGGCGTATCTGGTCACCGAGTACCTTCCAGGTCCGGATATCATCGAACGTTTTGCCCCCTATGTAGATAGCGGGGACGCCCCCGAGGCCGAGCTGCTGGCGCTGGATCATCTGTTCGCCGAACTGATCAGCGAGCGCATCAGTCATGGCGATTTCAAAGGCCATAACCTGTTCTGGCATCATGATCGCTGGGCATTGATCGACCTGGACTCCATGTGCCAGCACGGCTCGCCAGGCAGCTTCGCCCCGGCCTATGCGCGGGATCGGGCGCGATTCATGCGCAATTGGCCAGAGAGCAGCGCCCTCTACCAAATCATCGATCAGCGTTTGCCCAAAGACATCTCCCGCGTCTGATGGGGCGCGAAGATCGAAGCCTGCGGCAGCTCCTACGGGGATTGTGCCGGTCTCGCCTTCGCGCCCAGAGGTAGGAGCTGCCGAAGGCTGCGATCTTTTGATCTTGATCGTCCAAGTCAAATAAGCGCTGGGTCATTCCCGCCTTGTTTACGCTATAATCCCGCCCTTTAGCTGTCTCTCGCCGCTTGCGAGGGCACATCAATTTTTTGAGGCGCATTGCGCCTGCATGCAGACTAAAGAGGCTAGACCCCTGTGGCATTGACGATTCTTGGCCTGTCCGGCGCCCTTAGCCATGATCCTTCCGCAGCCTTATACATCGACGGCAAGCTGGTCGCGGCGGCTGAGGAAGAGCGCTTTGTGCGCGATAAACATGCAAAGAACCGCATGCCCTACGAATCGGCGAAGTTCTGCCTCGAACAGGCGGGCATCAAGCCGTCCGACGTCGATGTAGTCGCGATTCCGTTCGCCCCGATCAGCCTGTTCGGCGAGGCTCGCTGGCACTACGCCAAGCGTTACTGGTACGCCCCGGATCGTGCACTTGATGCGATCCTGATGGGCAACCGTCGCTACAAGCGTTATCGCAACAAAATTGTCTGGTGCCTCGAGCAACTGGGCTTCGATCCGAAGAAAATCAAGATCGAGCCGGTCGAGCATCACCTGGCCCACGCCTCCAGCGCCTACCACTGCTCCGGTTTCAAGGAGAAAACCGCGATCCTGGGGATCGACGGCAAGGGTGAGTACGCTACGACCTTCTTCGGTTATGGCGAGAACGGCAAGATCCACAAGATCAAGGAGTTCTTCGATCCTGACTCCCTGGGCGGCCTGTATGGCGCGATCACCGAGTTCCTCGGGTTCGAGATGCTCGACGGTGAGTTCAAGGTCATGGGCATGGCGCCTTATGGCGATGCCAGCAAATATGACTTTTCCCGCCTGGCGTCCTTCGAGAACGGTGAGTTGGTGATCAACACCGATTACGCCAACGTGATTGGCCTGCGCCGCTACAAAGAGAAAGGCAAAGGTTTCTACTTCTCGCCGAAACTCATCGAGTGGCTGGGTCCAAAGCGCGAAGGCGACATTGCCGACGAGCCTTACATCCACTACGCCGCGAGCATGCAGGCGCTGTTCGAGAAGCTGGCGCTGCAGATGATCGACCATTATCTGGGCGACGTGCTCAAGGAAACCGGCAAGCTGGCCTTTGCTGGCGGCTGTGCGTTGAACGTCAAGCTGAACCAGAAGATTATCGCCCGCGACGACGTCAAGGAACTGTTCGTCCAGCCTGCATCGGGCGACGCCGGTACCGCAGTCGGTGCCGCGGCTTATGTGTCGCACGCCCGTGGTGTGCCAGTCGAGAAGATGGAACACGTCTACCTCGGCCCGTCCTACACCAACGAAGACGTGCTGGCAGCATGCGCCCGTCACCCGAGCAAGCCGGTGTGGCGCAAGCTCGAGAACATGCCGGAAAATATCGCCAGGATCATGGTCGATGGCAATCCGGTTGCCTGGTTCCAGGGGCGGATGGAATTCGGCCCGCGTGCGTTGGGCGGTCGTTCGATCATTGGCTGCCCGAGTGCCACTGGCGTTGCTGACCGCATCAACCACCAGATCAAGTTCCGCGAGCGCTGGAGGCCTTTCTGCCCGTCGATGCTCGACACCGTTGCACCGCAGATGATCAAGATCGATCACCCGGCGCCGTTCATGACCTTCACCTTTGAAGTGGCTGAAGAGTGGAAGACCCGCGTGCCGGAAGTCGTCCACGAAGACGGCACTTCCCGGGCCCAAGTGCTCAAGCGCGAATACAACCCGCGTTACTACGACATGATGAAGGCGCTGGAAGTGCTGACCGGCAACGGTGTTTCGCTCAACACCTCGCTCAACCGTCGTGGCGAGCCGATGATTTGCTCACCGACCGACGCCTTGAACATGTTCTTCGGTTCCGACCTGCAGTATCTGATCATGGAAGACATTCTGGTGGTCAAAGAGGGCGCTGACGCATATGACACGCTCGGCTGAACGCCATGTGCTGCAGTTCTGTCACGGCTATGACGGGCCGTTTCTGGACTGCGCCCGGCAGTACGCCAGCCTGTTCGCGGGGACCGGTTATCGGGTGACCACGGTGTTTCTTACCGGGGCGGCCGATGCCGAAGTCGCTGCGGGCTGTGCTTCCGATGAAGTGTTATTCATGGAGTACAGTTCAAAGTCCATTCGTGGCCTGAAGTTGGGCGCGATCCGGGATCTGCGCAAGATCGCCGCGTCGCGCAACTTCAGCTTCTGCATCGCCCACCGCTTCAAACCGATCTATATCGCCTTGCTCGGTACCTCGTTGCCGGTGATTGGCGTGCACCATGCCTTTGGCGATTACAAGCGCGGCACCCGCAAACTTTTTGCGCATATTTTTCGCAAGCGCCTGAGCCTGCTCGGGGTGTCCGATGCCGTGCGCGACGATATGCGCAAATGCCTGCCGAAATGGCCGGATTCCCGAATCCAGACGCTCTACAACCGCATCGACGTGCAGGCATTGCAAGACAGCCAGCTGTCGCGGCAGGTAGCCCGGGAGACCCTTGGCCTGGCGATGGATGCGTGGATCGTCGGTAACGTCGGGCGCCTGCATCCCGACAAGGACCAGGCCACCTTGTTGCACGGTTTTGCCAAGGCTTTGCCTGGCTTGCCGGTGAACAGCCAGATGGTGATCCTCGGTACCGGTCGCCTGGAGCAGGACCTCAAGGCGCTCGCCCGCGAGTTGGGAGTCGGTGACCGGGTACTGTTCCTGGGCCAGGTGCCCGAGGCTCGTCGTTATTTCCGTGCTTTCGATGTGTTTGCCTTGAGTTCCGATCATGAGCCGTTCGGCATGGTGCTGCTTGAAGCCATGGCCGCCGGCGTGCCGCTGCTCGCCACTGCAGCGGGCGGCGCCAGGGAAGTGGTCGAAGGTGTCGGTATCCTGTTCCCCCTGGGTGATGCCGAGCATCTGGCCCAAGGGCTGCAGCACCTGGCCGCTATGGACGATCACCAGCGCCGCCAATGCGCGGAACTGATGACTGATCGCTTGCGCGAACGCTTCTCCGATCGCGCGGTGGGTGACGCTTTCTGGCGTTTGCCGCGTGTTACCGAACTGGCAAAGAGGGGCTGATGCTCAACCGACTTCAAGGCTGGCGCGAACGTGGCTGGGCAGTAATCGATGCCGCGACCTATGCCGATGCCTGGCACCGTTATGGCGGCAGTGTCGCCACCCATCCGATGGTCGTTGAACGCCTGGCACACATGGCCGATATCCCGGTGCGTTATCTGGCATGGGAACAGCAAGGTGAAATCAAGGCTGCTATCCCGACCTGGGGTCGCGACCTGGCGCTGTCCAAGGATGTGCTCAAGCGACGGGGTAAAAAAGGCCTGTTCGACCTGGGCAATGCAGAACTGATCCTGCCGGCCGCCGCCGATGCCCAGGCGCCGCTGCGCCATCGTGCACGCTACCTGTGCGCGATGAGCGAAGGAAGGTTCACCGGTATCAGGCTGCAAGCCGAGCAATTGGCCATGGCCCGCACCCCTGAAGAATTGTCGAAGAAGTTCCGCTATAACCAGCGCCGTGAATTGCGTCTTCTGGAAGAGGCCGGCGGCGTCGTGCGACCAGTCACCGAGTTTTCCAGCGGCGAACTGGCAGCGATCTACTGCGATCTGTTCCAGCGCAGATGGGGTTTCCCGGCCACAGGTGCCGAACGCATGGCAGAGGTCATCGAACTGTTGCGTGAGTTGCTGATTGGCTCGGTCATTTTCCTCAATGATGCGCCGATCGCGATTCAACTGGTCTACCGGGTTGAAGCGCCGCAATGGATCAGCGTCGAGTACATCAACGGTGGCGTCGATCCTGAAACCCGCGAATTCAGTCCCGGCAGCGTGCTGAGTTTCCTCAATACGCAAAGTGCCTGGGAGCATGCCCGGGCGCTGGACAAGCCCTTGCGATTCTCTTTCGGGCGAGCCGATCGGGAATACAAGGATCGCTGGTGTAACCCTGTCCCGGTATTCACTGTATGAATCAGCCCATCAGCCGTAAACAGTTGCTGCTAAAGCGCCATCGACGCAACAAGCGTTTGAGCCTGCTTATCGTGTTGCTGGTGTTAGTGGTCGTTGGTTGGCTGGTGACCTGGTGGTTGCCGCTGGTCATTGCGGTGCTGGGCTGGGTAGCCCATGAAGCCTGGTTCGCTGACCATCTGTTCTATTCCCCTGGCGATGATTACCAATACAGCTTTCCACCCTACACTCAGCAACCCAAAGTCCATCTGGACGGCGAGCGGTTGCGCCTGGACGAGGGCGTCATGCTGGTCGACGACGCCACGCTGGTGTTGGCGCTGCGCATACAAAGCACCTGGCTGGGGCGCTTTTTCGATCCCGTGGTCGAGTTAACGGGGGGCAGTAATCCCGACCGTCAGGCTTTCGAGCGGGGTGTCGACGGGTTGCGCTACCTCAACCTGACCGGGCAGGCGTCGGTGCTGTCCCAGGGGCAACTGCGCTTGCGCGGACGGTTCTGCCGGTTGCTCGGCGAACCCGTGCTGTGGGCCTTCGAATACCCCGACTACCGTGACAAGCGGGTGCTGGTCATCGCCCCCCACGCCGACGACGCCGAGCTGGCGGCGTTCGGCTTGTACAGCAGCGCCGAGCAAAGCTGGATCGTGACCGTGACAGCCGGTGAAATAGAAGCCGAGCACTACCAGCAAATGGGCCTTGATAGCGTCGAGGCGGCGCGCCTCAAAGGCTCGCTGCGTGCGTGGGACAGCATTGGCGTGCCGTTGTGGGGCGGTGTCGCGCAGGAACGCTGCATCCAGCTGGGGTATTTCTGTCTGCAATTGCCGGCGATGCAGGATGCACCGGACTGTCCGGCGGCCTCCCGCGAAGCGCAGCTTGGCGATACTCGCTACTTCCGCCGCTTCAACCCGTTTGCCCTACGCAGTGATGCTGACGGTGCCCCTACCTGGAACAACTTGCTGGGGGATCTGCATGAGCTGATCGAGCGCATTCAGCCCCAGGTCATCGTGTTGCCGCATCCGCGCTTCGATCCCCATCCGGACCACCAGTGTTCGCAGCAAGCCGTCATGCAGGCGCTGGGCGCCACTGCCTGGCAGCCTGAAACCTTGTTGTATTACGCCAATCACCTCCACGATAACGATCGCTGGCCCATGGGTGAGGCAGGCACTGGCGTGGCGTTGCCGCCGCAACTGACGGCCGACGAGCCCATGCGTCCCTGGGCGCTCGGCCTGTCCGACAAACAACAATGCCACAAGGCAATGGCCCTGGGCATGATGCATGACCTCCAACCGAGGCTGCCATTGAAGCGCCTGCTGCGGCGGGCAATACAGAGGTGCCTGGCGGCTCGACGCTGGCCGGCTTACGGGGAAAACGAGTTTTTCCGCAAAACCGTCCGGCGCCATGAATTGTTCTGGGTGCAAGATCTGTCTGGAAAGAGAGAAACCAATTGAAAGTTCTGTTCCTGGTGCAGAAAGAGCAGCGAGCGATCCTTGATCGCCTCTACGACGGAATCGCCGCCCATTGCGATTGCGACAAGCGCGAGTTGACCAGCGAGGAGCAGGACGACCTGCGCGGCTATTTCCGCAAGCACGTCGATGTAACTCGCTACGACCGCATTGTGTTCTTCCTGCGCTTCAAGAAGGAAATCAGGCAGGTTCGCTTTATCCAGACCGTGCCCAACCTGGTGTTTCTGGAGCACGATGCCTACCAGAATTACATCCCGTGCAAGTACACCGGCAAGTTCAGCGCCCATTACCGCAAGCTGCCGTGGGTGCGGGTGATCAGCTCGGGATATGTGGTGGCCGAGCGTCTGCGCGAGGAAGGGTTTGATACGGTGTTCGTGCCCAAGGGCTACGACCAGACCCTGCTGCAGGACCAGGGTCGCGAACGTGATATCGAGTTGGCATTTGTCGGCAGCACCAACAGCGTTGCCTACAGCGGTCGCAAAGCCTTGCTCGATGAGCTGGGGCGCGTTGAGCCGCTGGTCGTGACCCGGACCAAGTCCGGCGAGGAATACTGCGATACCCTCAACCGTATCCGTTTTTTCGTCAGTGCCGATGTCGGCATGGGCGAGTTCATGATCAAGAACTTCGAAGCCATGGCCTGCGGTTGCGTGTTGCTGGCGTATGACCAGGGCGAGGCCGAGAGCCGCGCGTTGGGTCTGCAGGACATGCATAACATCGTGTTCTACCAGACCATCGCCCAGTTGCAGGAAAAACTCGCGCAACTGCGGGCCGACCCTGAGCTGGCACGGCGCATTGCCGATAACGGCCGGGAACTGGTAGTGGCGCAATTGAGCTTTGCGCGTATCGGCGAACGCATCGTCGAGGCGCTCAAGCCGGCGCTGCGCACCCGTGCACCACTGAGTCTGCTGGAAAAAGTGCGCCTGAAACTGGGCGTTTGACAAGGGCCGGTCAGCCATTGATATTGCTGGCACTTTGACTTTAAACGAGAATCAAGTGCAGTTTTCAACCGAAAGTAACATCACCTTGGTGGTCACCAGCTGTGGCCGCCTGGACCTGCTCAAAACCACTCTCGAGAGTTTTGACCGGTTCAACACAGCGCCCATCCGCGAAGTCTTCATTACTGAAGATGCCGGGGACGAGGCTGTGCATTCGGCCATCCCTGCGGGCTGGAAAGATCATTGCACAGTGTTCGTCAATCGCCCGAAGCTCGGTCAGTTGGCATCCATCGACCTGGCTTACGAACATGTCAGCACTCCGTACATTTTTCATTGCGAAGACGACTGGGAATTCTATCGCCCAGGATTCGTGGAAGACTCGCTGAAAATCCTCGAATTGCGTCCGGAAATCCTTCAGGTCTGGATGCGCAGCTATATTTACGATCTGAGTGTGCACAGCCCTTACATTCGCCTGGGTGCTCGGGAGTTCATTGGTGGTGTGGCCTGCTATCCACTGATCTCGGACAAGCCCGAGTGGCAGAGTTTCTCGCTGAACCCCGGGCTGCGCAGGATCAAGGAATATCGGCTGTGTGCCCCTTATGCCTCGCACGACGGGGAGAAGGCGCTGTCCAAGCGTTACGCGCAGCTGAACCTCACTGCAGTGACGCTTGAGGGTGATGCGGTGCGGCATACGGGGTTTGGTTTGCACGTCCAGACTTCTGTCGAGCGTGAGCGCAAGGCGCGGCGCAGTCGGCGCGAACAGATCAAGTTCGCATTGTCTCTACTGGTGGGAGTATGCATTGGCTGGTTCATCAATTAAGTGCACCAGGAGAGAACCCGGCAGATGCCTGAAGCGGCACGTGGCGCCATGAGCATTCTCAATGTGATGTGGTCCGGCGGTGCGCCTTTTGCGTCGATACACAAGGTTCACCAACAGATTCTGTCCCAGGCGGCCTCGACATCACCGGTCAAGACCTGGCTGTTACAGGGCTGCGCAACTGATTGTGGCGTGAACGTGGCTGGCGCCAGGGAGTGGAACCTGTCCTCCGCGCAGTTGAAAGGGCGGCATTTCTGGCGGCTGACCAAGCCCTGGATGCAGGCCGGTTTCAAGAAAGCGCTCCTGGAAAGCCAGGCAGATCTTTTGCTGCTCGACGGCCTGGGCGTTGCCCGCACCTTGTTGCCCCTGCTGAAGAAACTGCCTCACGTGCGTGCCATTGTGATTTTCCACGGGTCCACTCGACTTCGTCCCGAAGACCGGGTGCTGTTCCAGCACTTCAAGCCAACCCAACTGACGCTGGTCGCAGTGTCAGGCACGCTGGCGACCAAGCTGGGCCAGGACCTTCAACTCCCGATCCAGGCGCTGCGCAGTGCATATGACCCTGTTGCCTTTCGCGCCGAGGTGCTCTCGCGAGAGGATGCCCGTGCTCGCCTGGGGCTGCCGCTCGACGAGACGCCGGTGCTGGGTGCGGTCGGTCGACTGGAAGACAAGAAAGGATTTGCGTGCCTGCTCGACGCCTTCGCGGTAGCACTGAAACAGCGCGCAGATCTGCGTCTGGTCATTATCGGCGAGGGCTCGAATCGTGCCGCGCTGCAGGCGCGTATTGATAGCCTGGGGCTCGGCGGCAATGTCTCGTTGCCGGGGCATTTGAACGACGCCGCGCAGCTCTACCGCGCTTTCGACTGGGTTGCGATCCCCTCGTTGAGCGAGGGCCTGGGGCTGATCATGCAGGAGGCCGTGATGGCGGACGTGCCGGTGATGTCCAGCGAACTTCCGGTGTTTCGCGAACAGCTGGATGACAAGGGTGTGTATGTCGCCGCTGCCGACGTCAACGCCTGGAGCGCGGCCATTCTGAGTGCATTCAATGACTGCGCATCAACGATTGCAGCGGGCCAGTACCGCAAGCTGGCACCTGACCAGGCCTGGCTCGACTTCAGCCAAGCGGTCCGCGAACTGTTGTCATGACGCCATGACGGCCTGCTCCAATGCTTGCATTGGAAAGCTGCCGTTCAGGTTCTCGCGTGCAATATAGCGCGCGAAGTGTTGCAGGTTGCGCTTGATCAGGTGCTTCGGCAGTGGGGCACGCACAAAGCGCATGTCTGCGACATCAATCAAACCCATGCGGTTATCTGGCGTCACCACGATGTTGCCCAGGTGCAACGAGCGAAAATAAATTCCCGATTTGTGCAGGCTGCGGATCAATTCTGCGAGCGCCGGCAGGTTCTGCTGCCAGTCAAAGCCGTCTTTTGCCGCAACCTGGCGCAGGGTTTCACCCGGCAATGGCTCATACAGTACGGCGGTCATGCCTGGACCTTGCAGGCAGTAGAACTGCAGCACCTGAAGGGTGGGCACGCCGCGCTTTTGCAGCTCCAGGGTGTTATCGATGAACCGTTTCGAGTACGGGCGAAATATTGCGGAAGAAAATAGTCGCTTGCGCCTGAACAGTTTGAGGATATTCCCATCCTGCAACAGGTAGACTTTCGGACCGTAGCTATCAGCCTCCAATACTCTGGCGCCTTCAATCATTTGATTTAAAGCGTCTTGCGGAAGTCGGGAACATTGCATCGTAGAAAGCCTTGTCGGAATTGCGGAGCACCGTGGCGGGCAATGATGCCGAAAAGTTTCAGTTTTAACCATGCCGGGTGAGGCAGGGTGAACTATCCAAGGAGCAAATCGATGCAGGAAACACGCTGGGCGCAACTATGGATGGCCGCAGGGCTGATCTGGTTTTTACTGGCCATTGCCGTAGCGCCTACCAACAAAGCCTATCAACAGGGCCTGGTCGCTTTGCTCTGGCTCCCGGCCCTGGTGTTCGCCTGGCCTGCGCGGGTTCGACTCAAAGAGCTGTTGTACGAACAGCGCTGGATCTACCTGCCGCTGCTTGGTTTGCTGGTCTGGTCTTTGATCAGCCTGTCGTGGACCAACGTCGAGGAACCCGCTCGCGAGGCCAAGCGCCTGTTGTACATAGTCGTGTTCCTGCTGTTTTTTCCGATATTGGCCAACGGTCGGCCGGAGCGCGTGATTCGCCTCATGCAGTGGGGAGGTTTCGGCCTGGCGCTGACAGCCCTGGCCGCTGTCATAAAATTCTATGGTGTTAATGGCAATGCCTGGGTTGCACGTCTTGAAGGCCTGGGGGAGCTGTCTCACCCGATCCTTGGCGGCTACGTCATCGGGCTCGCGGCCGTGTGGCTCGTGCTTTGGGTGCCCAGCGAGCGCTGGATGCAGGCCCTCTGGGCTGTGGCCTTGGGCTTGCTTGGCGCGTTCGTGGTGATGAGCCAAAGCCGGGGCGCGGCCCTGGCGTTGTTCTTCACGTTGCTCGCAATGCCCATCTGGTGCCGGGACCGGCGCAGCTGCGTTGTCGCAATCGGTGCCCTGGCGGTGGCGCTGCTGGCGTTCTGGTTGCTCGAACCACTGGTGCTGGCCCGCGGTGCCTCCTATCGCCCGGAGATCCTGGTTGCCAGCCTCAACATGATCGCCGAGCATCCATGGCGCGGCCTCGGGCTGGGCGGCGACTACAAGGTGTTCGCCGCAGACATGTATTTCGACCATGCCCATAATCTGTTCAGCCATGTGGCAATCGAGTTGGGTCTGCCAGGCCTGCTGCTGTGGTGTGCAGTCTGGTTTGGCGTGCTGCTTGAGGCCTGGAAAGCCAGGACGTCGCTGTACGGCCGGGGCATTATCGGCATCTGGCTGTTTTCCACCCTGGCCATGCAATTTGATGCGGCCAGCCTGACCGGCACGCCCAGGGCTGAGTGGTTCATCAGCTGGCTACCGATCGGATTGGCCAGTGTTTTGGTATGGGCGCGGGCCAACCCCGGTGCCTGTGATAAAATTTCGCGTTCTTCCTAACAAGTGAGCTCTACGATGAGTGACGCACCGCCCAAAGCGGGACAGGACTCCAGCCTGAAAATCTATCTTCGGCTGTTGGGGTATGTAAAACCCTATGTTGGCCTTTTCCTGCTGAGTATCGTGGGCTTCGTGATCTTTGCTTCCACCCAGCCAATGCTGGCGGGGATCCTCAAATATTTCGTCGACGGCCTGAGCAACCCTGAAGCCGTGCTCTTTCCCAATGTTCCCTATCTCAAGGACCTGCAGTTGCTGATGGCGGTGCCACTGCTGATCATCCTGATCGCGGCGTGGCAGGGCTTGGGCTCGTTCCTGGGTAACTACTACCTGGCGAAGGTTTCGCTGGGGCTGGTGCATGACCTGCGCGTCGAGCTGTTCAACAAGCTGCTGGTATTGCCCAACCGCTACTTCGATACCCATAACTCGGGGCATCTGATTTCGCGCATCACCTTCAACGTGACAATGGTCACCGGCGCCGCCACGGACGCGATCAAGGTCGTGATTCGTGAAGGCCTGACCGTGGTGTTCCTGTTTGCCTATCTGTTGTGGATGAACTGGCAGTTGACGATCGTGATGCTGGCGATTCTGCCGGTGATTGCCTTCATGGTGGGTAACACCAGCAAGAAATTCCGCAAGCAGAGCAAGAAAATCCAGGTGGCGATGGGGGATGTGACCCACGTCGCCTCCGAAACCATCCAGGGTTATCGCGTGGTGCGCAGCTTCGGCGGCGAGAGCTATGAAGAGCGCCGCTTTGCCGAAGCCAGCCAGGGCAACACGGACAAGCAGCTGCGCATGACCAAGACCGGCGCGGTGTATACGCCGATGTTGCAGCTGGTCATCTATACCGCCATGGCCGTGCTGATGTTCCTGGTACTGTTCCTGCGGGGCGACGCTACGGCGGGCGACCTGGTGGCCTACATCACGGCGGCGGGCCTGCTGCCCAAGCCAATCCGTCAATTGTCGGAAGTCAGCTCGACCATCCAGAAAGGCGTGGCCGGTGCCGAAAGCATTTTCGAACAGCTGGACGTTGAGCCTGAGGTTGATAGCGGCACGGTCGAGCGTGATCGCGTCAGCGGTTACCTGGAAGTGCGCAACCTGAGCTTCACCTACCCGGACACCGATCGTGAAGTGTTGAAAAACATCAGCTTCACCGCGGCACCCGGCCAGATGATCGCGCTGGTGGGTCGCTCCGGCAGTGGCAAGTCGACCCTGGCCAGCCTGATCCCTCGTTTCTACCATCACGAGACCGGCGAGATCCTGCTCGATGATGTCGAAATCGAAGACTATCGCCTGCGTAACCTGCGTCGGCACGTGGCACAGGTCACCCAGCATGTGACGCTGTTCAATGACACCATCGCCAACAATATCGCCTACGGCGACCTGGCTGGCGCCCCGCGGGCCGACATCGAGAAGGCCGCCACCGATGCTTATGCGATGGACTTCATTTCCCAGATGCCCGATGGCCTGGATACCCAGGTCGGTGAAAACGGCGTGCTGTTGTCCGGTGGTCAACGCCAGCGCCTGGCGATTGCCCGGGCCCTGTTGAAGAACGCTCCGTTGCTGATCCTGGATGAGGCGACTTCGGCACTCGACACCGAATCCGAGCGCCATATCCAGGCGGCACTGGACCAGGTCATGAAGGGCCGCACCACGCTGGTGATCGCTCACCGCTTGTCGACCATCGAAAAGGCCGACCTCATTCTGGTCATGGACCATGGTGAAATTGTCGAGCGCGGCACCCACGCGCAGTTGCTGGCGCAAAATGGCTACTACTCGCGCCTGCACGCCATGGGGCTCGACGCACCGACGGAAAATATCGCCTGATCCAGGCCCGGGGGCGAAGAACGATGTTTCATTCGGTTGCAGCCGTGGCGCAAGCCCACGGCAACCCTGTGTTAATATCGCGCCCCTGTTCATTTTGTATGTGGGTTGCTCCATGAAGTTGTCCATGCCGCGATTCGATCAAGCCCCTGTCTTGGTGGTCGGCGATGTCATGCTCGACCGTTATTGGCATGGTGGTACCTCACGGATCTCCCCGGAGGCGCCGGTACCAGTCGTCAAGGTCGAGCAAATCGAGGACCGCCCAGGCGGTGCCGCCAACGTTGCGTTGAACATTGCCGCTCTGGGTGCGCCGGCTTCCCTGGTTGGCGTCACCGGCGACGATGAAGCCGCCGACAGCCTCGCCAACAGCCTCAAGGGCGCCGGCGTGCGGGCATTGTTCCAGCGCATCGCGCACCAGCCGACCATCGTCAAGTTGCGGGTCATGAGTCGTCACCAGCAATTGCTGCGTATCGACTTCGAAGAACCTTTCGCTACCGATGCCCTCGCCTTGGGCGAGCAAGTCGACGAATTGCTCGAAGGCATCAAGGTGCTGGTGTTGTCCGACTACGGCAAAGGCGCGCTGAAGAACCATCAGGTGCTGATCCAGGCTGCCCGCGCCCGTGGTATTCCGGTATTGGCCGATCCCAAGGGCAAGGATTTCTCCATCTATCGTGGTGCAAGCCTGATCACGCCGAACCTCAGCGAGTTCGAAACCATCGTCGGTAAATGCAGCGATGAGCACGAGCTGGTGACCAAGGGCGCGACCCTGATGCAGGAGCTCGACCTCGGCGCCTTGCTGGTGACTCGCGGTGAGCACGGCATGACCTTGTTGCGCCCCGGTCATCCCGCGCTGCACCTTCCCGCGCGGGCGCGTGAAGTGTTCGACGTCACGGGTGCCGGTGATACGGTGATTTCGACCCTGGCAGCAGCGATTGCTGCCGGTGAAGAATTGCCCCATGCAGTGGCCCTGGCCAACCTGGCTGCGGGTATCGTGGTCGGCAAGCTGGGTACTGCTGCCATCAGTGCACCGGAACTGCGGCGCGCCATTCAGCGCGAAGAAGGCTCCGAGCGCGGTGTGCTGGGGCTCGAGCAACTGCTGCTGGCGGTTGACGATGCCCGTGCGCACAAAGAGAAGATCGTGTTCACCAACGGCTGCTTCGACATATTGCATGCCGGTCACGTGACTTACCTCGAGCAGGCGCGGGCCCAAGGCGATCGTCTGATCGTTGCAGTCAACGACGATGCGTCAGTGAGCCGACTGAAAGGTCCTGGGCGTCCGATCAACAGTGTTGACCGGCGCATGGCCGTCCTGGCCGGCCTGGGCGCTGTGGACTGGGTTATCAGCTTCTCGGAGGGGACCCCGGAAAACCTGCTGCGCGAAGTCAAGCCCGACGTTCTGGTCAAGGGTGGCGATTACGGCATTGAGCAGGTGGTGGGTGCTGACATCGTGGCAGCCTACGGCGGCACGGTGAAGGTCCTGGGGCTGGTGGAAAACAGCTCGACTACGGCGATTGTGGAGAAGATCCGCAAGTCGTAAGAGCTGGCCTGCGATCGTTGAAGATTTCTTTGATCGCAACGTGAAAAGATCGCAGCCAGCGGCAGCTCCTGCCCTGTAGGCGCTGCGATCTTTTGGTTCAGGAACTGAGCTTCTTGCGTGGCACGATTCTCTTCAGCAATTGCTTGGCCTTGCCCCGCAACCGCGCTAAACCCGAGTCCTTCCCCGGGAGGCTCAGTCCCTGCTGCTTCACCCAATCCTTCCACTTGATCCGCTCATCGCGCACCAGCCAGCCTTCCTGCTGGGCAAAACTCTCTGCCAGGTACAACCCGCGAGTGCTCGCCGGATACAGGTGGTCTTTCTTCAAGGTGTAGAGCTCAGCCATCGGCTGGCCGTCCTGCAAAGGCATCAGGTACAGATCGGGCCGCTTGCGATCGAGCCTGGCCACCAGTTGGTCGCCTTCCAGGCGTTCGTCGACATGAAACAGGCTGAGCGACTTGGCTTCCTTGGGGACCTCGAGGCGCAAGTCGTAGATCAGCTGCAACGAGGCGGTGGGCAGGTGCACGTAAGCGCGTGGACGTTCGATCAGTTGCATGTTCGCGCAGCGCACCGGTCGAGCCGACCCCGACAGGGGCGTCAATCGAAACGGCAAGGCTTCCCGATAATGCAGGGCGGACGAGTAGGGCGCAGGCAGCCAGGTGTCATTGAAGCGTCCGCCAAGCCAGCCTTCGGGCGTTTCCAGCAGGCATTCTTCGGCGATTTCCTGAATGGCCGTGTGCAGCGGCAGGTTGAGCTCGTGGGCCGGCACATAACCGGAGATCAGCTTGAGCACCACGTCGCCGCGATCCTGTCGGCGCTGGCGCACCAAGACCCAGTAATCGCGGTTCTGCCAGTGCAATGTAAGGCGCACCGAAACCCCGAGATTGGCCAGCTCCACGGCGAAGCGCTCTGCATCGGCCACGGCCACGGGGCGGCGACGCTGCAGGGTTTGCGAGAAATTGAGCGGCATTCCGACGCTCTGGTAACTCAGGCCTTCGGGAGTCGCTTCGACGAATAACGGCAGGGTCTTGAAGTTGCTGGGGTTCTTTCTTATGAGCGTACGCGGCATGTCGGCTCCTGCTTAAGGCCGCGTCGGCGGCGTCAGTTTCTACGAAGGACCTTGGCAACGGTCGCGACATTGTGGGCGAGGTGCAGCGGATTGATGGTCCCGACAATAGCACTGGCAACGCCCGGATGTTCAAACAACAACTCGAAGCTGGCGCGCACCGGATCGACGCCAGGGCTCAGGCACACATGGCCGCTGGCCAGGGCTTTCTTGACGAGAATGGCTTTGCCGTGAGCAGCAGCATAGTCAATGACGGCTTTTTCATTCAATTCGTTCAGATTGTAGGTGACCATCGCGCAATCACCCTGTTCCAGAGCCTTCAAGCCACCTTCGACGGTTTTTCCGGAGAAGCCGAATCCGCGGATCTTGCCCTCTTGCTTGAGTTCGGCGAGGGTTGCGTAGACCTCGCTGTCGTTGAGAATGGCCAGGTCATTGCCGTCGGAGTGCACCAGCACCAGGTCGATAAAATCAGTTTCCAGACGTTTCAGGCTGCGTTCCACTGACAACCGGGTGTGGGCGGCGCTGAAGTCGTGACTGGACTGGCCATTGGCAAACTCTTCGCCCACCTTGCTGACGATCACCCACTCCCGGCGCTGGTCACGCAGCAACGGGCCGAGGCGCTCTTCGCTGTGGCCATACGCCGGGGCGGTGTCGATCAGGTTGATCCCCATGTCCCGTGCGAGCTTGAGCAACATGCGCGCTTCATCATCGCCCGGAATCTGGAAACCGTTCGGGTACTTGACGCCCTGGTCGCGGCCCAATTTCACGGTGCCCAGGCCAAGTGGCGAAACCATCAGGCCTGTGCTGCCCAGCGGGCGGTGCAGTTCGTGCAGGGTTGGTTGGCTCATGGTAGCAGTTGCTCCCAGGCAGGAATGCCCATGGGTGGTTTCGGTAGTTCAGGCAACGTAGCGTTGTGGCTGGGCTGGATGCCATCGCGTTGTAGAGAGGCGATGACCCGGTCAGCGAAGTCCGGCGCCAGTGCCAGCTTGGTCGGCCAACCGACCAGCAGCCGGCCCTGTTCAGCCAGGAAGGCATTGTCCGGGCGTGTCAGGCCGGACTGCAAAGGCTCTGCACGATCCACTCGCAAAGTGGCCCACCGGGCGGTACTGAGGTCGATCCAGGGCAGGAGCTGGCCGAGTTCTTTCTGTGCGGTGGCAATCTGCTCGGCCGGCTCGCGGGCGACGCCTTCGGCTTCGGCAATATCGCCACCCAGGTACCAGACCCACTGGCCATCGGCCGCCGGGTGCGTGGTGACAGTGATGCGCGGCTTGGTCCCGCCACCCAGGCAGTGGGCGTACAACGGCTTCAGGCCGGGGCCCTTGGCGATGATCATGTGCAGCGGTCGACGTTGCATGGCCGGCTGGCTCAACCCCAGTGCTTCGAGCAGCGCTGCGGTACCCGCCCCGGCGCTGAGAACGATGCGTTGCGCCCGAATATCGCGCCCGTCGACTCTAAGGCCGACCAGCAGGCCAGCCTCCAGAAACGGTTCGATCTCATGCCCGGCCAGCAGGCCGTCGCCCGCGAGGTCGGCCAGGCGCTGGATCAGGCTCGGTACATCGATCACCAGCTCGGCCAGGCGATAGACCTTGCCCTTGAAACGCTTGTCTTGCAGGGCAGGTGGCAGTTGCTCGCCCTTGACCTGGTCGACCCGGCCCCGCACGGCTTTGCTGGCGAAGAAACTGGTGAGGTTGCCAGCGATGGTGCCGGGGGACCAGAGATAGTGGGCTTCGGACAGCAGGCGTACGCCGCTCAGATCCAGTTCGCCGTCGCCGGCCAGCGCTTCACGCCAGCGTCGTGGCATATCGGCGATGGCTTCCGAGGCGCCGGTCAGTGCACCGTGCAGCGCATACTTGGCGCCGCCGTGGATGATGCCTTGGGACTTCAGGCTCTGCCCGCCACCGAGGGTGGCGCTTTCCACCAGCACGGTCGAAAAACCCTGGCGGCGCAGGCGCGCGTTCAGCCAGAGGCCGGCGACACCAGCGCCGACAATCAAAACGTCGGTGGAAATAACGGATGGCATGCAGCGACCTCAGTGTTCAAGACGAGGGCGCAGTATACAGACTCAAACATTGCAGCGGCCGACAGACCCGAGAGAGTGAGCCTGCTCGCGATAGCGGTTTACCTGGCAACCGACGCGTCGATTGGCGCACCGCTATCGCGAGCAGGCTCACTCCCACACTAGACAGCATTGCAGGCGTTAGTGGCCTGCAGTTTTGGAGAACAACTGGATAACCACCACCCCCAGCACAATCAGCGCCATGCCCAGCATCGCCGGCACATCCAGCTTCTGCCCATAGATAAACAGCGCGGCTACACTGACCAGCACGATGCCCAGGCCGGCCCATACCGCATAAGCCACGCCTACCGGTACGCTGCGCACCACCAGTGTCAGCATCCAGAAGGCGATGCCGTAGCCAACGATCACCAGCACCAACGGCAGGGGCGTGCTGAAACCTTTGACGGCTTTCATTGAAACGGTCGCGATCACTTCGGCGCAGATGGCAATGGCCAGGTAGTAGTAAGCGGTCATGGGTGCATCCTCAAGTGATGTGTTGCTTTATCAAGCCTGCATTTTAGAGATTCGCCAGATGCGGTAAAGTCATCACCTATCTGTTACGGAGATGGGTTGCACATGAGCATGCAATGGAGTCTGGAACAGCTTCGTCTGTTTGTCAGCGTAGCGGAACAACGCTCGTTCTCGGCGGTGGCGCGCGCTCAGCGCAGGGCCCAGTCGGCCGTGAGCAGTTCGATTGCGCTGTTGGAAGAAGACCTCGGCGTCAGCCTGTTTGATCGCAGTAGCGGGCGCCAGCCGAAATTGACTGAAGCCGGCGATGCCTTGCTCGAAGAAGCAAGGGAAGTCCTGCGTCAGTGCGAGCGTTTGAACGGCCGGGCATTGGCGATGATGCGCGGGCAGGAAGCCCGTCTGCGGGTGGCCCAGGACGAGGCCATGCCCTACCAGGCAGTTGTGGATAGCTTTGAAGCCCTGGCGCAACAATTTCCCAGCCTTGAGGTGCAACTGACCAGTGCTGCCCAGGGCGATGTGGCGCGTAAATTGGTGGAGCGCCGGGCCGACCTCGGCCTGCTGTTTTATCACGACCAGATTCCCGAATCCCTTGAGCGCCGGGTATTGGGCAGCGTCGAAATGGTGACAGTGTGTGGCACCGGCCACCCCTTGGCCGGCAAAAACGAAGTTGATTGCCAGCAGTTGGCGCAGCATCGCCAGTTACTCATGTCCACTCAATCCAGTGTCTACCCCGGTAGCGAACCCGCCAGTCCGCAGGTCTGGCGGGCCGACAGTTTCTACGTAATGGCCGAATGGCTGGTACGTGGCCTCGGCTGGGCCTGGTTGCCCCGGCACGTGGTGCAGTACCCTGCTTATCAGGGGCAGATGGTCGAACTGGTCAGCGAATGGACGCCTCCGGCCCTTGTCGTGGAGCTGGTGTGGCGTCGCGACGAGCCACTGGGCCCGGCCGCGCGCTGGCTGGCGGAACGTTTTGCCGTGCACTTGCGGGCGATCGGCGACAAAAGCCGATAAACTCCGCCGCCATGAATAGAACTCTCTACACCGCGCTGTTTTACCTGGGGCTGCCATTGGTAGCGATTCGGCTTTGGCTGCGGGCGCGCAAGGCGCCGGCGTATGCCAAACGCATCGGCGAGCGATTTTCCTATGGCCTGCCGGTGTTGCAGCCCGGCGGAATCTGGGTACACGCGGTGTCAGTTGGCGAGAGCATCGCGGCGGCGCCAATGATCCGCGCTCTGTTGCAACGTTATCCACAGTTGCCGATCACCGTGACCTGCATGACCCCGACCGGATCCGAGCGCATTCGGGCCCTGTTCGCCAATGAACCGCGAATTCAACACTGCTACCTGCCCTATGACCTGCCCTGTGCGGCAAAGCGATTCCTGGATCGCGTGCGGCCGAAACTGGCAGTGATCATGGAAACCGAGCTTTGGCCCAACCATATCCACCAGTGTGCAAAACGGGGTATTCCCGTGGCGCTGGCCAATGCCCGACTGTCCGAGCGCTCGGCCAGGGGTTACGGCCGTTTGCCCAAACTGACCCAGCCGATGCTCGCCGAAATGAGCCTGTTTGCAGTGCAGACCGAGGCCGAGGCCTCGCGCTTTCGCGACCTGGGTGCGCGCCCGGAAACCGTCGAAGTCACCGGTTCGATCAAATTCGATCTGACCATCGACCCGCAGCTGCTGCAGCGTGCCACCGAGTTACGCGGCCAATGGCAAGCACAGGAGCGTCCGGTGTGGATTGCCGCCAGTACCCATGAAGGCGAAGACGAGGTGGTGCTGGCGGCTCACCGTCAGTTGCTCGCCAATCATCCCGATGCGCTGCTGATCCTGGTACCGCGCCATCCGGAACGGTTCAATTCGGTGTTCGAACTGTGCGCCCGGCAGGACTTCGCCACGGTTCGACGCTCCACCGGCGAAACGGTCAGCGCCGGTACTTCAGTACTGCTGGGCGACACCATGGGCGAATTGCTGTTCCTTTACGCCCTGGCGGATACCGCATTCGTCGGTGGCAGCCTTGTACCGAACGGCGGGCACAACCTGCTGGAGCCGGCAGCACTGGCCAAGCCGGTACTGAGCGGCCCGCACTTGTTCAACTTCCTCGAGATAGCCGCGCAACTGCGCAATGCCGGCGCGCTGCAGGAAGTGGAAGATGCCGAAGGGTTGGCGGTAGAGGTGCGACGATTGTTCGAATTGCCCCGGGACGCACAGCGCATGGCCCAGGCCGGATTGAACGTGATGCGCGCCAATCAGGGCGCGTTGCAACGATTGCTGGATGGGTTGGGGCGGTTGATCGACCGTTAGACTGCGTCGCCTGAAATAAAAGATCGCCCGAACGCGGCCCGAGCCTTCGGACGATCTTTTGCTTTTACGGCCGGGCTTTCAATTGCTCAGCCGCAGCCTTGGCCAAATCCGGCGGCAGGAAGTCCTTGTCGGGGTTGTAGTCGGGCTTGAGGTAGCGCTTGAGGTCTTCCAGGTCGCCCGGGTTCAACGTGCCCGCTGCCTGTTTCAGGCGCAGGTTGTCGAGGATGTAGTCGTACCGGGTGTTGTTGTAGTTGCGCACCGAGGTGTACAGCTGGCGCTGGGCATCGAGCACGTCGACGATGTTGCGCGTTCCAACCTGATAGCCGATTTCAGTCGCTTCCACCGCGCTCTGGTTGGAAATGATCGACTGCTTGCGCGCCTGCACCTGCTCGACGTCGGTATTCACCGCACGGTGCAGATTGCGCGTGTTCTCCACGACTTGCCGGCGCAGGCCTTCACGCTGTTGTTCGGTCTGGTCCAGGCGCGAGTAGGACTCCCTGACCTGGGAACTGGTCAGCCCGCCGCTGTAGATCGGGATGTTCAACTGCAGGGCCAGGGTGCGTTGTTCGACCGGCCCGCCATAGGCCTGGTTGAAAGCATTCGGATTACTGAAGCCAAAAGCGTCGTTGTCACCTTTTTCATACTTCGCCACCGCATCCACCGTCGGAGCGTGGCCGGCCTTGCGCTGTTTGAGCGTTTCTTCAGCCGCGCTGACCGCGTAGTTGCTGGCCAGCAGATTGAGGTTCTGCCGGGCGGCCGTGTCGACCCAGGACTTCGCGTCATTCGGTGCCGGCGGGAGGATGGGCAGGGTATGGACGATGCCCTGGATCGAGTTGTACTGACGGTTGGTCAGGGTGATCAGCGCTTCGAACGCATCATCCACCTGGCGCTGCGCAACGATGCGGTTGGCCCGTGCAGTGTCGTAGCTGGCTTGCGATTGCAGCACGTCGGTCTTGTCCGAGAGGCCGACATCGAAGCGTTCGTTGGACTGGTCCAGCTGGCGTTTGAATGCCGCTTCCTCAGCCTTGGTCGAGGCCAGGTTGTCCTGGCTGCGCAGCACATTGAAATAGTTTTCGGCGGTCTGCAGGATCAGGTTCTGCTCTGTCGCGGACAGTTGCAGCGCCGCCTGTTCGTTGACGTCCTTGGCCGCCTGGTACTGGAACCAGCGATCGGCGCGGAACAGTGGCTGGGCCAGTGTCGCCTGGTAGGAGTTGGCGCTGCGGGAGGCCACGGCGGACGGCTGATTGATGTCGGTGCGCACATTGGCGACCTGGGCTCCGCCGGACAGATTCGGCAACAACCCGGCCCGTGCCTGGGGCACTACCTCTTTCTGCGCGCCATATTGGGCGCGAGCAGCAGCCAGGTCGGCGTTGTTATCCACGGCTTCCTGATAGACGCTCACCAGGTCAGTCCTGGTCGATAAGGGCGCTTCCGCTGCCCAGGCCATTCCATTCGAAGCACAAGACACGGCAAGGGCCAGTGAAAGTTTGCGCAGCATGCGGCCATCCCTAAAAATTACGCTGATAATTTGCGCCAAGGTACGGCGCGATGTTGTAGATCGTCAACGCACAACGTCATGACGCGATGCGGCGTAGCGAGTGTAGTTGCGCACACGTTCGGCAACAATCCTGTAATTACGCCATTCATCAAGGTGTTTACTGCGGGGTTGGCGTTCCGTGTCAGTTGTGTCTAGACTGGCCGGGTTCTTGTCGGGGTGCCTTGCTATGAGGCTGAGATCGAATAATTTCGGATCCCGTTGAACCTGATCAGGTTAGCGCCTGCGTAGGGAACAAGATTTCTCGTCACCCGGCGAGTCCTCTTGTGCTTCGTCCGGGATGTTGTTCGACAATCGAACACCCCTCGAGCACTGAGCACAGCACCAGCAGCAGTGTCATCGCTGATTGGTCGCGTCCATTCGTTACAGGTTCGCTCCGACAAAAATCCACTGCCTGGATGCTGTCTGGAGAGCCCGTGATGACGATAAAACTAAAAAATACGACGAACCTGAGTGATTCGGCCCAAGTCGATCAACAGTCGGTTCAGCCCTTTACCCGCTCGCAAAAAGTCTACGTCCAGGGTTCTCGCCCGGACATCCTCGTGCCGATGCGTGAAATCAGCCTAGACGTGACCCCGACCGATTTCGGCGGTGAGATCAACGCGCCTGTCGTTGTATACGACACCTCGGGCCCGTACACCGACCCCAACGTCATCATCGACGTGCGCAAAGGCCTGGGCGATGTGCGTTCGCCGTGGATCGAAGCCCGTGGCGACACCGAGCGCCTGAGCGGCCTGAGCTCCAATTTCGGCCAGGAACGCCTGGCCGATGCCGAACTGACCAAGCTGCGCTTCGCCCACGTGAACAACCCGCGCCGCGCCAAGGCCGGGGCCAACGTCAGCCAGATGCACTACGCGCGCAAAGGCATCATCACCGCCGAGATGGAATACGTTGCCATCCGCGAGAACATGAAGCTCGAAGTGGCCCGTGCCGCCGGCCTGCTGGACCAGCAACACGCCGGCCACAGCTTCGGCGCCAGCGTGCCGAAGATCATCACCCCTGAATTCGTCCGTGACGAGATCGCCCGTGGCCGCGCGATCATTCCGGCCAACATCAACCACACCGAACTGGAACCGATGATCATCGGCCGTAACTTCCTGGTGAAGATCAACGGCAACATCGGCAACAGCGCCCTGGGTTCGTCCATCGAAGAAGAAGTGGCGAAACTGACCTGGGGCATTCGCTGGGGTTCGGACACGGTCATGGACCTGTCCACCGGCAAGCACATTCACGAAACCCGTGAGTGGATCATCCGCAACTCGCCAGTGCCGATCGGTACAGTGCCGATTTATCAGGCCCTGGAAAAAGTCGGCGGTGCGGCCGAGGACCTGACCTGGGAGCTGTTCCGCGACACCCTGATCGAACAGGCCGAGCAGGGCGTGGACTACTTCACCATCCACGCCGGTGTGCTGCTGCGCTACGTGCCGCTGACCGCCAAGCGCGTGACGGGCATCGTTTCCCGTGGCGGTTCGATCATGGCCAAGTGGTGCCTGGCGCATCACAAGGAAAACTTCCTCTACACGCATTTCGAAGACATCTGCGAAATCATGAAGGCCTACGACGTCAGCTTCTCGCTGGGTGACGGCCTGCGCCCAGGTTCGATTGCCGACGCCAACGACGCCGCGCAGTTCGGCGAACTGGAAACCCTTGGCGAGCTGACCAAAATTGCCTGGAAGCACGACGTGCAGTGCATGATCGAAGGCCCGGGCCATGTGCCGATGCAGCTGATCAAGGAGAACATGGACAAGCAGCTCGAGTGCTGCGACGAGGCGCCGTTCTACACCCTCGGCCCGCTGACCACCGACATTGCGCCGGGCTACGATCACATCACTTCCGGTATCGGTGCGGCGATGATCGGCTGGTTCGGTTGCGCCATGCTCTGCTACGTGACGCCCAAGGAGCACCTGGGCCTGCCGAACAAGGATGACGTGAAAACCGGGATCATCACTTACAAGATCGCCGCGCATGCTGCCGATCTCGCGAAAGGCCATCCGGGTGCACAGATTCGCGACAATGCCCTGAGCAAGGCGCGTTTTGAATTCCGTTGGGAAGACCAGTTTAACCTGGGCCTTGACCCGGACACCGCCCGTTCGTATCACGATGAGACGTTGCCGAAGGATTCGGCCAAGGTCGCGCATTTCTGCTCCATGTGCGGACCGAAATTCTGCTCGATGAAGATCACTCAGGAAGTCCGTGAATATGCGGCCAACCAGAGGATCGAAACCATTGATGCCGAAGTGGCCCAGGGACTGGCGGAGCAGGCTGAGCGGTTCAAGCAGGAAGGCAGTCAGCTGTACAAGAAGGTTTGATCTGACCTGAAAAGGTGGGGCCTGCACAGGCCCCATCGCCAGCAGGCTGGCTCCCACATTGGATCTGTAGCGTTCACAAGTCCCCTGTGGGAGCCAGCCTGCTGGCGATAGCGATCAATACAACAACAAATGTCCCTCTGAGATAACACCCGTGAGCATTCAACCCAGCACTTACTCCCCCGACATTGCGGTGCCCGCTGAAAAGCGTGTCTTCGGTGGTCGCGATCTGTTTTCCCTATGGTTCTCCCTCGGCATCGGCCTGATGGTGCTGCAGACCGGCGCTTTGCTCGCGCCTGGCCTCGGCCTGTCCGGTTCACTGCTGGCAATCTTCCTCGGCACCTTGGTCGGCGTCCTGCTGCTGGCAGCCGTCGGGGTGATCGGCAGCGACACCGGCCTGTCGTCGATGGCTGCACTCAAGTTGAGCCTGGGCATCAAGGGCGCAAGCCTGCCGGCGGTGCTGAACCTGCTGCAACTGATCGGTTGGGGCTCGTTCGAAATCATCGTCATGCGCGACGCCGCCAGTCTGCTGGGCGCACGCGCCTTCAGCGAAGGCAGTCTGCTGTCGAGCCCACTGCTATGGACCCTGTTCTTCGGTGGCCTGGCCACTTTGCTGGCGGTCAGCGGCCCACTGACGTTCGTGCGCCAGATCCTGCGCAAGTGGGGTATCTGGCTATTGCTGGCCGCGTGCATCTGGCTGACCTGGAACCTGTTCGCCAAAGCCGACCTGGCCGCACTGTGGGCGCAGGCGGGCGACGGTTCGATGCCGTTCGCCGTGGGCTTCGACATCGCCATTGCGATGCCATTGTCCTGGCTGCCGCTGATCGCCGACTACTCGCGATTCGGCAAGCGTGCGAAAAACGTCTTCGGCGGAACCGCGCTGGGCTTTTTTATCGGTAACTTCTGGCTGATGAGCCTTGGCGTGGCCTACACCCTGGCGTTCGCCCCGAGTGGTGAAGTCAATGCCCTGCTGTTGGCACTGGCTGGCGCCGGCCTGGGGATTCCGCTGCTGCTGATCCTGCTGGACGAGTCAGAGAACGCCTTTGCCGACATTCACTCGGCGGCAGTGTCCAGCGCGGTGCTGGTGCGCTTCAAAGTCGAGTACCTGGCGTTGGCCATCGGCCTGGTCTGCACGCTGATCGCCTTGCTGGCGCCTTTGGCGCAGTACCAGAACTTCCTGCTGTTGATCGGCTCGGTGTTTGCGCCGCTGTTCGGCGTGGTGCTGGTGGATCACTTCATCCTGCGCAAGCGCAGTGCCCGAGTCGCATCAGCCGCATTGCGCTGGCCGGCGTTGCTCGCCTGGTTGGGCGGGGTGAGCACTTATCATTTGCTGGCCAATCTGTACCCGGACATCGGCGCAACCCTGCCGTCACTGATTCTGGCAGGGTTGCTGCAGTTGGTGCTGGGCCGAGCCTTCAGTTACGGCCAGGAAACAGCTCGGGTCTGAGAATGCCGTTCAGGCGTGGGTAGGGGATCTTCAGTTCGACATGGCCCAGCGCGTAGGGGGCGATGGTGCTGGTTTCGTACTTGAGGATCACCCCGCCATAGGTCAGCGCCACGTTCTGGGTCTTCTGGAAGGGCCAGCTCTTCACGAACTCCGCCTCCTGATCGAGCTTGGTGCTGATCAGCCAGCTGTTGTGGGCCACCTGCGCGGCTTTCCAGAATGCGTCTTCCTGGCCTGGCAGCAACATGTCAGACAACGTCAGTACCTTGTGTTGCTGGCGGGAATAGTTGATGAAGCTGCGGCCCGGCGTGCCATGGGCGCCGCCAGTGTCCAGGTAACTGGAAAACTCGATGATCACCAAGCCGTCATGCTGCTCCCGTACCTTGGCCTGCAAGTAGCTGCTGTAGCGCGGGCCGGCGGTGCGCAAAAACTCATCGCGATAGGCCGCCAGCGTCGGCGCCACCGGGGCGTCGGGCGAGGTGCGGGTCATTTGCAGCAAGCGCTTTTCGATGATGCCGTCGAGCGCAGGCTCGGCAGGGAAGTGCAGGGTGTCGATATTGACCAGCGGGCAATCAGGCGTCGTGCAGCCCGGCTTCAGCTGTTCGGAGGCGTCACGGGTGGTTTCCAGCGGCGTCCGGTAGTTGGGCTGGAACAGACTCTGGCAAGCGGCCAGGGTCAACGCGATTGCGGCCACGGAGGCGATTTTGAAAAGCGACATGGGCGTCCTTCATGAAACAGGGAAAGGCGAAAATTACCCGCTTCGACTGCCAGCGCGGTAATCAGTTCGCCACTAAGCTAATTAGAGTTGGTTTCGCCCTCACCGTCTATCCCGCTGTCTGGAAAGGGGCTGCATCAAAGGTCGCGGGCGCGTTAGGATGGCGCGAAGTCGAGGCTGGAGCCTCGGAGCAACTACGAGGATTGTCATGACTGATTTTGCCAACGCCATTCCGACCGCCGTTGAGATCGTTCGGCGCGAAAAGTGCTACGAGGGCTTTTACAAGCTTGATCGTGTGCACCTGCGCCACGAATTGTTCGCCGGCGGCATGAGTCGCGAAATCAATCGAGAACTGTTCGTTCGCCATGATGCCGTCTGCGTCCTGCCGTACGACCCGCAGCGTGACGAAGTGGTACTGATCGAGCAGTTTCGCGTCGGCGCCATGGGCAAGACCGACAACCCGTGGCTGATTGAACTGGTCGCCGGTCTGATCGACAAGGATGAAGTGCCGGAAGAAGTTGCTCACCGCGAAGCGCAGGAGGAAGCTGGGCTTGTGTTTGGGGCGCTCTGGCCGATGACCAAGTATTTTCCATCGCCGGGCGGCAGCAATGAGTTTGTGCATTTGTACCTGGGACGTTGCGAGACCACCGGGGCCGGTGGCCTGCATGGGCTGGAAGAAGAAGCAGAAGATATCCGCGTTACGGTCTGGGCGTTCGAAGATGCCCTGCAAGCCGTGCGCGACGGACGAATTGCCAACGCGGCCAGCATCATTGCCTTGCAATGGCTAGCTTTAAACCGCGCTGAAGTGAGGGGGTTATGGTCGTAAACAAGTTGCGCGATCGCTATCGAGTCGACCTTGCGGGGCTGCAAGCTTCCTGTGAGGCCAACTATGCGCGCCTTATGCGACTGTTGCCGGACATGCGCAGCGAGCCGGCGGCGCGACGCATTGCCGTGACTCATGGCGACCAGATGCTCGGCGTACTGGCGCTCGAGGTGCTGCAGGTCTGCCCGTACACCACTACCCTGCAAGTGCGCCAGGAGCACAGCCTGCCATGGCTGCCGGTGCCGCAATTGGAAGTCCAGGTGTATCACGACGCCTGCATGGCTGAAGTCGTCAGTGCCGAACATGCACGACGCTTTCGCGGCATTTATCCTTATCCGAATGCCTCGATGCATCAACCGGATGAAAAAGCCCAGCTGAACATGTTCCTGGGAGAGTGGTTGAGCCATTGCCTGGCGTTGGGGCATGAATACGAAGTCGTTCGTTAGTTGTGAACTGCGTTGTGCGTTCACCACTTTCCTCTTTCGCTTGTCCCCCAGCATAATTGCGGCACTCATCAATACCCGTGCTTTCGCCCTGGGAGAACGCCTTGCCGAGCGTATCCACATTGACCACCGCCGATTCGGCGTTGCTGGTGCAGCTGTCTGACAGCCACTTGTTCGCTGCCGCGGATGGCACGTTGCTGGGCATGAATACCCGGGACAGCCTCGTGAAAGTCCTCGAGCTGGTGCGCCTGCAGCAGCCCCGGATTGACCTGGTGATTGCCACTGGAGATCTGTCCCAGGACGGAACACTGGAGTCTTACCAGCTGTTTCGCGACCTGACCCGCCAGCTCGATGCCCCGGCGCGCTGGATTCCCGGTAACCACGATGAGCCGCAGATCATGGCCGAGGCGGCGGTGCAAAGCGCTTTGCTGGAGCCGGTGGTGGATATCGGCAACTGGCGAGTGACGCTGCTGGATTCGGCGGTGCCGGGCTCGGTGCCCGGTTATTTGCAGGATGAACAGCTGCAATTGCTTGCGTGTTCGCTGAGCGAAGCGCCGGAGCGCCATCACCTGGTGTGTTTCCATCATCATCCGGTATCTATCGGGTGTGCCTGGATGGAGCCGATCGGCTTGCGCAATCCAGAGGCGCTGTTTGCCGTGCTGGATCGCTTTCCCCAAGTGCGGGCGGTGCTCTGGGGGCATGTGCATCAGGAAATTGACCGTGAGCGCAACGGTGTTCGGTTGATCGCTTCGCCTTCGACCTGCATCCAGTTTGAACCGGGGAGCGATGATTTCAAGGTGGGGGATCAAGCGCCGGGGTATCGATGGTTGCGGTTGCTGCCGGATGGGCGGATTGAGACGGGCGTGGAGCGGGTTAAGGGGTTCGAATTCAAGGTCGATTACGACGCTGACGGTTATTAGTCATTCCTGAGGACCGCGTGATGGCCTTCGTGGGCACAGACGCTCCAAATTCCACGGATATCCCCGCTTCCCCCGACACCCTGTAAACTCCGCCTTCTTTACCCGACGAACAGGGAGCTCAAATGTCCGGCTCGATCCTCTATATCCACGGTTTCAACAGCGCGCCCTCCTCGAAAAAGGCCACGCAGCTGATGACGGTGATGGGCCGCCTGGGTTTGAGCGATCAGCTGCGGGTACCCGCCCTTCATCATCATCCGCGCGAAGCCATCGGTCAGCTTGAACAGGCGATTGCCGAGCTGGGGCGGCCACTGCTGGTCGGCAGCTCACTCGGCGGCTACTATGCGACTCACCTGGCCGAGCGCCATGGCCTGAAGGCCCTGCTGGTCAACCCGGCCGTAAGCCCGCACCGGATGTTCGACGGGCACCTGGGGACGCAGAAAAACCTGTACACCGATGAGGCCTGGGAACTGACCCACGACCATGTAACGGCCCTGGCCGAGCTGGAAGTGCCGGCACCGCAGGACCCCCAGCGTTATCAGGTGTGGTTGCAGACCGGTGATGAAACCCTGGACTATCGCCACGCCCAGCACTACTACCGGGCCTGTGCCTTGCGCATCCAGGCCGGCGGCGATCACAGCTTTCAGGGCTTTGCCGCGCACCTGCCGGCCATGTTGAGTTTTGCCGGCATTGGCGCAGATTTGTATCAAGCGATTGATTTCAAAGCACTGTGACCGGTCCCTTTTCTACAGAACACTTTTTTCAAAGGACGACGAGACCCCATGGCCACTCCCGGCGCTAGCTCTTATAACGCAGACGCCATCGAAGTCCTCTCGGGCCTCGACCCGGTGCGCAAACGCCCTGGCATGTACACTGACACCAGTCGGCCGAACCACCTCGCCCAGGAAGTCATCGACAACAGCGTCGACGAAGCCCTGGCCGGTCACGCGACCTCGGTGCAGGTCATCCTGCACGCCGATCACTCCCTGGAAGTCAGCGATGACGGCCGTGGCATGCCGGTGGACATCCATCCGGAAGAGGGCGTTTCAGGCGTCGAGCTGATCCTCACCAAGCTCCATGCGGGTGGCAAGTTCTCCAACAAGAACTACCAGTTTTCCGGCGGTCTGCACGGCGTGGGTATCTCCGTGGTCAACGCCCTGTCGACCGAAGTCCGGGTGCGCGTCAAGCGTGACGGCAACGAATACCAGATGACTTTCGCCGATGGCTACAAGAAAACCGAGCTGGAAGTCGTGGGTACCGTCGGCAAGCGCAACACAGGCACCAGTGTTTTCTTCGCCCCGGATCCGAAATACTTTGATTCGCCGAAATTTTCCGTCAGCCGCCTCAAGCACGTACTCAAAGCCAAGGCCGTGCTGTGCCCCGGCTTGCTGGTCAGTTTTGAAGACAAGGCCTCCGGCGAGAAAGTCGAATGGCATTACGAAGACGGCCTGCGTTCCTACCTGGTCGATGCGGTCACCGAGTTCGAACGCCTGCCGGACGAGCCGTTCTGCGGCAGCCTGGCCGGTAACAAGGAAGCGGTCGATTGGGCGCTGCTGTGGTTGCCGGAAGGCGGCGACAGCGTGCAGGAAAGCTACGTCAACCTGATCCCGACGGCGCAGGGCGGCACCCACGTCAACGGTTTGCGTCAGGGCTTGCTCGACGCCATGCGCGAATTCTGCGAATTCCGCAGCCTGCTGCCGCGCGGTGTGAAGCTGGCGCCGGAAGACGTCTGGGAACGCATTGCCTTCGTGCTGTCGATGAAGATGCAGGAGCCGCAATTCTCCGGCCAGACCAAGGAGCGCCTGTCGTCCCGTGAGGCGGCGGCGTTTGTCTCCGGGGTGGTCAAGGATGCGTTCAGCCTGTGGCTCAACGCCAATCCGGAAACCGGCATGCTCCTGGCTGAGCTGGCGATCAACAACGCCGGGCGTCGCCTGAAGGCCAGCAAGAAGGTCGAGCGCAAGCGCATCACCCAAGGCCCGGCATTGCCGGGCAAACTCGCCGACTGCGCCGGGCAGGACCCGATGCGTTCCGAGCTGTTCCTCGTGGAAGGTGATTCCGCGGGCGGTTCGGCCAAGCAGGCGCGGGACAAGGAGTTTCAGGCCATCCTGCCGCTGCGCGGGAAGATCCTCAACACCTGGGAAGTCGACGGCAGTGAAGTCCTGGCGAGCCAGGAAGTGCACAACATCGCCGTGGCGATTGGCGTCGATCCCGGTGCTGCGGACATGAGCCAGCTGCGTTACGGCAAGATCTGCATCCTCGCCGACGCCGACTCCGACGGGCTGCACATCGCGACCCTGCTGTGCGCGTTGTTCGTGCAGCATTTCCGCCCGTTGGTGGATGCCGGTCACGTCTATGTCGCGATGCCGCCGCTGTACCGTATCGACCTCGGCAAGGAGATCTTCTACGCCCTGGACGAGGCCGAGCGTGATGGCATTCTCGATCGCCTGGTGGCCGAGAAGAAGCGCGGCAAGCCACAGGTCACCCGATTCAAAGGCCTGGGTGAAATGAACCCGCCGCAACTGCGCGAAACCACCATGGACCCGAACACCCGGCGCCTGGTGCAGCTGACGCTGGAAGATTACGAAGCCACCGCTGAAATGATGGACATGCTGCTGGCGAAAAAACGCGCTGGCGATCGCAAGTCCTGGCTGGAGTCCAAAGGCAACCTGGCCGAGGTTCTTGGCTGATGCGGGTTGGCTTGGCCCTGGCATGTGCGTTACTTCTGAGCACGGCGGCGTTGGCCGACCCGGTCCCGGAGTTGCGCCTGGTGTCCGGGCATGCCGTGGCCGGCATGCAGGGCGGCAACCTGTCAGGGCTGGCACAGTGCGGCGACGAGCTGTGGACGGTGTCCGATCGCGACGATGACCAGATCTACCGTCTCGATACCCGGCAGGATCCCTGGCAGGCCGAAGCCGTGCACATCGATGTGCCCGTGGCACCGGCCAGCGGTTTGCCCTGGAGCTTGAGCTCGCGCAGTTGGGCGGCATCGTTCGTGCGCGGCGGCGACCTGGACTTCGAAGGCATCACCTGCGACAACGCCGGTAATCGTTACATCGTCAGTGAATCCCATGCGGCCGTGTTGCAGGTGCCGCTGACCGGGCCTGCGTCCTGGTTGAACATTGCGCCCAGGCTGGTCCGCGAGGCGCGGGCCGGGGGCATGTTGCTGCGCTTCAATGCGCTGTTCGAAGGCCTGGCGGTCAACCCGCAAGGCGACCAGCTATGGCTGGCCGCCGAGCGTGATCGCCGCGGCCTGCTGCTGATCAAGCGAGGGGCCACGCAATGGGACTGTGACGGCAACTGTGTGCTGCTGAGCGAGGGTGGCAAGCGAGCGCAGCCGCCGCAGTTTCACCACGCAAGGCCGGTGTCGCTGGACTTCGCCGACCTGTCATTGTTCAACGGCAAGCTGTTCACCCTCGAACGCAATGCCTACGAAATATGCCGGCGCGATGCAACAACGGCCAAGGTCGAGCGTTGCTGGTCGTATGCCGCCGAGTTGCTGCAGGATGGCCGGCGTTATCCACAGGACTACGGGCTGGAAGAAGCACTGGTAGTGGACGCCACGGGCGCCTGGATAGGCGTCGACAACAACACAGGGGCTCGCGTCGATGGTGAGGTTCGCCCGTTCATCTGGCGCTTTGCTGCGCCTGAAGGCGGCTGGAGTGGCAAATTATGAGTCAACAGACGCCGGGCAAGCGTGCCGGCCGGGTGCTGATGGTGCTGGCCTGGTGCGCCGCGTTGTTTCTGGCGACGCGGTTTTTCGGCGAATGGGAAGCGCGCCAGCACAACCCTAATGTTGTGGTCGACTCCGAACAGGGTGAGGGGTTCATCGAGGTAAAACTGGCCAGCAATCGCCAGGGCCACTTCGTCGCCAGCGGCCAGATCAACGGCCAGCCGGTGGATTTCATGCTCGACACCGGGGCGACAGATGTGTCGGTCCCTGCAGAGATGGCCAAGCAGCTGAAACTGGAAGAGGGCTTCGGGGTGACCCTGAGCACCGCCAACGGTTTGAGCAAGGGTTATCGAACCCGAATCGACCGGCTGCAGGTCGGCGACATCGTGCTGCGTGATGTTCGCGCGCTGGTCGCCCCCGGGCTCGAAGGTAATCAGGTGCTGCTTGGTATGAGCGCCCTTAACAAACTTGAATTTACTCAGCGCGGTGGCACCATGCTGCTGCGCCAGACAACGAACCGATGAGGCCCGCATGAGCGACATCCTTGCAGACAGCTTAGACGGCGTAGAACGCCGATCGCTGGCTGACTTCACCGAAAGTGCCTACCTCAACTACTCCATGTACGTGATCATGGACCGCGCCTTGCCACATATCGGCGACGGCCTGAAGCCGGTGCAGCGGCGCATTATCTATGCGATGAGCGAGTTGGGGCTGGACGCCGATTCCAAGCACAAGAAATCGGCGCGCACCGTCGGTGACGTGCTCGGTAAATTCCACCCGCACGGTGACTCGGCCTGCTACGAAGCCATGGTCCTGATGGCCCAGCCGTTCAGCTACCGCTACACGCTGGTCGACGGCCAGGGCAACTGGGGTGCGCCCGACGATCCCAAGTCGTTCGCCGCCATGCGTTACACCGAGGCGCGGCTGTCGCGTTATTCCGAAGTACTGCTCAGCGAGTTGGGGCAGGGCACGGCAGATTGGGGGCCAAACTTCGACGGAACGCTCGACGAACCGCTGGTATTACCTGCACGTTTGCCGAATATCCTCCTCAACGGTACCACCGGCATCGCCGTGGGCATGGCCACCGACGTGCCGCCGCACAACCTGCGTGAAGTGGCCACGGCCTGCGTACGTTTGCTGGATGAACCCAAGGCCACGGTCGAACAACTCTGTGAGCACATCCAGGGTCCGGACTACCCGACCGAGGCGGAGATCATCACCCCCCGCGCCGACCTGCTGAAAATCTACGAGACCGGTCGCGGCTCGGTGCGCATGCGCGCCGTGTACCACATCGAAGACGGCGACATCATCGTTACCGCATTACCGCACCAGGTGTCCGGTGCCAAAGTGCTGGAACAGATCGCCGCGATGATGCAGGCCAAGCCTTCCAAGGCCCCGCAGATCGCTGACCTGCGCGATGAATCGGACCACGAGAACCCGTGCCGGATCGTGATCATCCCGGGCGCGCGCAAGAATTTCGACCACGATGGGTTGATGCAGCACCTGTTCGCGAGCACCGAGCTGGAGTCGAGCTACCGGGTCAACATCAACATCATCGGCCTGGACGGCAAGCCGCAGCTGAAGAACCTGCGCGCGCTGCTGGTGGAATGGCTGGAATTCCGCGTGCAGACCGTGCGTCGCCGCCTGCAATTCCGCCTCGACAAGGTCGAGCGTCGCCTGCATCTGTTGGACGGCTTGTTGATTGCCTACCTCAACCTGGATGAAGTGATCCACATCATCCGCACCGAGGAGCACCCCAAGGCTGCGCTGATCGAGCGCTTTGCCCTGAGTGAGATCCAGGCCGACTACATCCTCGACACCCGCCTGCGTCAACTGGCGCGGCTGGAAGAGATGAAGCTGCGCAGCGAGCAGGACGAGTTGCTCAAGGAGCAAGCGAAGCTGCAAGCCTTGCTGAGCAGCGAAGCCAAGTTGAAGAAACTGGTGCGCACCGAGCTGATCAAGGACGCCGAAACCTATGGCGACGACCGTCGCTCGCCAATCGTTGAGCGCGCCGAGGCCAAGGCCCTGACCGAGCACGACCTGCTGCCGAACGAGAAAGTCACGGTAGTGCTGTCGGAAAAAGGCTGGGTACGTTCCGCCAAGGGCCACGAAATCGACGCCACCGGTCTGTCCTACAAGGCTGGTGATGGGTACAAGGCCCTGGCTGCCGGGCGCTCCAACCAGTTCGCGGTATTTATCGACTCTACCGGTCGCAGCTACTCGGTCGCGGCGCATACCCTGCCATCGGCCCGTGGCCAGGGCGAACCCCTGACCGGTCGCCTGACGCCGCCGCCAGGCGCCACCTTTGAATGCGTGATGATGCCCGAGGACGATGCGCTGTACGTGATCGCATCCGACGCCGGTTATGGATTCGTGGTCAAGGGCGAGGACCTGCAGGCCAAGAACAAGGCGGGCAAGGCGCTGTTGAGCCTGCCGAACAACGCCAAGGTGATCCTGCCGCGGCCGGTAGCTGATCGTGAGCATAACTGGCTGGCGTCGGTGACCACCGAAGGTCGCCTGCTGATCTTCAAGATCAGTGATCTGCCACAATTAGGTAAGGGCAAAGGCAACAAGATCATCGGCATTCCCGGTGAGCGAGTAGCCAGTCGCGAAGAATATGTCACGGACATCGCCGTACTGCCCGATGGCGCCACACTGGTGCTGCAGGCCGGCAAACGCACGCTTTCGCTCAAGGCAGACGACCTCGAACACTACAAAGGTGAGCGTGGACGCCGTGGTAACAAACTGCCACGAGGCTTTCAGAGAGTGGATGCGCTGTTCGTCGAAAACCTCAATTAGGCGTGCTAGAGCGCTCGATCTACGATTTAACGCGTAGATCGACGCTTTCGCGCTGGAGTCGGGACGCATATTCACGGATGATACGGCCTTTCAAGCGCCGGCGTGGCCGAGCGATCTTCATATTTATTGAGTATTTTCACTGTGGTTAGCCGTGTGGCAACCACCTGGATGGGACGATGACTGCTCTGCGCCTTCCTTTTATCTTGATGCTCGCTGGCGTTCTTGGCCTGGCGGGTTGCAGCGTTCACCAACCGGTGTCGCTGTATCAGCTGGACAGCGGTAATCCGGTGCAGCCGGCACAAAGTGCCGGCATGGCCGTTTTGCTGGGCCCGGTGACAATTGCCGACTACCTGCAACGTGAGACCCTCTTGCAGCGGCAACCGGACGGCAGCCTCCAGGCCTCGACCGACGGTCGTTGGGCTGGCAGCCTGTCTTCGGACATCGATCAATTGCTGCTACGCCAGGTGTCTGGTCACCTGGACAGCCAGCGCGTGGTGTTGGCGCCGGCGACGCTTGGCTTCACGCCGGATGTGCAGGTGTTGTTGACCATTACACGCCTGGATTCGGGTGAGTCGCAGCCAGCTATCCTCGATGCGCAATGGCGCTTGATCGACCGTCGCGGCCAGGTGCGGGACAACCGCATCATTCATCTGCAGGAGCAGCACGCAGGCGGCACGGCGGCGCAGGTCCAGGCCCAGGGCGTATTGCTGCAACGGCTGGCCGAGCAGCTGTCGGTGGCGCTCAAGCCCCTGGCCAACCAGCCCCCAGTTGCCGAAGGGCCGAAGAAACCGGCCGCCAAGCCTGCCGCGCCCGCAGCGGAAAAGGACAAACAGCCGAAGATCCCGATGGCTTCGCCAATTCGCACCGATATGGAAGTGTTCAGGTTTTAAGGCCTGAATGAAGCCAGAACAAAGCCCGCCTTGTGCGGGCTTTGTTTTGTCTGTCTTGGGAGATCGATGTTGCCTGTGGGGGCCTCTTCGCGGGCAAGCCCGCTCCCACAGTGACCTGTGGTGTCCTCAGGAAATGTGTAGACCCAGAACCCTGTTGGGGGCAGTTCGCGGGCAAGCCTGCTCCTGCGGTGACCCGCAGTGTCCACAGAAAATGTGTGGACCCAGAACCCCTGTGGGAGCGGGCTTGCCCGCGATGGCGCCAGCGGGGGTAACAAAAAGCCCGCAGACAATCACTTGTCTGCGGGCTTTTTCACATCAGGGCTTAAGCCCGGCGCTCATGCATCCGCGCCAGTTGCCGCTCCAGCATCGATGGATACGGCTCCATCAAACGCTCCACGCAGCATGCGCCTTCAGGGCTGGCGATCGGGCGGATCCGCGCGCGCTGGCGGATCAGCACGTCGTCGCCGACCTTGCGTTCCACCAGCAGCAGGTTGCGGCTGTGTTGAGACAAGGCCAGGGCGTCCTGAGCCGATTCGGTCAGCAGCAGGTCAATCTGGCTCAGACCGAACAGCTCGTCACCCAAGGTCAGGCCCAGCTGCAGTTGCAGGGTAATGCCCGAGTCGGCCACTTCGATCTGCAACTGATGACCCAGTGCGCGCAGCAACTCGCCACAGCAGATCGCATTGGTCAGGTAGTCTTCGCCGCTGTCTTCAGTGTGGAACAGCATCAGGGTGCTGCCGTCGTTCAGGGTGTGCAGCTCGCTCTGGTAGAGCGAGGCGGCCTGGTCGAGGCAGTCGCGATAACGCTTGAGCAACTCCTCGAGGCGAGTACGGGGCAGGCGGCGCAGTTGATCCTGGGCACCGAGTTGCACGGCCAGCACCGCGCTGTGTTGAGGCACGTTGGAAACGGGCGCTTTAACCACGGGCTTGGGCGCGCTGGCCACTGCCTCGTCACGCAGGTCGGCGAACGGGTCTTCGTCGTCGTCATCTTCGACAGTGCTGACAATCTGCCGAGGCGCGGGCTTCAAGCCGGCCACCGGCCTGGTTTCGTCGAAACTCGGGTCACGCAGGTTGCGCACCTCGAAAGAAGGCTCGTCTTCGTCTTCTGTCTCTTCGTACTCAGGCTCCGGGTCCGGCTCGGGTTCAACGGGCTCCGGGGCGAAGTTGGCGTGCAGCTGACGCGCCAGGTCGCCGATCTCGTCCTGACGCTCGGTGGCCGGGGTGTATTCGTCGATGTTGCGCAGCCACACGCGCAGTTGCAGCAGCGGCGTGGAGATGTGCCGACCCAGGCGCAGGCTCAGCGCGAGGGATAAGGCCAGCAGAATGGCACTGAGAATCCCCATGCTCTGCAGGCTGATGGTCATCGGCTGCTGGAACTGATCCATGTCCAGGCTGATGCGCAGTTGCCCGGCCGTCACGTCCTGGAAAGTGATCTTGCTCTGGTACATGCCCTCGGCTTCGCCCAGCAGGCTGTGCTTGGGGCGCTGCCCGGCTTCGGCGAGGATGCGGTTATCCACGCTATAGATGGCAGCGTGAGCCACCAGCTTGTTCTTGGTCAGGTTGTTGAGCAGCACATTCAGGCTGAGGATGTCATTGGACACCAGCAACTCAGTGGCGGAGGTGGCGGTTTGCGTGGTCAGGCTTTCACCCAGCGCATCCGCTTGCTCGTGCATGGCCTGCTTGAACTGCAATCCCATCACGCAGGCGTAGATGACCAGGGCCAGGGCGACCAGGATCACGTTATGGCTGGCAATGCGTAATGCAATCGGTACACGGCGATGGCGCAGTGCCCGGAAGATCAGCAGAAAGAAGTTATCGGTTTTTACTGGCGTGGGCCGGTTCACTTGAGCTCGGCTCTTTTGTCCGTGAAGTTGACGCGCAGTATAGCGACAGGCCCCAGACCGGCAAAGCGCTCACGGTGCCCGATGGTCACTGAATGTGGGTAGAATGCGGTTTTTTTCCACTTGCGGGGGTGCGCCTTGCGCGAAATCGTCCTGATAAACATCACGGGAGTCGACCGTCCGGGTCTGACTGCGGCCATTACCGGCGTTCTGGCCCAGGGTGGTGTGAACATTCTCGACATCGGCCAGGCGGTGATCCACGACACCCTGTCGTTCGGCATCCTGGTTGAGATTCCCGACACCGAGCAAGGCAAGTCCGTCCTCAAGGACATTCTGTTCACGGCCTACAAGCTCGATCAACAGGTCCGTTTCACGCCGGTTTCCGAAGAGGATTACCAGCAGTGGGTCGGCAACCAGGGGAAAAAACGCCACATCGTTACCCTGTTGACCCGCAAGGTGACTGCCGAGCAATTGCAGGCCGTCAGCTCGATCACGGCCAAGTATGGGCTGAATATCGATCATATCGATCGCTTGTCGGGACGCATGCCGCTGGATACGCCGGCCGACAAGGGCAAGGGCTGTATCGAGTTTTCTGTGCGTGGCGAAGCGGCCGACCCGCAGGCGCTGCGGGCCGAGTTCCTCAGCGTGGCGCAGGACCTCAACGTCGATATCGCTTTCCAGGAAGATTCGCTGTTCCGCCGCAACCGCCGCCTGGCGGTGTTCGACATGGACTCCACGCTGATTGAAGCCGAAGTCATTGATGAACTGGCCAAGGCCGCGGGTGTGGGCGAGCAGGTTTCTGCGATCACCGAGCGGGCGATGGCCGGCGAGCTGGATTTCCGCGCGAGTTTCAAGGAGCGCCTTGCCTTGCTGCAGGGGCTGGACGTCAGCGTGCTGGATTCGATCGGCGCCTCGCTGCGCCTGACCGAAGGCGCCGAAACCCTGTTCGCCGAACTCAAGCGCCTGGGCTACAAGACAGCGATCCTGTCAGGCGGCTTCACTTACTTCGCCAAGCAATTGCAAGCAAAACTGGGCATCGACTACGTATTTGCCAATGAACTGGAAGTGGTCGACGGCAAGGTGACTGGCGTGGCGGTCGAGCCAATTGTCGATGCGCAGCGCAAGGCGGACCTGTTGCGGGAGCTGGCGCACAAGGAAGGCCTGCGTCTGGAGCAGACGATTGCCGTGGGCGACGGCGCCAACGATTTGCCGATGCTGGCGATCGCCGGGTTGGGCGTGGCGTTCCGTGCCAAACCTCTGGTCAAGCAGTCGGCGAAGCAGGCGATTTCGACCCTTGGGCTGGATGGTGTGCTGTATCTGCTGGGCTTTCGGGATCGTGATGGGCAGCTCTGAGACTTTAGCCGCCTGATCAGGCCTCATCGCGGGCAAGCCTTGCTCCCACAGAATCACCGACCTGGGAGCAAAGGTTGCCCGCGATGACCACACCAAAATCTTACAAAATCACTGACCTGTGGGTGCAAGGCTTGCCCGCGATGGCCGCACTACATTTTTCATGCCTGACCTCAAAGCGACTTCCACAAAGAATCAAAGTCTTCCTCGACGCCGCCACCCGCGGCGTTGTCGTTTTTGGCACCCTCCAACGACCGGTAAGCGAACTGATTAAAACTGTTGGTACTCGCCACCCGTCGATCCAGCCCTGCCCGATGTTCCTCGCCGTTGGTGTTGATCATCACCTTTTGCCCTTCCTGAAAGGGCAGGCGCGGGGCCAATAGTGTGGCGGGCAGGTCTACCGCGCTGATCGCGGGCAATAACAGGCCGCGCAGGTAGTGGCTGTGATCATCATGGGTGCGCACCAGCTGCAGGCCACAGGGCTCTGCGTAGGGTGCAACCTGTTCGATGCCCATTTGTGTGCCGCCGCCACGAACCTGGCGAATCCAGCGCACCACCGCGATACTCCAGCCCTGGCCCGCGACATCGTCGATGCCGACCATCTCACCCGCCTGAAGCTCGGCCGGTACTTCGCCGGGCCACGCCAGGCAATAGCCTCCCGGGCTGTGGTTGACCACTGGCAACACATAAGTCGGAAAATGCCGATTGCTGTCGGCCGTGTCATTGCCATCATCGTTTTGCAGCTGGGGGTATTCGATTTCTTCGTAGGGCAGCAGGTCGTGGGTGTTGCCCTCCGGCGCCACGTCGAAGGCGTGGCTCCATTGGTCCTGGCCCTTGGTCGCCGACGACAGCGCAGAAAATTTCGCCTGTCGGCCGCCGTGGTTTTTCAGCAGCTCACTGAACGAGCGCTGGCCACCCAGATAGAAATGCAGGGCGCTCATGCCGACGCACAGGGTCAGTTGGCCCTGGCTTGCCGTGCGTTGAAAACTGCGCTCGGCGGTCTGCCCCCAGGCGGCACTCAGGTGTTGCAAGGTATCCAGGCTCAAACCCGTCGGCACCAGCAGAGGTTGGGCCGAGTCGGTCTTGTGTAGATGAGCGTCGATGGCCGCCACCAGCGGGGTGGTGTCAATGGCCAGCAAATCGTCCTGCTGTTCGCTCCTGAATTTGGAGCGGTAGCGCGGAGCGGTATCGAGCATTGGTGCGACGGCGAACAGCCCTTCGACCGATTGGCCCGGATTCAGGCGTATCAGCGAGCTCCATGACTCCAGCACTTCGGCGAGACGGGCAATCTGGTTCTGCCGCAGTTGATTGCAGCGTGCAGCACCCATCAGCAGCGCCGTGATATAGGTCTGCTCAATGCTGAGGTTTTGCGTCTGGCTGGCCAATTCGTCGCGCACATTCTGGCGCTGGAGCTGGTGCGAGCAGGCGATTCGGTAGAGTTGATGCAGCTCCACCCAGACGCCTTCCGGCGCCGGGCAATACAGCTGCGTCGCGCGCATCAACGGCCCGTTGAGGCAATGGATCGCCCGTTGCAGCGCTTGAGTCAAGAGCGGGGCGCGATCCTTGCTGAAGCGCGGTGACACGCGCAGGACGATCTGCTTGTAGCCAATCGCCAGGTGACTTTGCAATGCCTGGCATAGGTTGGCGATCTTGCGCGAGCGCTCGTCCAGCACAATCGCCTGATGCAGGAAGTGCCGCTCCAGGTGTTTGCAGACGTAGTACACCTCTGGTCGCAACAACTCGAGCAATTGCAGGCGATTGTCACTGGGAGTGAGCAACTGGTTGAGTTCGCCCAGGCCCTGATAGAGCAAGCGGGCAGTTTCGCCAATGTTAGCCTTGGGCAGGTTGGCGATCCAGCGCTTGAGATCGCGCGGGGTTGGCTCACAGAACGACAGGCGAGTCTGTTGAGGAAGCGGTGCACGTAACAGCTGGAGTGGGGTGGTCTCATTCATGGACAAAACGATAGCAGGAATCAGGCCGTATAGGCGCTGCCGCAGGCGGTGATCTTTTGATCCCGGGTAACAAAAACAACGCCGCCCCTGGTAGGAGCTGCCGAAGGCTGCGATCTTTTGACTTTGTTTCTAACATCAAAAGATCGCAGCCTGCGGCAGTTCCTACCGGGACAGGCCGGTTATCAGGCCTTCGGCAAGCCCAGCGCTTGACCCATCTGCACTGGCGACAGCGCACCGAGGCCTTCAGCCCATTTCACCTGGTCCGGGCCGAACAGCACCACGGCGGTCGAACCCAGCTTGAAGCGCCCCAATTCCGCCCCTTTTTCCAGGTGGATCGGCGCACGGGCGGCTTCGTCGTAGCGGAAGGTTTTCAGTTCACGCTTGGGCGGAGTGACCAGGCCTGCCCAGACGGTTTCGATCGAGGCAACAATCATTGCCCCGACCAGCACAACGGCCATCGGCCCGCGCTCGGTGTCGAAAATGCATGCGACGCGCTCGTTGCGAGCGAACAGCTCCGGCACGTTTTCAGCAGTCGTCTGGTTGACGGAGAAAATGCGGCCCGGGATATAGACCATCTCACGCAAGGTGCCGGCCAGGGGCATATGCACGCGGTGATAGTCTTTCGGCGACAGGTAGATGGTGGCGAAGTCGCCGCCCATGAACGGTGCAGCGTTGGCCGCATCGCCACCGAGCAATTCCAGCACGCTGAAACTGTGGCCCTTGGCCTGGAAAACGCGACCATGCTCGATCGGGCCAAGCTGGCTGACTGCGCCATCGGCCGGGCTCAGGATCGCCCCCGGCGTTTCGTCCAGAGGGCGCGCGCCCTCTTTCAAGGCGCGGGTGAAGAACGCATTGAAATGTTCATAGGCAGTCAGGTCTTCGACCAGCGCCTGGGACATGTCCACCTGGTAGCGCTTGGCGAACCAGGCGGTGAAGGCATTCTTGAACCAGCGCACACGGCATTCGGCAATGCAGCCGGCCAGTCGCGAGAGCAAGTGATGAGGCAGCAGGTATTGGCTGAGGATAAACAGACGCTTGTTCATTAACTGTCCTTAAAAACCTTAGATCTCTACGGGGGTGTCGGGATGGTTGCCCCATTCGCCCCAGGAGCCGGCGTAACCCTTGACCCGCGGATAACCGAGCGCCTTGGCCACCAGATAAGTGAAGCCAGAGCGATGGTGTGTCTGGCAGTGAGTAATAACTTCTTTGTCCGGGGTTATCCCCAGTTGTTCCAGGATTTGCGGCATGTCTGTACGGATGCGCAGGTTGCGCGCCTGATCCATGCCGGCGGTCCATTCAAAATTGATCGCTCCGGGAATGTGTCCGGCCTTGGCAGCCAGGACCTTCTCGCCGGAATACTCCTGCGGGGCGCGCGCGTCCCAAATGGCCAGGTCGGCGGCGCCAATCCGGCTTTGCAGGTACTCTCGGGTGGCCGTGGGTTCGTCGTGCAAGGTCAGGCTTACCGGGCCTCCCGCCGAAGCCGGGACCTCGGTCGAGACCGGCAGGCCATCCGCCAGCCAGGAAAGCAGGCCGCCATCCAGATAGTGGTAGTGCTTGTGGCCGATGACGTCGAGCAGCCAGATGAAGCGTCCGGCCCAGCCGCCGCCTTCGTCGTCATACACCACGTACACCGCATCCTTGTGGTGGCCCAGTTCGCCGAACAGCGCTTCAAGTGCAGCGTGTGGCGGGATCAGGCCCGGAGCGGGTAGCTGGCCGAGTTGCGTGCGCTTGGGGTCGACAAAGCGCGCGCCAGGAATATGCCCTTGGGCGTAGCGGGCACTGCTGGTGAGGTCCACCAGGATCAGATTGCACGCGTCGAGACGGGCGAGCAGGTCGCCGGGTTCGATGACCAGCGCCAAGCCAGAGAAGTCAGACATGTGAGGTCTCCAGAGCACAAAAAGGGGGATTGTAACGCAGCCTCATTGGCCACGGTGGCTAAAGCTGTGCAGCGCCTTCTCGATGCACTGCGCGGTTTTGCCGAAGGCTTGTACGGTGATATCCGAGAACGGTCCACCACCCTGGTCCGCCACCACCAGCATGATCACCCGGCCATTATTGACCAGTGAACGCAGCAGCAAATGCTCGCCGCCAAACAGCGTGCGCAGGCTGGCCGGGAGCAATGCGGAAAATTGTGCGTTATTTTCCGGGGTTAGGCGCACCTGGGCCTGCTGGGCGAGCAGGCGTTGCAGCACGGTGCTCTGGCTGACCAGCAAATTCAGGCTGGCGGCGTCCTTGGGCAGTCCGGCGCTCTGATGCACGCGTAAATTGGCGTGAGTGCGATCAGCCATCAGGATCAGCACCCGGCGCATGCCGCAGGCAACCAGGGCATCCCTGGCGGACGTGGTCAGGTGCATCGCATTGGCAAAGCGGCTCGGCTCCACCAGCAACTCGGCACACACCTTGCGCCACTTGGCCAGGTCTTGCGCAGTCGGTGGCGGGGTCGGCTGCGAGCCTGCCTGCTGGCGCGGGGTGTCCCAGGGCCAGATCAGTGAGACCGCCGGGTGCCAGAGGTCCGGCATGGCATGGTAGCGGGCGCTGTTGGCAGCCTGCTGGTGCAATTGCTGCTGTACCTCGTCCATCGAAACTTGCAGGTACAGGCTGGTCAGGTGCTGCCAGCGTCTGCTGTGGGGGCTGTCCCAGGCTTGTTGTGCCGACAGCGCCAGGCCATTGGCCAGTAGTACGGTGTTGGCAGGTTGATTGAGCCAGCGACGCAGGGTCGGGTCGTCATCCAGGCGATTCTGCTGGCGCAACGGGTGGTCGCTGTCGCGGGCAATGCGCAGCACCTTGACCAGTTCGCGCTGTTCCTTGAGCAACAGGCGGTAACCCTGCTGCACCCAGATCGGCAGGCGCCACAGATCGACCAGGGCCTGGCAAATGTCCAGCAAACGCAAGCCGAACAACTGTTGTTCGACCTTGCGTGCGGATTCACCTCTGTGAATCACGCGCCGTTCCCACTCTTCGAGCAACTGCGGGTAGATCAGCGCCATCGGCCATAGTGGTGACAGAAACAGCAGGCTACCCCAATGGATGTCCTGCCAGAGCCGGGCCAGGCGGCTGGCGAAAAAGCCGTTGGCCTGCTGGGTCGCGTGCTGGCTGATCAGCTGCAACTGGCGCAAGGTCGCGGGGATTTGCATCTGGGGCAGCGTCGGCAGGCGGGCGAGCAGTTCTTCAGTGCGTTTGAGGCCGAGACGATTGATCGCCACTTCCAGGTTTTCCGCCGGTTCGCCAAGGCCGCTGCGCACCTGCCGATTGGCTTCACGAATCACGCTCAGCGCCAGGGCCGGGCTGCCCTGGATCAGTTCGGCGATGTCACGCAGTGAGCTGCGGCTGTTGCGAATCGCCTGGCATACCCGGTCATGGCTGGCCTGCGGTACGGGCAGCCGGACGCTGTCGAGAAGCTTGATCCAGCCTTCGAGCGTCGTTGGTTTTGGGGTTGGAACGTTCGTTTCATTAGCCATGGATGGACGTGATCATCGTCTGCATTACCTGCGCGCTGAATGAGCCAAAGTGGCTTTTCGCCTGAACGGGCTATAGTCTGGCGCAGTTTTGCCGATAAGTAGAAGAAGAGATTGTTTAACTTCCGAATATGACCTTGAACCCGACTCAGTAAGTGCTCTCCTACCTATGGCTAAAATAATCGGCATCATTGTCGTATTCGCGAGCGTGCTCGGCGGATACGTGCTATCCCACGGAAAAATTGCCGCCCTGATCCAGCCTTTCGAGGTAATGATCATCGGCGGTGCGGCGCTCGGCGCCTTCCTGCAGGCCAATCCCGGCTACATGACGATGCACGTGCTCAAGAAATCCCTGAGCATGTTCGGATCGCGTTTCAGTCACGCCTTCTACCTCGAAGTGCTGGGCCTGATCTTCGAAATCCTCAACAAGAGCCGCCGTGAAGGCATGATGGCCATCGAAGGCGACATCGAAGATGCGGCGGCGAGCCCGATCTTCGCCAAGTACCCGACTGTGCTCAAAGATGAGCGCATGACCGCTTTCATCTGTGATTACCTGCGCATCATGTCCTCCGGCAACATGGCTCCCCATGAGCTTGAAGGCCTGTTCGACATGGAGCTCTACAGCCTCAAGGAAGACCTCGAGCACCCATCCCACGCAGTCAACGGCATCGCCGACGCCATGCCGGGTTTCGGTATCGTGGCTGCGGTACTGGGTATCGTGGTGACCATGGCTTCCCTGGGTGAAGGCGACCAGAAAGCGATCGGCATGCACGTCGGCGCGGCACTGGTGGGGACCTTCTTCGGTATCCTTGCGGCCTACGGTTTCTTCGGCCCGCTGGCCACTTCCCTGGCCCACGATGCCAAGGAAGAGTTGAACGTCTACGAAGCCATCAAGGCTTCGCTGGTCGCCTCGGCCTCCGGCATGCCGCCGTCGCTGGCGGTGGAGTTCGGGCGCAAGGTCCTTTACCCGGCGCACCGTCCAAGCTTCTCCGAGCTGGAACAAGCGGTTCGCGGACGCTGAGTCATGGAAAACAACCAGCCGATAATCATCAAGCGCGTCAAGCGCATAGCCGGCGGGCATCACGGCGGCGCCTGGAAAATCGCCTTCGCCGACTTCGCGACGGCGATGATGGCGTTCTTCCTGGTGTTGTGGCTGATGTCCACGGCAACGCCTGAGCAGAAGATCGCCATCGCCGGCTACTTCAAGGACCCTATCGGGTTCTCCGAAAGTGGCACGCCCTACATCATCGATCTGGGCGGCTCGCCGACCCTGGCGCCGGAGAACACGCTCAATCCTGAGGTCAAGTCCCAGCCGCAGCCGGACAAGGTGACCATTGATACCGAACAGGTCGAAGGCATGGCCGAACAGGTCGAGAAAGAGCGCCTGGAACTGTTGCTGCAAGAGTTGCAGAACAAGGTCGACGAGAACCCGCAGCTGCAGAAATTCAAGGACCAGATCCTGTTCGAGATCACCCCGAACGGCTTGCGTATCCAGATCATGGACGCGGAAAACCGGCCGATGTTCGACTCGGGCAGCGCCCGGCTCAAGCCTTACTTCGAAGACATCCTGCTGGCCATGGCCGATACCATCAAGGCGGTACCGAACAAGATCAGCATCAGTGGCCACACCGATGCCACGCCGTACACCGGCAGCGGCGAGTTTGGTAACTGGGAACTCTCGGCCAACCGCGCCAACGCCGCACGACGTGCACTGGTAGCGGGCAGTTATCCTGAATCGCAGGTGGCGCGGGTGGTCGGTTATGCATCTTCGGCCTTGTTTGATCGGGTCAACCCGGTCAATCCGGTCAATCGCCGTATCGACATAGTGGTCTTGACCAAAAAGGCCCAGGAAGCCATTGAGGGGGCGCAAGGTGCTGATCCTTCGGGGGCGCTGCCCCAGGGGCAGGGCGCGCCGGGGGAAGTCCCGGCCACTCCGGTTGATCCAGATACCTTGCCGGCCGACCAGCAGCCGATACCGGCGCATGAGATTCGCGAGCGGTTGAATCTGTTCGAGGATGCGGCGCCGAAACCGAGTGTCCCCCCCAAGCAGTAACCCACAAAAAGCCGACAGTTGATGTCGGCATTTTTTTGCGTCAATTATTACGAGCTGTTTTTGACAGTTTTTGGTTTTTTTATAGTTTAAAAAGCCATAAGACTTCCATGGCGCTGGCCTTGAAGTATTTGGGAACGCAGCAGTAAGTGAGTGGAGAATGTTCTTCCATGATTTACTGCAACGTTGAATCCGTAGCGATTTTTAAGAAGCCTACATTGCATGCCTATGATTTCTTTCCTAGATTGCTTTAGCTGCTTTAGGATCCGCAACAGTGACGCCAATAGTCGCGCGGAGGATTCTGCCACGCTCCCCGTCGCGGCCGGAATTATTCGCGCTTCCAACGCTGGATATGACTTGGCGCCGATCGCAAGCGGGATTGAACCGCCTCGAGGTCACGCGGACAATTTTCATCGATTGTCGCTGGAAAACGTCCAAGGCTCTACCTGGGCATTGACTCGCGGCACAAGACCTCTTCGGTCAGAGCCAACCCGGATCAATACCTTCGGCACTGCAAACTCGAATCAACCGGATAGTCAGTTGCAGATTAGGGTGTCTCGCATCCTGGTCGTCCGAGAACGACAAGTGCGCGATTTGGCTGCCAGGTTAGAAGGCCAGGATGCGCAGGCTGAGTCGACGGAAGCCTTTGTTAGTGCCATTTTAAGTTTTATCAACGCGGCAGAACGGCCGCTTGTTCAGACAATAGACAAGTGCGCAATCACGGCCGGCGAGTTGCTTCAGCACTATCCCAATATCGAGAGAGTCAAGCTCCCCATAACGCTTGATGTTCTCGGGGCTGATCCAGACCTGAAGATTGTGCTTATGATGGACGGAGAAATAGTCAACGAAGGTCTTCTTATGGACGGTTATCGTATATACGAGGCCGATGACCTGAAGAAATGCATGGAGACCAGCATGAAGCGTTCCCCAGTTTCTCGGAAGGTTTTTGATTCAAATAGCGTGGCTAGGCTCCAGGATGAAAAAATTGTAGATGCGCGGGGGGAACCACTGGATCTGACAAAACAGTTATTGAGCTGACATTGGGGCGCCAAACATTCCTTGGGCGACCCTATTGGTTAGGCATTTACAATCAAAAAGTTTTCATGGCCGCGCAGCTCGACCTGAAACATTGAATTGACCAACTTTCCGTTGAACATTATTCGCCAAGTCGTCTAGGCCTTTCTCCTGCACTGTACTTCCGTGTCGTTGATCGCTCGTGAGCATGGCGGCAACGTCGACTTGCAGTTTCGCTGGCGGCACCAGTATCAGGAAGGGGGCTTGGGCCTAATTACCACCGGGCAATGTTTGTGCGTGTCCAAGCGATCACGGCGTCGATGGATGCCTCGCAAGCTGCCCAACTGAAACCAGAAAGCCGCGAGTTGATCGCGGCTTTCTGGTTTTTGCTGGAAGCTACTGATCGCTATTCAGTAGGTGCTTTCCGGCAGACTGGCGATGATCGAGCGGTAGCTGTTCATCCGTTGCTGCTGCACGCGGCCATCTTCCAGGGCCTTGAGCAGGGCACAACCCGGTTCGCGGTCGTGTTTGCAGTCGCGGAAGCGGCAGGTGCCGATCAGGTCGTTGAACTCGATGAAGCCGGCCTCGACATCGGCACGGCTGACGTGGCCCAGGCCGAATTCACGGATGCCCGGGGAGTCGATCAGCTCACCGCCGCCGGGGAAGTGGAACAGGCGCGCGGTGGTGGTGGTGTGAGTACCCTGGCCGGAGAGCTCGGACAGCGGGCCGACACGGGTGTCGACTTCCGGCAGCAGGCTGTTGACCAGCGAGGACTTACCGACGCCGGACTGGCCGACGAACACGCTGATGCGCCCATCGAGCTGTTGCTGAAGCTGCTCCATGCCATTGCCGTGGTGCGCAGAGACTTCCAGCACCGGATAACCCAGGGTGCGGTAGACCGCCAGCAGGGCATTCAGCGCCGGGGCATTCTGCTCGTCGATCAGGTCGAACTTGTTGAGCAGCAGCAGCGGGCGAATACCCGCATGCTCGGCGGCGACCAGGTAACGGTCGATCAGGTTGGCGTGAGGCTCGGGCAGCGGAGCGAAGACAATCACGATCATGTCGACGTTGGCCGCCACCGGCTTGAGCTGGCCACGGCTGTCCGGGCGACAGAGCTCGGTGTTGCGCGGCAATTGCGCGACGATTACGCCGATGCCCTGGTTGCCGGCACGCCAGACGACCCGATCACCGGTTACCAGCGCAGGCAAGTTGGCCCGCAAGTGGCAGCGGAATACCTGGCCGGCCAAATCGCCATCGAGCGCCTCGACTTCGACCTGTACACCGAAGTGCGCGATCACCAGGCCGGTCTGTTCCGGGCCCAGGTCGCCACCTTCGAGTGCCTCGACAGCCGAGGACTCGCGTTTGGCGGCGCGGGCAGCGCGCTCGCCCTGAATCTTTTCGATGCGCCAGTTTTGACGACGATTGAGTTGGCGTTTGGCCATGGGTGTTCCGTATCAAGAATGCAGCGATTAGTTAAAACGGCCGCGAGTTTAGCACGCCCAGCCACCTCTCTAAGCTAAACTGCGCAGCATTGCCTAGGAGCCGACACATGCAAAACCCGCAGAATTTGATCTGGATCGACCTGGAAATGACCGGTCTGAACCCTGATACCGACGTCATCATCGAGATGGCCACCATCGTCACCGACAGTGATTTGAACACCTTGGCCGAAGGTCCGGTGATCGCTATCCACCACAGCGATGAAATTCTCGCCGGCATGGATGAGTGGAATACCCGTCAGCATGGCGGCTCAGGCTTGACTCAACGGGTTCGCGACAGCCGCATCAGTATGGCTGAAGCCGAAGCCGAGACCATTGCCTTCCTGGAGAAGTGGGTGCCCAAGGGCAAGTCGCCGATCTGTGGGAACAGCATCTGTCAGGACCGTCGCTTCCTCTATACGCACATGAAATCCCTGGAAAGCTATTTCCACTACCGCAACCTCGACGTGTCGACGCTCAAGGAACTGGCCGCGCGCTGGGCGCCCGAGGTGCGTGACAGCTTCCAGAAGGGCAGCACCCATCTGGCCCTGGATGACATCCGCGAATCCATCGCCGAGCTGCAGCATTATCGCAAGCACTTCATCAAGTTCTGATTGCGGACTACGTCCCCTGTGTAAGAGCTGCCGAAGGCTGCGATCTGTTGATCTTGAAAAGTCAAAAAATCGCAGCCTGCGGCGGCTCCTAAGGGGGATTGCACCGCACTTGCCCTCTTTTGGTGCCTCGGCGAAGTGAGTAGACTGCGCGCCTTCCTGCAAGGACCGCCACCATGTTGCTGATGCTCTACCTGATCGCCATCACCGCCGAAGCCATGACCGGCGCCCTGTCTGCCGGGCGTCGCGGCATGGACTGGTTTGGCGTGGTGCTGATCGCCTGCGTCACGGCCCTGGGCGGTGGATCGGTGCGCGATGTGCTGCTGGGGCATTACCCGCTGACCTGGGTCAAACACCCGGAATACCTGGTACTGACCTCGTTCGCAGCCATGTTCACCATCTTTGCGGCACGCTGGATGCGCCACTTGCGCTCATTGTTCCTGGTGCTGGACGCCGTGGGTCTGGTGGCTTTCACCCTGATCGGCTGCATGACCGCCCTGGAAATGGGCCATGGCATGTTGGTGGCTTCTGTCAGCGGAGTGATCACCGGCGTGTTCGGCGGCATCCTGCGGGACATCTTCTGCAACGATATACCGCTGATCTTCCGCCGCGAGCTATACGCCAGCGTCTCGTTCGCCGCAGCCTGGTGCTACATGTTGTGCATTTACCTGCAAATGCCCGGCGAGCAGGCCATCCTGGTGACGTTGTTTGGCGGGTTCCTGCTGCGTTTGCTGGCGATTCGATTCCACTGGGAAATGCCCAAGTTCGTCTATAACGACGAAGCCTGACATCGCACGGTCCCTGTAGGAGCAGCCGCAGGCTGCGATCTTTTGACTTTGATTTTTTTAGATCAAAAGATCGCAGCCTGCGGCAGCTCCTACGTAAGTCCGTGTTGTTTCAGGGCCCATTCAACATGTTCGCGCACCAGCTCCGACGGATACTCGCGCCGAGCCTTCAACGCCTCCAGTACCGGAATACTCGACGGTGCATTCCCCAGCCCCACCGCCAGATTGCGCAGCCAACGCTCATAACCCGCCCGGCGTAGCGGCGAGCCTTCAGTGCTGCCGAGAAATTTTTCTTCATCCCACATGAACAGCTCGGCCAGTTCAGCGTTGTCCAGATTGTGCCGCGGCTTGAAATCGCTTTCGCCTGATGGACGGGCAAAACGGTTCCATGGACAGACCATCTGGCAGTCGTCGCAGCCGAACACCCGATTGCCGATCAGCGGCCGGAGTTCTTCGGGAATCGCGCTTTTGAGTTCGATGGTCAGGTAGGAAATGCAGCGGCGGGCATCCAGCACATAGGGGCCCACGAAGGCATTGGTAGGGCAGATGTCCAGGCAAGCGGTGCAGCGGCCGCAATGCTCGGTGGCGTGGGGCGGGTCTTCCGGCAGCGGCAGGTCGACGAACAGCTCGCTGAGAAAGAAGTAGCTGCCGGCTTTGCGGTTCAACACCAGGGTGTTCTTGCCAATCCAGCCCAGGCCGGCCTTTTCGGCGATCGCTTTCTCGAGCACCGGAGCGCTGTCGACGAAAGCGCGATAGCCGAAGGGGCCAATGACCGCCTGAATTTTTTCTGCCAGCTGTTGCACACGTTTACGGATCAATTTGTGGTAATCGCGGCCCAACGCATAGCGCGAGACATAAGCTTTTTCAGGTTGTGCCAGGCGCTTGGCCATCTCGGTGTCACCCGGCAGGTAGTCCATGCGCAGGGAAACCACTCGAAGGGTGCCGGGTACCAGCTGTTCCGGGTGCGAGCGTTTGCTGCCGTGGGCGCCCATGTATTCCATCTCGCCGTGGTAGCCGGCTGCCAGCCAGCGCTCCAGGTGCTGCTCATGCTCGGCCAGGTCGAGGCCGCTGATGCCGACTTGCTGAAAGCCCAGCTCGCGGCCCCAGTCCTTGATGGATTGGGCGAGGGCGGGCAGGTCTGTAGTAATAGCGGGCATGAGGCGAGAGAAACCGGAGCTGAGGTGCGTATAATTCTGCCAGACATCGGAGCCCGAAGACGCATGCCGCACACTAAAGATGAATTACCCGACGCACTGTACAGTGCCGCACAAGTCCGTGGGCTTGATGCGAGCCTGATTGCGGCAGGCACGCCAGGCTTCGAATTGATGCAGCGCGCGGCGCGGGCAACCTGGCGCGCGCTGGTGCGCCAATGGCCGGCGGCGAACGAACTGAGCGTGCTGGCGGGGCATGGTAACAATGCCGGTGACGGCTATCTGGTTGCCGTGCTGGCCCGGCGCGCGGGATGGTCGGTGCGAGTGCTGGCTGTTGCTGACCCCCAGCGCCTGCAGGGGGATGCGGCGCGGGCTTATGCCGAAGCCGTTGCCGAACAGGTCGTCATTGAGGCCTGGGATGCGCAGTCATGCTTGCGTGGCATCGTGCTGGACGCCTTGCTGGGCACCGGGCTGAGCGGCGAAGTACGTGAACCCTATGCCAGTGCAATCGCCGCCATCAATTGCAGCGACCTGCCAGTGGTCGCAGTGGATATTCCTTCAGGCCTGTGTGCCGATACTGGGCGCATCCTTGGCTGCGCCGTGCGTGCCGACCTGACGGTGACGTTCATTGGCCTGAAACTGGGGCTATTCACCGGCGATGCGGCGGATCAAGTAGGAGCGTTGGTATTCAACGATCTGCAGGCGGATCCGCAGCTGCTGGGGCGGGCGCCTGTCAGCGCTCGTCGCCTGGGCACTGGCAATCTGCCTCGCCTGGCACCCAGGGCGCCGGCGTCACATAAAGGTAAATTTGGCCATGTGTTGCTTATCGGCGGTGATCGGGGCTTCGGCGGCGCTATTCTCCTGAGTGCGCAAAGCGCCCTGCGCAGTGGTGCGGGCATGGTCTCCGTGGCGACTCGTAGCGAACACGTTCCCGCCGCTTTGGCCAGGATTCCAGAAGCCATGGTGCTGGGAACTTCCTCCGCGAACCAGCTGATGGGGATACTGGAAAAGGTCTCTGTGCTGGTCGTCGGCCCAGGCTTGGGTCGCGACGCCTGGGGACGCAGCCTGTTGTCGGCCGCTGCCAACGCACCGCTGCCGCAAGTCTGGGACGCCGATGCACTGAACCTGCTGTCCGAGGCGCACGTCAGCTTGCCCAAAGGCTGCATCATTACTCCGCACCCGGGGGAGGCCGCGCGCTTGCTGGGCATGTCGACGGCCGAGGTCCAGGCGGACCGCCCAGCTGCTGCCCGCGCGTTGAGCAAAAAATATACAGCTGTCGTCGTTCTCAAAGGCGCCGGCAGCTTGATCGCCAGCCCGGATGGGCGCCTGGCGCTGTGTCATCAAGGCCATCCGGCGATGGCTACCGCCGGCTTGGGCGATGTACTGGCAGGATTGGTCGGTGCGTTGCTGGCCCAGGGCATGGACGCGTACGACGCGGCCTGCCTGGGTGTATGGCTGCATGCCAATGCTGGTGCGCAAGAAGGTAAATCGGGCCGTGGGCTGGCGGCCAGTGATCTGATCCCGGCCATTCGTCAGTTGTTGGAGGAGCAAGCACCGTGTCTGAAGTAAACCTGTACCTGGCTGATGAAGAAGCGATGAGCGCATTTGGCGAGCGCATTGCACGAACCACTGGCGGGCATGGTCTGATTTTTCTCGAGGGCGATCTGGGGGCAGGCAAGACCACGCTGTCACGGGGAATCATTCGGGGGCTGGGGCATGTCGGTGCGGTAAAAAGTCCGACCTTCACTTTGGTGGAGCCTTACGAGATCGGCGAGGTCCGGGCTTTCCATTTCGACCTCTACAGGCTGGTCGATCCGGAAGAGCTGGAGTACCTGGGGATACGGGATTATTTCGAAGATGACGCGTTGTGTCTTATTGAATGGCCCGAAAAGGGTGCAGGCTTTTTGCCAAAGCCCGACCTGACCATTACCATTAGCCCGCAACACAGCGGCCGTTCGCTGAAAATTTTGTCCCAAGGCTCGCGTGGCGAGTCCTGGTGTGCCGCTTTGGCATTGGAATTCAATTAAATGATGGGGTCAGGTATGCGCTTTCGCGCGATGGTAGCTGCCGTAGGATTTTTGCTTTTGGCGGTAACCGTCAACGCTGTGGCCGAATCGAAGGTCAACAGCGTTCGCTTGTGGCGAGCGCCGGACAACACAAGGCTGGTGTTCGACCTGTCTGGGCCAGTGCAACACAGTGTCTTCACGTTGACAGCGCCGGATCGACTGGTCATTGACATCAATGGCGCGTCCCTTGGCGCACCATTGAGTGTCAATTCGGCGAATACGCCGATCACCGCCATGCGCTCGGCCCAGCGTACGCCGACCGACCTGCGGGTGGTCATCGACCTGAAGAAGGCCGTGACTCCCAAGAGCTTTACCCTGGCGCCGAACGCCCAGTACGGCAATCGCCTGGTGGTCGACCTGTTCGACGACGCTGCCGATGCTGCGCCTATTCCCGCGCCGACCAACGTCGCCAAGGTGGCGCCGGTACCGGTCACGCCAATCGATCCGCCGGTCAAGTTGCCGCCAGCCCCGGCTGGCAAGCGGGAAATCATCGTGGTCATCGATGCCGGGCACGGTGGCGAAGACCCGGGCGCCTCGGGCTCCCGTGGCCAACGTGAAAAAGACGTGGTACTGGCCATCGCCCGGGAGCTGCAGCGTCAGGTCAATGGCATGAAAGGCTTCCGCGCCGAACTGACACGCACCGGTGACTACTTCATCCCGCTGCGCGGCCGAACCGAAATTGCCCGCAAGAAAGGCGCCGACCTGTTCGTCTCGATCCATGCCGACGCGGCCCCATCGGCGGCGGCATTCGGCGCTTCGGTGTTTGCCCTGTCTGATCGCGGTGCCACTTCGGAGACAGCCCGTTGGCTGGCTGATAGCGAAAACCGTTCCGACCTGATCGGGGGCGCTGGCAATGTCAGCCTCGATGACAAGGACCGCATGCTCGCTGGCGTACTGCTCGACCTGTCGATGACCGCCTCCCTGACCTCCAGCCTGAACGTCGGCCAGAAAGTCCTGAGCAACATCGGTCGCGTCACTCCGCTGCACAAACAACGAGTGGAGCAGGCCGGGTTCATGGTGCTCAAGTCCCCGGATATCCCGTCGATCCTGGTGGAAACCGGGTTTATCTCCAATGCCAACGAAGCTTCGAAACTCGCCGCGGCGAGTCACCAGCAGGCGCTGGCCCGCTCCATCAGCAGCGGCGTACGCCAATTCTTCCAGCAGAACCCGCCGCCAGGCACCTACATCGCCTGGTTGCGTGATTCCGGTGGGATCGCCCAGGGGCCGCGTGATCACCGGGTTAACCCTGGCGAGACACTGGCGATGATTGCCGTGCGCTACCAGGTTTCCCCGGCCACCTTGCGCAGCGCGAACAACCTGAAAAGTGACGACCTCAAGGCCGGGCAACACCTGACCATTCCTGGCACCGAACTGGCGGCCAAGGAATGAGTGCAGTCGTCGGCAACGATGCTCGTATCGAACTGCTCAGTCCGCGCCTGGCGAACCAGATTGCTGCCGGCGAGGTGGTCGAGCGCCCGGCTTCGGTGATCAAGGAGTTGCTGGAGAACAGCCTCGACTCCGGCGCCAGGCGCATTGACGTCGATGTCGAGCTGGGCGGCATTAAACTGCTGCGAGTGCGTGACGATGGCCGTGGAATCTCGGCGGATGACCTGCCGCTGGCCCTGGCCCGCCACGCCACCAGCAAGATCCGTAACCTGGAAGACCTCGAACAGGTCATGAGCCTTGGGTTTCGTGGCGAGGCATTGGCGTCGATCAGTTCCGTGGCGCGCCTGACCCTGACCTCGCGCACCCGCGACGCCGATCAGGCCTGGCAGGTCGAGACCGAAGGCCGGGACATGGCGCCCCGCGTGCAACCGGCTGCTCACCCGGTGGGCACCTCGGTGGAAGTTCGCGACCTGTTTTTCAATACGCCGGCGCGACGCAAGTTTCTCAAGACCGAAAAAACCGAATTCGATCACCTGCAGGAAGTGATCAAGCGCCTGGCGCTGGCCCGCTTCGACGTGGCATTCCACCTGCGCCACAACGGCAAGACTATCCTCAGCCTGCATGAGGCGCACGATGATGCGGCCCGCGCCCGGCGCGTGGCGGCAATCTGTGGTGCGGGTTTCCTCGAGCAGGCCCTGCCGATCGAAATCGAGCGCAACGGCTTGCATCTGTGGGGTTGGGTGGGTTTGCCGACCTTCAACCGCAGCCAGGCCGACCTGCAGTATTTCTTCGTGAACGGCCGTGCGGTGCGCGACAAGCTGGTGGCTCACGCCGTGCGCCAGGCTTATCGCGACGTACTGTTCAATGGCCGGCACCCGACCTTCGTGCTGTTCTTCGAGGTCGATCCGGCGGGCGTTGACGTCAACGTGCACCCGACCAAACACGAAGTGCGCTTTCGCGATGGGCGCATGGTTCACGATTTTCTTTATGGCACGCTGCACCGCGCCCTGGGCGATGTGCGTCCGGACGATCATCTGGCAGCGCCTGTCGCCACGGCGATCGTACGCCCCACCGGCATCGATGCCGGCGAGTTCGGCCCGCAGGGTGAAATGCGCCTGGCGGCCAACGCGCTGCTGGAGCAACCCCAGGCCCAGCCGACGTTCAATACGCCGGCGGGTTCGGGCGCGGGTGCCGGCTACCAGTATCAATACTCGCCACGGCCACAGTCCACAGTGCCGACAGCTGAAGCGCAGGCGGCCTACCGTGAGTTCTTTGCCCCGCTGCCCGAAGCCAACGCAGCCGCGCTGCCGGCCGGACAAGAAGACATTCCGCCGCTGGGTTACGCCCTGGCGCAGCTCAAGGGCATCTACATCCTCTCGGAAAACGCCCAGGGGCTGGTGCTGGTCGACATGCACGCCGCCCACGAGCGGATCATGTACGAGCGCCTCAAAATTGCCATGGCCAGCGAAGGCTTGAGTGGCCAGCCGCTGTTGGTGCCAGAGTCCCTGGCGGTCAGCCAGCGCGAAGCCGATTGCGCCGAGGAACACCAGGCCTGGTTCCAGCGCCTGGGGTTTGAGTTGCAGCGCCTGGGCCCGGAAACACTGGCCATCCGGCAGATACCGGCACTGCTCAAGCAGGCCGAGGCCAATCGCCTGGTCGGTGACGTGTTGGCGGACCTGATGGAATACGGCACCAGTGACCGCATCCAGGCTCATTTGAATGAATTGCTCGGCACCATGGCCTGCCATGGCGCCATCCGCGCCAACCGGCGCCTGGCATTGCCGGAAATGAACGGTCTGCTGCGTGACATGGAAAACACCGAGCGCAGCGGTCAATGCAATCATGGCCGACCGACCTGGACCCAACTGGGCCTGGACGATCTGGACAAACTGTTCTTGCGCGGTCGCTGATGAACCAGCTCCCTCCTGCGATTTTCCTCATGGGGCCGACCGCCGCCGGCAAGACCGACCTGGCCATCGAACTCAGCAAAGTGCTGCCGTGTGAGCTGATCAGCGTTGATTCGGCGCTGGTCTACCGCGGCATGGATATCGGCACTGCGAAGCCTTCCAGGGAGCTGCTGGCCGAATACCCTCACCGCCTGATCGATATTCTCGATCCGGCGCAGAGCTATTCAGCCGCCGATTTCCGCCGTGACGCGCTGGAGGCCATGGCCGAGATCACCGCCCGCGGCAAAATACCGCTGCTGGTGGGCGGCACAATGCTCTATTACAAGGCTTTGCTGGAAGGCCTGGCAGACATGCCCGCGGCCGACGCCGACGTTCGTGCGCAGATCGAGGAAGAGGCTGCGCGCCTGGGTTGGCAAGCCCTGCACGACCAGTTGGCGGTCATCGACCCGGAATCCGCAGCACGTATTCATCCGAACGATCCCCAGCGCCTTAGTCGAGCCTTGGAAGTTTACCGGGTGAGCGGTCAGAGCATGACTGCGCTACGCTTGCAACAATCTGCGCAAAGTACTGAAGCAGCCGCTTCGGGTCGGCAACAATTGCCCTATACTGTCGTGAACTTGGCCATTGCCCCGGCGAATCGCCAAGTACTGCACGAGCGAATTAAACAAAGATTCACATTAATGTTGGAACAGGGATTCATTGACGAGGTCGTAGCCCTGCGTAAACGAAGTGACCTGCATGCCGGGTTGCCCTCTATACGTGCAGTAGGCTACCGACAAGTCTGGGACTACCTGGATGGCAAGCTGACGCAAGCCGAGATGCAGGAGCGTGGAATTATTGCTACGCGCCAGTTGGCAAAGCGTCAGTTCACCTGGCTGCGCAGCTGGGCTGACTTACATTGGTTGGACAGCCTGGATTGCGACAATCTGCCGCGCGCCTTGAAATACCTGGGGACCATCTCCATATTGAGCTGAGTCCTTGCAATTGCCGTCTATCCTTGGGGGTGTGACGGCCACAAGCCATCTGTTTACCTATTTTTATTTTGAATCCTTAAAGGAGTGCGGCACATGTCAAAAGGGCATTCGCTACAAGACCCTTACCTGAATACTTTACGTAAAGAGAAAGTTGGGGTTTCCATCTACCTGGTCAACGGGATCAAACTGCAAGGCACGATCGAGTCTTTCGACCAGTTCGTTATCCTGCTGAAGAACACCGTGAGCCAGATGGTTTACAAGCACGCTATCTCGACAGTGGTGCCGGTTCGTCCAATTCGTCTGCCTAGCGCAACCGAATCCGAAGCGGGTGACGCTGAGCCAGGTAACGCCTGATAGGAGTCTCCTTTGTTCTTTGAGCGCCACGGTGGTGGTGAGCGAGTGATCCTCGTTCACTTGGATGGACAGGACCCTGAGGCGCGCGAAGATCCGCAGGAGTTTCAGGAGTTGGCTAATTCGGCCGGCGCCGAGACCGTTGCGTTTTTTAACGTGCCGCGTCATCGGCCAACCGCCAAATTCCTGATCGGCAGTGGCAAGGTCGAGGAACTGCGCGACCTGGTCCATGCCGAGAAGGCAGACTTGGTGATCTTCAATCACATCCTCACGCCGAGTCAGGAACGTAACCTCGAACGAGTTTTCGAGTGTCGCGTGATTGACCGCACCGGTCTGATTCTCGATATTTTCGCCCAGCGCGCCCGTACCCATGAAGGCAAGCTCCAGGTAGAACTGGCCCAGCTTGACCACATGAGCACCCGCCTGGTTCGTGGCTGGACTCACCTTGAACGTCAAGGTGGCGGTATCGGCATGCGTGGCCCGGGTGAAACCCAACTGGAAACCGACCGCCGTCTGCTGCGGGTTCGCCTGCGTCAGATCAAGGGCCGGTTGGCAAAAGTGCGCAGCCAGCGCGAGCAGTCGCGACGCGGCCGTACGCGCGCGGATATCCCTACCGTTTCCCTGGTGGGGTATACCAACGCCGGCAAGTCCACGCTCTTCAACAACGTGACGAAATCCGATGTGTATGCGGCTGACCAGCTGTTTGCCACCCTGGACCCGACCTTGCGCCGTCTGGAACTGGACGACCTGGGGCCGATCGTCCTGGCCGACACTGTGGGTTTCATTCGCCACTTGCCACACAAGCTTGTCGAGGCATTTCGGTCTACCCTCGAAGAGTCGAGCAACTCCGATCTGTTGTTGCACGTGATCGATGCGGCCGAGCCGGATCGCATGTTGCAGATCGAACAGGTGATGGTGGTGCTGGGCGAGATTGGTGCCCAGGACTTGCCGATCCTCGAGGTCTATAACAAACTCGATTTGCTTGAAGGCGTTGAGCCACAAATCCAGCGCGACGAAAACGGCAAGCCTCTACGGGTCTGGTTGTCGGCGCGTGATGGCAGTGGCCTGGAGTTGCTGGAGCAAGCGATTGCCGAGTTGCTGGGCAGTGAGCTGTTTGTGGGTACCTTGCGCTTGCCGCAACGATTCGCTCGACTGCGTGCGCAGTTTTTCGACCTCGGTGCGGTGCAGAAAGAAGAATACGACGAAGAAGGGGTCAGCTTGCTGGCCGTTCGATTGCCGCGCTCGGAGCTCAATCGGCTGGTCAGCCGTGAAGGCGTTGTGCCGACAGAGTTCATCGAGCAACACACTTTGCAATAAAAGCCTGAGAAAGCGGTTGTGCCGCAGTCGCAGGCATTCTGTAGCATTGGTCGGCGCGCCGTGGGTGCGTCTTTGCTTTATCAGATGGAGAGCGCTATGGCTTGGAATGAGCCGGGTGGCAACTCGAATAATCAGGATCCTTGGGGTGGCAAGCGCCGCAATAACGGCGACCGCAAGGGACCACCGGATCTCGACGAGGCCTTCCGAAAGCTGCAGGAAAGCCTGAACGGGTTGTTCGGTGGTGGTAAGAAACGTGGTGATGACGGCGGCGGTTCGGGCAAGAGTGGCGGCTTCGGCGGCATTCTTGGCGTCGTCCTCGTCGTGCTGGCGGCTGTCTGGCTGTACAGCGCGGTCTATGTCGTCGACGAGCAGGAGCAAGCCGTGGTGCTGCGCTTCGGCAAGTACTACGAAACGGTTGGCCCGGGCTTGAACATCTACTTCCCGCCAATCGATCGCAAGTACCTGGAAAACGTCACGCGTGAGCGTGCCTACACCAAGCAGGGTCAAATGCTGACTGAAGACGAGAACATCGTCGAAGTGCCGCTGACCGTGCAGTACAGGATCAGCAACCTGCAGGACTTCGTGCTGAGCGTCGATCAGCCGGAAATCAGCCTGCAGCACGCGACTGAAAGCGCCTTGCGCCATGTGGTGGGTTCCACCGCCATGGACCAGGTACTGACCGAAGGTCGTGAGTTGATGGCCAGCGAAATCAAGGAGCGCCTGCAACGCTTCATGGATACCTATCGCACCGGTATTACCATCACCCAGGTCAACGTACAGAGCGCAGCGGCACCGCGTGAAGTACAGGAAGCCTTCGATGATGTGATCCGTGCCCGTGAAGACGAGCAGCGTTCGCGCAACCAGGCTGAAACCTACGCCAACGGTGTCGTGCCGGAAGCCCGTGGTCAGGCCCAGCGCATCCTTGAAGATGCCAACGGCTACCGCGACGAAACCGTCTCGCGCGCCAAGGGTGAGGCAGATCGCTTCACCAAACTGGTCAGCGAGTATCGCAAGGCACCTGAAGTTACCCGCGAGCGTCTGTACCTGGACACCATGCAGGAAGTCTTCAGCAATACCAGCAAGGTTCTCGTGACCGGTAACAAGAACGGCCAGAGCAATCTGCTGTACTTGCCGCTGGACAAGATGATTGACAGTGGTCGCAGCACCAGCGCTCCGGTGACGGGCGCAGCAGCCTCCAGCAATGAAGCGAATGCGCGTGCAGCAGCTGATCTGCAGCAACAGCAGACACGTACCAGGGAGAGTCGCTGATGAGCAATAAATCGCTGATCGCCCTTATTGTCGTGGTCGTCGTGGCGATCGCTGCCTGGAACTGCTTCTACATCGTGGCTCAGACCGAGCGTGCGGTGTTGCTGCAGTTCGGTCGCGTGGTCCAGGCTGACGTTCAGCCGGGCCTGCATGTGAAAGTGCCTTACGTTAACCAGGTGCGCAAATTCGACGCGCGCCTGATGACGCTGGATGCACCGACACAACGTTTCCTGACGCTGGAAAAGAAAGCCGTCATGGTCGATGCCTACGCCAAGTGGCGCGTGAAAGATGCCGAGCGCTTCTACACCGCTACATCCGGCCTCAAGCAGATCGCTGACGAACGTCTGTCCCGTCGTCTGGAATCGGGCCTGCGTGACCAGTTCGGTAAGCGCACGTTGCACGAGGTTGTCTCGGGCGAGCGTGATGCGTTGATGTCTGACATCACCGCTTCGCTAAACAAGATGGCCGAAAAAGAGCTGGGCATCGAAGTTGTCGATGTTCGGGTCAAGGCCATCGACCTGCCGAAGGAAGTGAACCGCAGCGTATTCGAACGCATGAGTTCGGAGCGTGAGCGTGAAGCTCGCGAGCACCGCGCCAAAGGTAACGAACTGGCTGAAGGCATCCGTGCCGACGCCGATCGTCAGCGTCGAGTGCTGCTGGCTGAGGCCTATCGTGAATCTGAAGAGGTTCGCGGTGACGGCGACGCCCAGGCAGCGGCGATCTACTCCAAGGCCTACGGCCAGGACCAGGAGTTCTACGGTTTCTATCGTAGCCTGCGAGCCTACCGTGAAAGCTTCGCGAACAAATCCGACGTCATGGTCCTCGACCCAAGCAGCGACTTCTTCCGTTACCTGGAAAAAGCCAAGCCTTGATACGGCGTTGACCTGAATCATCCCCCGCCTGGCGGCTAAAGCCTCGGGCGGGGTGATCCTTTGGGAAAACGTGTGTATGATGCGGCAGCCGGGAAATTCCCGGCTTTTTTGCGTCTGCACGTTTGATTGCTGTTTTTATGCAGGCACCCGAGTTGAACGACTCGACAGGTTTTTCGAGGGAAATGGCAGGCGAAGCCGATTGCAGGCTTTTCGCCCTGTTGTTCATGCGCGCTGATTTGCGCATGAGCCGGCCATTTTCTGCTTCACTCAAGGCTCGCCCAACGGCTGGCCGCCCGGATCATAGGGGAATGGCGTAATGGCAACGGTAGACCGCTGGCTGCTGCCAGATGGCATCGAAGAAGTACTGCCACCGGAGGCAGCGCGCATTGAAGTAGCGCGCCGCCAGGTGTTGGATCTGTTCCAGAGCTGGGGTTACGAGTTTGTCGTGACTCCCCATATCGAGTACCTGGAATCCCTGCTGACCGGCGCGGGCCAGGACCTCGATCTGCGTACCTTCAAGGTCATCGACCCACAGTCGGGCCGGCAGATGGGCTTTCGTGCCGACATCACGCCGCAGGTGGCGCGCATCGACGCGCACACCCTGCGTCGCGAAGGCCCGAGCCGCCTGTGCTATGCCGGCAGCGTCCTGCACGCGCAGCCGCGCGCCTTGTCGTCCTCGCGCAGCCCGATTCAGCTGGGCGCCGAGCTGTACGGCGACGGTAGCCCGAGCAGCGACGTGGAAGTCATTAGCCTGATGCTGGCCATGCTGCAGCTGGCCGATGTGCCGGACGTGCACATGGACCTGGGGCATGTAGGCATTTACCGTGGCCTGGCGCGCGCCGCCGGTTTGTCCGGTGAAGTCGAGCAGCAGTTGTTCGACGCGCTGCAACGCAAGGCCATCGACGAGGTCATTACCTTGACCGAGGGCTTGCCTGCCGATTTGTCGGGCATGCTGCGGGCATTGGTCGGCCTGTGCGGCGGGCGTGAAGTGCTGGAAGCGGCCCGTGAGCGCCTGGCTCATGCGCCGGCGCCGGTACTGGCTGCGCTGGACGACCTGCTGGCAATCGCCGAACGGCTGTCCGTACGCTTCCCGGAATTACCGCTGTACTTCGACCTGGGCGAATTGCGTGGTTACCACTACCACACCGGTGTGGTGTTTGCCGTGTTCGTGCCGGGTGTTGGCCAGTCCATCGCCCAGGGTGGTCGTTATGACGACATCGGCGCCGACTTCGGTCGTGCCCGCCCGGCCACCGGCTTCTCCACCGATTTGAAAACCCTGGTGACCCTGGGGCGTGCTGAAATCCAGCTACCGTCTGGCGGTATCTGGATGCCTGACAGTACGGATGCGGCACTCTGGCAGCAGGTTTGCCAGTTGCGCAGTGAGGGTCAGCGTGTCGTTCAGGCGTTGCCTGGGCAACCTTTGGCCGCCGCCCGTGAAGCGGACTGCGACCGGCAATTGATTCAGCAGAACGGGCTGTGGCAAGTATCGCCACTGGCTTCTTGAGTTTTCCTGTCGGCCCGTGGCCGGCACCAAGTTTGCGCGAAGAGGACAAGTGTTATGGGTAAGAATGTCGTAGTCCTGGGCACCCAATGGGGTGATGAGGGCAAAGGCAAGATCGTTGATCTGCTGACCGAACATGCTGCCGCCGTAGTGCGCTACCAAGGTGGCCACAACGCGGGTCACACCCTGGTGATCGACGGCGAAAAAACCGTCTTGCACCTGATCCCGTCGGGCGTGCTGCGCGAAGGCGTGCAGTGCCTGATCGGCAACGGCGTGGTGGTTGCACCGGACGCCCTGCTCCGTGAGATCACCAAGCTGGAAGAGAAAGGCGTACCGGTGCGTGAGCGCCTGCGTATCAGCCCGTCCTGCCCGCTGATCCTGTCCTTCCACGTTGCGCTGGACCAGGCGCGTGAAAAAGCCCGTGGCGAGCTGAAGATCGGCACCACCGGTCGCGGTATCGGCCCGGCTTACGAAGACAAGGTCGCGCGTCGTGGCCTGCGTGTGGGCGACCTGCTCAACATGCCGCGCTTTGAAGACAAGCTGCGTGAACTGGTGGACTACCACAACTTCATGCTGGTGGGTTACTACAAAGAGCCGGCCATCGAATTCGACAAGACCCTGGCCGAGTGCAAGGAATATGCTGAGCTGCTCAAGCCGCTGATGCTGGACGTGACTGCCGAACTGCACGACCTGCGTCGCGCTGGCAAAGACATCATGTTCGAAGGCGCCCAAGGCTCGCTGCTGGACATCGACCACGGTACCTACCCGTACGTGACCAGCTCCAACACCACCGCTGGTGGCGTTGCGACTGGCTCGGGTGTTGGTCCCATGTTCCTGGACTACATCCTGGGCATCACCAAGGCCTACACCACTCGCGTAGGTTCGGGTCCTTTTCCGACTGAGCTGTTCGACGAAGTCGGTGCGCACCTGGCCAAACAAGGCCACGAGTTCGGCGCGACTACCGGCCGTGCCCGTCGTTGTGGCTGGTTCGACGCCGTTATCCTGCGTCGTGCTATCGATGTGAACAGCATCTCGGGCATCTGCCTGACCAAGCTGGACGTACTCGACGGCCTGCAAACCATCAATATCTGCGTCGGCTACCAGGATGCAGAAGGCAAGGACGTGGCTCCAACCGACGCTGACAGCTACGTGGGCCTGGTGCCTGTGTACGAAGAAGTGCCGGGCTGGACCGAGTCGACCGTGGGTGCCAAAACCCTTGAAGAGCTGCCAGCTAACGCCCGTGCCTACATCAAGCGTGTTGAAGAGCTGATCGGCGCGCCGATCGACATTATTTCGACGGGTCCGGACCGCAACGAAACCATCGTTCTGCGTCACCCGTTCGCTTAATAAGCTGTTGATGTAAAACACAAAGGCCCCTTAATTGGGGCCTTTGTCGTTTCTGCTCAGCCGGCGGCATGACCTTTGCTGTGATCTTCATTAAGTGCATCTTTTGTGGGATGCCATCAATTTAATGGCGTCAAGCAGAGGGATTCCTAGTGTCAGCCGTTCTCTCATTGTTACAAAGCCGTTTGTTGCGGCCCGTGTTCGTTACCCTCGGTATCGCTCTTTTGGTGCAAGTACTGGTAGCCGTAGCCCTGACACGGAGCACGGTGACTGCGCTGGAAGCTGATTTGGCTGTGCGCCTGGGCGCCGACAGTCAAAAGCTGTCCGGCGAGCTCGAGCAGGCCGGGCGTGAGGTCACGTCGAGTCTCGACAACCTTTCCACCAGCACGCGTCAGCGCCTCACGGCGGGTTTGTCCTCGAAACTGGAAGAGGAGCAGGCGCAACTGCGTGCGACCCTGGAAAAGGATCTCAAGGATTCCGCCAACGACATGGCTCAGCTGCTGGCCTCGGTCGCACCCCGTGCCATGTGGGACAGCGACGTCCCGACACTCTCGGAGTTCGCCCGCCGGGCGCAGCGCAATCCCAACGTGCTGTTTGTGGTGTATGACGACGCCACCGGGCAGCACCTCACGCGTTATCTGAACCGTGAGAACCCGATCAACAAGGCCCTGCTGGAAAAAGGCCAGGGCGAGCGCGCGCTGGACAAGGTGCTGGATGCGGCAAAGAACGATCCGTCGGTTTACTACCTCGAAGCCTCGATCAACCCCAATGGGGTGGAAATCGGCAAGGTCCTGATGGGCGTCTCGACTGCCTCGGTTGAAGCCGACCTGGCGGCCCTCGACAAGCGCTTCTCGGGGTTGATTGGCAGCAGCGACCAACTGGTCGCCGACAGCCTCAAGGGCGCCGCTGCCGACAGCGCCACGGCCATGCGTGCGCGCCTGCAGTCGGCGCAATCGACCGCCTCGGACATGAAAGCCAACACCGCCGCCACTGTGCAGGAGGCCGCGGGTACATTGCGCTGGCGCATAGGCATGAGCCTGGCCGTGGTTGGCTTTGGTGTGCTGCTGTTATTGGCGGTAGTGCTCGGCCGGCGTGTGGTCAACCGTCTGAAGCTGCTGATTGCCGCCATGGACGACCTTGCGGCGGGTGAGGGCGACCTGACCAAGCGCGTGCAGATCAGCAGCAAGGATGAAATCGGCGACATGGCCTCGGCGGTCAACCGCTTCGTCGACAAGTTGCAACCCATCGTGCGCGAAGCCGGGGATGTGGCTCAGCGCACTGGCGTGGAAATCGGCGCGATGACCCTGCGCAATGCCGGGGCTGATGCGGCGGCGGGGATGCAGCGCGATGAAGTGGCCGAGAGCCTGCGGGCGCTCTCGCAAATGGCCGATGAGGCGCAGTCGGAAAGTCATGCGATGCAGGCCGCCTTGCAGCAGGTGGTGGACATTCGTTCGGCGACCGATGAGAACACCCGGACCTCGGCAAAAGTGGGCAGCCTGATCGAGGCGCTGGCCGGGCAGGTGGATACCGGGGCCAAGGTTATCGAGCGCCTGGCGCTGCAGAGCGAGCAGATTGAAGTGGTTTTGACGGTGATCCACGGGATCGCCGAGCAAACCAACCTGTTGGCGCTCAATGCGGCCATCGAGGCGGCCCGTGCCGGGGAAACCGGTCGCGGGTTTGCGGTGGTGGCAGATGAGGTGCGGGCGTTGGCCAGCAAGACCCAGAGCTCAACCGGTGACATTCAGGCGCATATCGTCGCCTTGCAGCAAGGCGCACGCGAGGCTGTGGCCGCGATTGGCCAGGCTGGGCGCCAGGCCAATGAAGGCTTGCTGGTATTGCGTGACAGTGCGCGTTTGCAGCAGTCGGTGCAGGCCTCGGTCGAACAGGTGCATGCGGCCATCGGCCTGGCAACGCAGGCGGCGGCGCACCAGGCGCAAGGCGCGCAGGCGGTGCGGGGACGGGTTGAAACCATTCATGCCCAAGCGGAGAAGGCCGCTCAGGCGGTTGTCGAAACCACTGCCAGCGGCAAGGTGCTGGATGGGTTGGCGGCACAGCTGAAGGCGAGCCTGGGGCAGTTCAGGGCTTAGGTTTTGTATTGGCAGGTCTGACGCTATCGCGGCCATGCCCGCGATAGCGGTCTCAGCGGCTGAGATACATCCGGGTAGTTAACAAATACACCGGCAACCCCGACACCAGAATCAACAGCGCCGCATAAGGCGCTGCCGCCGCGAATTCCACATTCGCGGTATGCGCCCACACCTCAGTCGCCAGCGTATTGAGCCCGGTCGGGCTCAGCAGCAGCGTGGCCGTCAGCTCCTTCATCGCGTCAAGGAACACCAGGGCGAACGCCGCCCCCAGCGCCGGGAAAATGATCGGCAGCGTCACCCGGCAAAACGCGCTGAAGGACGACGCTCCCAGCGTGCGAGCCGCCTCTTCCAGCTGCGGCGCAGCCTTGTTCAATGCCGTGCGGATCGGTGCCTGGGCCAGCGGTAGAAACAGCAGCGCATAAGCGATCAGCAGCAATGCCGAAGTCTGGTATAGCACCGGTACGTAGTGCAGGGCGAAATACACCAGCGTCAGTGCGATCACCAGGCCTGGCAACGCATGCAGCAGGTAGGGCAGGCGCTCGGCCCAGATCGCCAGCCGGCCCTTGTAGCGCACCACCAGCAAGCCCACCGGCACTGCCAGCACCAGACACAGCGCCGCGCCGCCCAGCGAAAGAGCAAGCGACGACAGCAGCGCCTCGCTGATCGCTGCTACGGGAAAGGCCGCCGACGAACCCACCGCCAGCCAGTACGCCAGCATCCCCAAAGGAATGCCGCTGCCGATGATTGCCAGCATCAGGCAGTACGCCTGTCCCGCGACAGCCCACGGCCCCAGGCGAACCTGTGCAGCCTGTCGCGCCGCGCCCTGGCCGGTGCGCACGTGTCGACCCTTGCCGCGCACTTTAAGCTCGAGCCAGAGCAGTATCAGGCACAGCGCCAACAGTACCGCCGAAAGCATTGCCGCGTTGGCGTTGCTGAATTCCAGCTCGAACTGCTGGTAGATCGCTGTAGTGAAAGTCTGCAGGCCAATGATCGACAGGGCGCCGAATTCCACCAGCATGTGCAGGGCAATCAGCAGGGAACCTGCGAGCAAGGACGGCCATAGCAGCGGCAGCGTGACCCGGAAAAACACGCCCCAGCGATTCTGCCCGAGGGTGCGGGCGGACTCTTCCAGTGACGGGTCCAGATTGCGCAAGGTGGCAGCGACGGGCAGGAAGATCAGCGGGTACTTGGACAGGGTCATCACCAGAATCGCCCCGCCCAGGCCTTCAAAGCTTGCGCTCAGAGACACCCAGGTGAAGCTGCTGACAAACGCGGGTACCGCGAATGGCAGGCATAGAATCACCCCCCATAGTCGCCGCCCTGGCAGGTTGCTGCGTTCCAGCAGCCAAGCCAGCGACAGCCCGATCACCCCACAGGCGACCGTCACGCCGATCATCAGTGCCAGGGTATTGCGCAGCAGGCCGAACACATACGGCCGCCAGAGCAAATGCAGCGCCTCGGCCCAGCCGGCCTGCCAGGTTTTGAGGCCGACATACACCAGCGGTAGAAGGCTGAGCACAACCAGCAGCAAAACCGGCAGTAACAGCCAGATAGAAGGCCCCTTGCGCCTTGGCACATAACCCCCGCGCGAGGCGGGGGCGGATAACGATGCGCTCATCAGTTCAAGCCAACGTCACGTTCCAGGTCCAGTGCTTCATCGGCATTGCCGAGGTCGGCGGGGGTGACTTTCGGTGCTTCCAGCTCGCTGAACGGCTTGAGGCCTCGGTCCGATTGCATGCCTTTGTGCAGCGGGTACTCGGCGGTGGTTTGGGTGATCACGCGCTGGCCTTCCTCGCTCGCCATGTAGGCCAGCAACTGCTGGGCTTCCTTGGGATGCTTGCTGGACTTGAGCACGGCTGCGCTGGAAACGGTGATCAGCCCGCCGACGTCACCGCCGGTGAAGTAATGCAGTTTGGAGTCCAGCTGGCCTTTTTCCCGCTGCAGGGCAAACCAGTAGTAGTTGTTCACCAGCACGGTAGCGACTTCGCCGTTTTCAACAGCCTTGAGGGCGACCATGTTGTTGCTGTAAGTCTTGCCGAATGCGCGCAGGCCGGTCAGCCATTCTTCGGCGGCGTCCATACCGTGCACCTTGATGATGGCGACTGCCTGTTCCTGGAATGCGCCGCTGGTGGGCACGAAGCCGACTTTGCTTTGCCATTTCGGGTCGGAGAACTCCATCACCGATTTCGGCAGGTCTTTTTCGTCGATCAGCTTGGGGTTGTAGGCGACGACACGAACCCGGGCGGTGATGCCGATCCAGGTGCCGTCTGCGGCAACATAGTCCTTGGGCAGCACGGCGAGGGTGGTCGCATCGGTAGGCGCGAGCACGCCCTGTTGCCCGAGTTTGTTCAGCGGGGGCGATTCTTCGGTATAGATCACGTCGGCAGGGGAGCGCTCGCCCTCTTCTACAACCTGGCTGGCCAGCTGGTTGCTGCTGCCCTTGCGCACATTGACGTGAATGCCGGTCTTGGCTTCGAAGGCCTTGGCGACGGCGTCGCCCACTTCCTTGTGTTGACCGTTATAGAGTGTCAGGGAAACTGGATCAGCAGCCTGGGTGAGGGGAGTGGCGATTGCCAGGCCGAGCAGGGTGATGGTCAGGCCGCGGCGCAGGGTATTTCGAAGCATCATTCGCAGGGTTCCTCACTGTCGCATTGCAAAAACTTGAAACAATGATAAACGATATTGTTTCTCAAGTGCGCTTTGCGGGGTGGGAATGCCTGTGCGGGAAAAGGGCGAATGCACGCCAACCCACCGTAGGAGCTGCCGAAGGCTGCGATCTTTTGATCTTCAGCGACTTCAGATCAGTCACCAATCAAGATCAAAAGATCGCAGCCTTCGGCAGCTCCTACAGGGGAATTTATGCCAAATACAGATTTCTGGAAGCCAGAAACGCAAAAACCCGCTTTCGCGGGTTTTTGTGAAATCCAAGGCCGAAACCTTGAATTTGAATTGGTGCCCAGAAGAAGACTCGAACTTCCACGACCTTGCGGTCACCAGCACCTGAAGCTGGCGTGTCTACCAATTTCACCATCTGGGCATAATCTTCAGCGTTGCCGCTGTTGATGTGGCGCACTATACGGAGAGCTTTTTGATCTGTAAACCCCTGATTTAATTTTAATAAATCAAAAGCTTATAATGCAAAAAACCCGCTTTCGCGGGTTTTTGTGCGAGTCTTGAAATTGATCTAATCTCAAGCTCGAAATTGGTGCCCAGAAGAAGACTCGAACTTCCACGACCTTGCGGTCACCAGCACCTGAAGCTGGCGTGTCTACCAATTTCACCATCTGGGCAGTATCGGCAACGTCTCCGTCGTCGATGGCGCGCACTATACGGAGCGTCTTTTTAACTGTAAACCCCTGGCATCAAAAAAACCTGCAAAATGTTACCAGTGGCATTTAAATCGGCGTTGAGGTGTCGATAAAGGGCTTTGGACAGGCTCTCGCAGCCTGAAATTTCCCGTTTCATTACGCCTATGCCAAACTAACCGCATATAGACAAGGTGAAAACTCTCTAATGGCCGATTGGCAGTCCCTCGATCCCGAGGCCGCTCGTGAAGCGGAAAAATATGAAAACCCTATTCCTAGCCGCGAACTGATCCTTCAGCATCTTGCTGATCGGGGTTCGCCTGCTAACCGCGAGCAACTGGTCGAAGAGTTTGGTCTGACCACAGAAGACCAGATCGAAGCCCTGCGCCGCCGCCTGCGCGCCATGGAGCGCGACGCTCAACTCATCTACACCCGTCGTGGCACCTATGCGCCGGTGGACAAGCTCGACTTGATCCTCGGCCGCATCAGTGGTCACCGGGACGGCTTCGGCTTCCTGGTGCCGGATGACGGCAGTGACGACCTGTTCATGAGCCCGGCGCAAATGCGCCTGGTGTTCGACGGTGATCGTGCACTGGCCCGTGTTTCCGGCCTGGATCGTCGTGGTCGCCGCGAAGGCATGATCGTCGAAGTGGTGTCCCGTGCCCACGAGACCATCGTCGGTCGTTACTTCGAAGAGGGTGGTATCGGCTTCGTGGTCGCGGACAACCCGAAAATCCAGCAGGAAGTGCTGGTCACACCGGGCCGTAATGCCAATGCCAGGATCGGTCAGTTCGTTGAAGTGAAGATCACCCACTGGCCGACCCCACGCTTCCAGCCGCAAGGCGATGTGGTCGAGGTCGTGGGCAACTACATGGCGCCGGGCATGGAAATCGACGTCGCCCTGCGTGCGTACGATATCCCGCACGTCTGGCCTGAAGCGGTGTTGAAAGAAGCCGCCAAGCTCAAGCCTGAAGTCGAAGAGAAAGACAAAGAGAAGCGCATCGACCTGCGCCATCTGCCGTTCGTCACCATTGACGGTGAGGATGCGCGCGACTTCGATGATGCCGTTTACTGTGAAGCCAAGCCGGGCAAGCTGCGCCTGTTCTCCGGCGGCTGGAAGTTGTACGTGGCAATTGCCGACGTCTCCAGCTACGTGAAAATCGGATCGGCCCTGGACAACGAATCCCAGGTTCGGGGCAACTCGGTGTACTTCCCCGAGCGCGTGATTCCGATGCTGCCGGAGCAGCTGTCCAACGGCCTGTGCTCGCTGAACCCGCACGTCGATCGCCTGGCCATGGTTTGCGAGATGACCATCTCCAAAACCGGCGAGATGACTGACTACTGCTTCTACGAGGCCGTGATCCACTCCCACGCCCGCCTGACCTACAACAAGGTCAGCGCGATGCTGGAAACGCCGAAACTCACCGAGGCGCGTCAGCTTCGCGGCGAGTACAACGATGTCCTGCCACACCTCAAGCAGCTTTACGCGCTTTACAAAGTGCTGCTGGGCGCGCGTCACGTGCGCGGCGCGATCGATTTCGAAACCCAGGAAACCCGGATTATCTTCGGCACCGAGCGCAAGATTGCCGAAATCCGTCCGACCGTTCGTAACGATGCGCACAAGCTGATCGAGGAGTGCATGCTGGCGGCCAACGTGGCCACCGCAGAGTTCCTCAAGAAGCACGAAATTCCGGCTCTGTATCGCGTTCACAACGGTCCGCCACCGGAACGCCTGGAAAAACTGCGCGCGTTCCTGGGTGAGCTCGGCCTGTCCCTGCACAAAGGCAAGGACGGCCCGTCGCCGAAGGATTACCAGGCGTTGCTGGCCAGCATCAAGGACCGTCCGGATTTCCACCTGATCCAGACCGTCATGCTGCGTTCCCTGAGTCAGGCGGTGTATAGCGCTGATAACCAGGGCCACTTCGGCCTGAATTACGAAGCCTATACCCACTTCACTTCGCCGATCCGCCGCTACCCGGACCTGCTCACGCACCGGGCGATCCGCAGCGTCATCCATTCGAAGCAGGACACCCCGCACGTTCGCCGTGCTGGCGCGATGACCATCCCGAAAGCGCGGATCTATCCGTACGACGAAGCCGCCCTCGAGCAGCTCGGCGAGCAATGCTCGATGAGTGAGCGCCGCGCCGACGAAGCGACCCGCGACGTAGTGAACTGGCTCAAGTGTGAGTTCATGAAAGATCGCGTGGGTGAATCGTTCCCGGGTGTGATCACTGCCGTGACCGGTTTTGGCCTGTTCGTCGAGCTGACCGATATCTACGTCGAAGGCCTGGTGCACGTCACCGCGCTGCCTGGGGATTACTACCACTTCGATCCTGTGCACCACCGCCTCGCCGGTGAGCGCACCGGTCGCAGCTTCCGCCTTGGCGATACCGTTGAAGTGCGCGTGATGCGCGTTGACCTCGACGAGCGCAAGATCGACTTCGAGATGGCTGAAAAAACCATCAGCGCGCCAATCGGCCGCAAGAAGCGCGGAACTGAAAAAACCGAGCCAGCCAGCAAGTCCACGGCTAAAACCGTTGCCGAGCCGGCTGCCGCGAAAACAGGCCGTCGTCCAGCGAAGGAGAAGGCTGTCGAAGCCTATCGTCCGAGCGATGCGGCGGCAAAAAATGCCGAGCTGCGCAAAAGTCGTGAATTGAAGCAGGCATTGCTGTCTGAAGCGAAAAGCGGCGGTAAAGCGGCGTCTGGGGGAAAGACCGGACGGTCGGCGCCTGACAAGGCTCCCGGCAGCAAGCCAAGCAAACACCGTAAAGGCCCGCCAAAAGCGGGCTCGGCCCCAGCCAAAAGCGGCGGGGCGCGTAAACCTAAGGCCAAGTCATGAGTCAGTTGGAAAAAATCTACGGCGTACATGCCGTAGAAGCGCTGCTCCGCCATCACCCGAAACGCGTCAAGCAGATCTGGTTGGCGGAAGGTCGCAGCGACCCGCGCGTGAAAACCCTGATCGAACTCGCTGCCGAGAATCGCGTGGCGGTCGGCAATGCCGAGCGTCGCGAGCTCGACGCCTGGGTTGAGGGCGTACACCAGGGCGTGGTGGCGGATGTGAGTCCGAGCCAGGTCTGGGGTGAGGCGATGCTGGACGAGCTGCTCGATCGCACCGACGGCGCACCACTGCTGCTGGTGCTCGACGGCGTAACCGACCCGCACAACCTTGGCGCCTGCCTGCGTTCGGCCGATGCGGCCGGAGCGCTGGCGGTGATCGTGCCGAAGGACAAGTCAGCCACCTTGACCCCGACAGTGCGCAAGGTCGCCTGTGGCGCAGCGGAAGTGATTCCGTTGGTTGCAGTGACCAACCTTGCGCGCACGCTTGAAAAGCTCAAGCAGCGTGGCTTGTGGGTTGTCGGCACGGCGGGCGAGGCCGAACAGAGCCTGTATCAACAGGACATGACCGGCCCGACTATCCTGATCATGGGTGCAGAAGGCAGCGGCATGCGTCGCCTGACCCGCGACCTGTGCGATTACCTTGTTCACCTGCCGATGGCTGGCAGCGTCAGCAGCCTCAACGTATCCGTGGCAACGGGCGTGTGCCTGTTCGAAGCCCAGCGCCAGCGTAGCGTCAAGGCGGCCGGGACTGGCAAAAAGTCCTGACACTACGCAGGACTTGTAGGAGCTGCCGAGAGAAACGAGGCTGCGATCTTTTGATTTTGGTTTTTAAGATCAAAAGATCGCAGCCTTCGGCAGCTCCTACAGGTGTCCGGCCGGTATCGCGGTGATTGTTCAAATAATCACCAATTACCTTGCACCTCTTCCGCCCCTTCTCTACAATTGCGCCCCTTGCTGTGACGGCAGGCACGCATGTGTCTATCGCAAGCAAGTCCATAAGTGTCATTCACTCCTTGTCTGACCGCTTTTGAGCGGCAGGCTACAACCCGTAAGGAGCATTCATGCGTCATTACGAAATCATCTTTTTGGTCCACCCGGATCAAAGCGAGCAAGTCGGCGGCATGGTTGAGCGTTACACCAAGCTGATCGAAGAAGACGGCGGCAAAATCCACCGTCTGGAAGATTGGGGCCGTCGTCAACTGGCCTACGCAATCAACAATGTTCACAAGGCTCACTACGTGATGCTGAACGTTGAGTGCACTGGCAAGGCCCTGGCCGAGCTGGAAGACAACTTCCGCTACAACGATGCAGTGATCCGTAACCTGGTCATCCGTCGCGAAGAAGCCGTTACCGGCCAATCCGAGATGCTCAAGGCTGAAGAAAACCGCAGTGAGCGCCGTGAGCGTCGCGACCGTCCTGAGCACGAAGGCGCTGAAAGCGCTGATAGTGATGACAGCGACAACAGCGATAACGCTGACGAGTAATCCACGGACCTTTTGAGGAGCCTATTACATGGCACGTTTCTTCCGTCGTCGTAAATTCTGCCGCTTCACCGCTGAAGACGTGAAAGAGATCGATTACAAAGATCTCAACACTCTGAAAGCCTACGTATCCGAGACCGGCAAAATTGTTCCAAGCCGCATCACCGGTACCAAAGCTCGTTATCAGCGTCAGCTGGCCACCGCTATCAAGCGCGCCCGCTTCCTGGCCCTGCTGGCCTACACCGACAGCCACGGCCGCTGAGACCGGGCAGTCGACTCGTAGCAAAGGATTGAATGCATGCGTGCCATAGCTGAGTTCATCATGCGCGGCCGTATGCAGGCCACTCTGGTAGTGGCTGGATGCGCGGCATTGCCGTTGTTGTATTGGTTGGGTGCTGCTGCGGGATGCTTCGTGCTCCTGCGGCGCGGATTGAAGGACGCGACGAGCGTTCTTGCTCTGGGACTGCTGCCGGCCCTGGTCTGGTGGCTTTATGCCGATGACCCTCGCTCACTTCTGGTGTTGCTGGGGTCTTGGAGCCTTGCGTTGGTTTTGCGCGCAAGTGAGTCCTGGAACCGCGTGCTGCTGGTCAGCATAGCGATGGGAGTGGTGTTTTCAGTGGTGCTGGGGATCGCTTTTGGTCCCCAGATCGAGATGCTGGCGCAGGCCTTGATAAAGGTCATGCCGTCGCTACTCGGTGATGTCTACCAGAAGTTGTCGGTAGACGAGCAAGCGCATTTTGCGTCCCTGATTGCACCGGTCCTGACCGGCCTGATTGCGGCCTTGTTGCAAATCGTCAGTGTGCTGAGCCTGATTGTCGGGCGCTACTGGCAGGCGTTGTTGTACAACCCGGGTGGTTTTGGTCGCGAATTTCGCGCCATCCGATTCCCGCTTTTACCAGCGATGTTGCTGCTGGCGTGCATGCTTCTGGGGCCGAACATCGGTCCACAGATGGCCATGCTGACGCCGTTGTGCAGCGTACCGCTGGTGTTTGCCGCACTGTCCCTGATGCATGGGCTGGTAGCGCAGAAGCGATTGGCCAGGTTCTGGCTGGTGGGGTTGTACGTCACGCTGTTGCTGTTCATGCAGCTGATCTATCCGTTGCTGGTGGTCTTGGCCATCGTCGACAGCCTGATTGATTTTCGCGGTCGTCTGGCGCCGAAAGACGCCGATAGCGCGAACGGTGAAGGTTAAAAGTTAAGAGGATTTTCACATGCAACTGATCCTTCTGGAAAAAGTCACCAACCTGGGCAACCTGGGTGACAAAGTGAACGTTAAGGCTGGTTACGGTCGTAACTACCTGCTGCCTTACGGCAAAGCTACCGCTGCGACCCCAGCCAACCTGGCTGCGTTCGAAGAGCGTCGCGCTGAGCTGGAAAAAGCCGCAGCAGACCGTAAAACTTCGGCTGAAAGCCGTGCCGCCCAACTGGCTGAGCTGGAAGTGACTATCACTGCCACCGCTGGTGACGAAGGCAAGCTGTTCGGTTCGATCGGCACCCACGACATCGCTGATGCACTGACCGCCTCTGGCGTTGAAGTTGCAAAAAGCGAAGTTCGTCTGCCGAACGGCACCATCCGCAACGTAGGCGAATTCGACGTAGCCGTGCACCTGCACGCCGAAGTTGAAGCCACCGTACGCGTTGTCGTGGTAGCAGCTTAAGCAGCACTTGTCGGCTGGCACCCTCGGGTGCTTGCCGGTAACATCGGGCACGATCCTGTTCACAGGTCGTGCCCTTTGTCTTTCTGCAGTTCCTGTTTTTCACAAACCTATTCAAGTGGCCATGAACGATATCTCCGCTCCTGAGCAATACGATCTGCAAACCGCTGCCCTGAAGGTGCCGCCGCATTCCATCGAGGCCGAACAGGCTGTGCTCGGTGGTCTGATGCTGGACAACAACGCCTGGGAACGCGTGCTCGATCAAGTTTCGGATGGCGATTTTTATCGGCATGACCACCGCCTGATCTTCCGCGCGATCGCCAAGCTGGCTGACCAGAACTCGCCGATCGACGTCGTGACCCTTGCCGAGCAATTGGACAAGGAAGGTCAGACCTCGCAGGTCGGCGGCCTCGGTTACCTGGGTGAACTGGCGAAGAACACGCCATCCGTCGCCAACATCAAGGCGTATGCGCAGATCGTTCGCGCACGGGCGACCTTGCGTCAACTGATCGGCATTGCTTCTGAAATTGCCGACAGTGCCTTCAACCCGGAAGGCCGCACGGCAGAAGAGATTCTCGACGAAGCCGAACGGCAGATCTTCCAGATCGCCGAGGCCCGGCCAAAAACCGGCGGCCCGGTGAGCGTGAATGACCTGCTAACCAAGGCCATCGACCGCATCGACACCTTGTTCAATACCGACAACGCGATTACCGGCCTGTCCACCGGGTACACCGACCTCGACGGCATGACCAGCGGCCTGCAGCCGTCTGACTTGATCATCGTCGCCGGCCGTCCATCCATGGGTAAAACCACCTTTGCGATGAACCTGGTGGAAAACGCCGTGCTGCGCAGCGACAAGTGCGTGCTGGTGTACTCGCTGGAGATGCCAGGTGAATCGCTGATCATGCGTATGTTGTCGTCTCTGGGGCGTATCGACCAGACCAAGGTCCGTGCCGGTCGCCTCGACGACGATGACTGGCCGCGCCTGACCTCGGCAGTCAACCTGCTCAACGACCGCAAGCTGTTCATCGACGATACGGCCGGTATCAGCCCGTCGGAGATGCGTGCGCGTACCCGGCGCCTGGTGCGTGAGCACGGCGATGTCGCCCTGATCATGATCGACTACCTGCAATTGATGCAGATTCCAGGTTCCGGTGGCGATAACCGGACCAACGAGATTTCCGAGATCTCCCGTTCCCTCAAGGCCCTGGCCAAGGAATTCAATTGCCCGGTGGTGGCTTTGTCCCAGCTCAACCGGTCTTTGGAACAACGTCCGAACAAACGCCCGATCAACTCCGACCTTCGGGAATCCGGAGCGATCGAGCAGGATGCTGACGTCATCATGTTCGTGTATCGGGATGAGGTTTATCACCCGGAGACCGAGCACAAGGGCATCGCCGAGATCATCATCGGCAAGCAGCGAAACGGCCCGATCGGCACGTCGCGCCTGGCGTTTATCGGCAAGTACACCCGCTTCGAAAACCTCGCACCGGGTAGCTACAACTTCGACGACGAATAAGCTGTAGCGCCTGAGAGGGCCTCATCGCGGGCAAGCCCGCTCCCACGAGAATCTCACCGAACCTGTGGGAGCGGGCTTGCCCGCGATGGCGGCGACGCAATTTCCGACCATTATCGTCGGAATTGGTTAAATTTTGTGCTATATTCCGCGCCCGCGATTTTTCATCTCAACACCGGTCATCGTCATGCAAACAGCCAAGCCGTTATTTGACTATCCCAAGTACTGGGCCGAATGTTTCGGCCCAGCGCCATTCCTGCCAATGAGCAGGGAGGAGATGGATCAGCTTGGCTGGGATTCCTGCGACATCATCATCGTCACCGGTGATGCCTACGTTGACCATCCGTCGTTCGGCATGGCAATCATCGGCCGGCTGCTGGAGTCCCAGGGCTTCCGCGTCGGGATCATTGCCCAGCCGAACTGGCAGTCCAAAGACGATTTCATGAAGCTCGGCGAGCCGAACCTGTTCTTCGGCGTCGCGGCCGGCAACATGGATTCGATGATCAACCGCTACACCGCCGACAAGAAAATCCGTTCAGATGACGCCTATACACCGGGCGGCCTGGCGGGCAAACGTCCGGACCGCGCAAGCCTGGTGTACAGCCAGCGCTGCAAGGAAGCCTACAAAAACGTACCGATCGTACTCGGCGGCATCGAAGCCTCTCTGCGCCGCATCGCCCATTACGACTATTGGCAGGACCGGGTACGCAACTCGATCCTGATCGACGCCTGCGCCGACATCCTGCTCTACGGCAACGCCGAGCGTGCGATCGTCGAAGTCGCCCAGCGTCTGTCCTACGGGCACAAGATCGAAGACATCACCGACGTGCGTGGCACTGCGTTCATCCGTCGCGACACCCCGAAGGACTGGTACGAAGTCGACTCCACGCGCATTGACCGTCCGGGCAAGATTGACAAGATCATCAACCCGTACGTGAACACCCAGGACACCCAGGCCTGCGCCATCGAGCAAGAAAAGGGGCCGGTTGAAGATCCAAGTGAAGCCAAGGTCGTGCAGATCCTGGCCAGCCCGCGCATGACCCGTGACAAGACCGTCATCCGCCTGCCATCGGTAGAAAAAGTCCGTGGTGATGCGGTTCTGTACGCCCACGCCAATCGCGTGTTGCACCTGGAAACCAACCCGGGTAACGCCCGTGCCCTGGTACAGAGGCACGGCGAAGTCGACGTCTGGTTCAACCCGCCGCCGATTCCGATGACCACCGAAGAAATGGACTACGTGTTCGGCATGCCCTATGCGCGCATTCCGCACCCGGCCTACGGCAAGGAAAAAATTCCTGCCTACGACATGATCCGCTTCTCGGTGAACATCATGCGTGGCTGCTTCGGCGGCTGTACCTTCTGCTCGATCACCGAGCACGAAGGCCGGATCATCCAGAACCGTTCCGAAGAGTCGATCATTCGCGAAATCGAAGAGATCCGCGACAAGGTGCCAGGGTTCACCGGCGTCATTTCCGACCTCGGCGGCCCGACTGCGAACATGTACCGCATTGCCTGCAAGACGCCGGAAATCGAATCCGCGTGCCGCAAGCCGTCGTGCGTGTTCCCGGGCATCTGCCCGAACCTGAACACCGATCACTCGTCGCTGATCCAGCTGTATCGCAGCGCCCGTGCGCTGCCGGGTGTGAAGAAGATCCTGATCGCTTCCGGCCTGCGCTACGACCTTGCGGTCGAGTCGCCGGAATACGTCAAGGAACTGGTGACCCACCACGTTGGTGGTTACCTGAAGATCGCCCCGGAACATACCGAGGAAGGTCCGCTCAACCAGATGATGAAGCCGGGCATTGGCAGCTATGACAAGTTCAAGCGCATGTTCGAGAAGTACTCCAAGGAAGCCGGGAAAGAGCAGTACCTGATTCCGTACTTCATCGCTGCCCACCCGGGCACCACCGATGAAGACATGATGAACCTGGCTCTGTGGCTCAAGGGCAATGGCTTCCGGGCCGACCAGGTGCAGGCGTTCTACCCGTCGCCGATGGCCACCGCCACCGCGATGTACCACTCGGGCAAGAACCCGCTGCGCAAGGTCACCTACAAAAGCGACGCCGTGACCATCGTCAAAAGCGAAGAGCAGCGTCGCCTGCACAAGGCGTTCTTGCGTTATCACGACCCGAAGGGCTGGCCGATGCTGCGTGAAGCGCTGACCCGCATGGGCCGCGCCGACCTGATCGGCCCGGGCAAGAACCAGTTGATCCCGCTACATCAGCCGGCCACCGACAGTTACCAGAGCGCTCGTCGCAAGAACTCGACGCCGGCGGGTAGCCATAAAGTGGCGGGGGAGAAGACCACCAAGATTCTTACCCAGCACACTGGCCTGCCACCGCGTGCCAGCGATGGCGCCAACCCGTGGGACAAGCGTGAACAGGCTAAGGCTGCGGCGTTTGCCCGCAATCAGCAAGCGGCCAAGGAGCGCAAGGACGCGGCCAAAGGCAAAGGCCCCAAGCCCGCGCGCAAGCCGGTTGTGCCGCGCTAAACGCTTAAAGCAGCTAACAGAACGCCAACCTTCGGGTTGGCGTTTTGCGTTTGAAGATCAAAGATCGCAGCCTTCGGCAGCTCCTACAGTTGGAATGCGTACCCCTGTAGGAGCTGCCGAAGGCTGCGATCTTTTGATCTTCGCCACATTTGCGTGCAATCACTCCCAACCAAATTCCCGCATTGCCCGATTTTGGTGCTGTACTGCCCTAAGCAAATCTGTGAAAGCGCCAGCGCTGCTGGATGGCATAAGTCTTGCGCGCTTTCGAATACGCTTAAGGCTCGCAGGAGGCACGCCGTGTCGATACATGTCGCATTGCATCACGTCACGCATTACCGCTACGACCGCGCCGTCGAACTCGGACCGCAGATTGTGCGGCTGCGCCCGGCCGCCCACAGTCGCACGCGGATCTTGTCCTATGCGCTGAAAGTCTCGCCCGAGCAGCACTTCATCAACTGGCAGCAGGACCCCCAGGGCAATTACCTGGCGCGGTTGGTGTTTCCGGAAAAAACCGAAGAGCTGCGCATCGAAGTCGATCTGCTGGCGGAAATGGCCGTCTTCAATCCCTTCGACTTTTTCCTCGAGCCCTATGCCGAGAAAATCCCGTTCACCTACGCAGCCGACGAGCGCAAGGAACTGGCGCCGTACCTGGAAACCCTGCCGCTCACACCGAAGTTCAGGGCCTACCTCGACGGCATCGACCGCACACCCTTGCCCAGCGTCGACTTCCTGGTCGGCCTCAACCAGCGCTTGAGCGAAGACATTGGCTACCTGATTCGCATGGAGCCGGGTGTGCAGACCCCCGAGCACACGCTCGAACACGCGAGCGGTTCCTGCCGCGACTCCGCCTGGCTGTTGGTGCAGCTGTTGCGCAACCTTGGCCTGGCGGCGCGTTTCGTGTCCGGGTATCTGATCCAGCTGACCGCCGATGTGAAAAGTCTCGATGGTCCTTCCGGCACAGAGGTGGATTTCACCGACCTGCATGCCTGGTGTGAAGTCTATTTGCCGGGTGCCGGCTGGATCGGCCTGGACGCCACCTCCGGGCTGTTTGCCGGCGAAGGCCACATTCCGTTGGCCTGCAGTCCCGATCCGGGCTCTGCGGCCCCGATCAGCGGCCTGGTGGAACCCTGCGAATGCGAATTTACCCATGAGATGTCCGTTGAGCGCATCTGGGAAGCGCCTCGCGTCACCCGGCCCTACACCGAAGACCAATGGCTGGCAATTCAGGCCCTGGGTCGCCAGATCGATGCAGACCTGCTGGAAAGTGACGTACGCCTGACCATGGGCGGCGAGCCGACCTTTGTCTCCATCGACGACCCGGACGGCGCGGAGTGGAACACCGCGGCGCTCGGTCCGGAAAAGCGGCGCCTGTCGGCTGAACTGTTCGAGCGCATGCGCAAGCACTACGCACCCAATGGCCTTGTGCATTTTGGCCAGGGCAAGTGGTACCCCGGTGAGCAACTGCCGCGCTGGTCGTTGAACTGTTACTGGCGTCGCGACGGCGTGCCGATCTGGAGCAACGGCGCGTTGATTGCCGACGAGCAGGAGGACTACGGCGCTGACGGCGAACTGGCCGGGCGTTTCCTGGCAAGCGTGGCTGAACGTCTGAAAATTCCGACGCGCTTTGTGTTTCCTGCCTACGAAGACAATTTCTATTACCTCTGGCGTGAAGGCACGTTGCCCCAGAACGTCAGCGCCGAAGATTCGCGCCTGGAAGAGCCCTTGGAGCGGGCGCGCCTGCGCAAGGTCTTCAGCCAGGGCCTGGATAAGGTCATCGGACAGGTTCTTCCCCTGGCACGTACTGCCAAGGGTGACCAGTGGCAAAGCGGTCGCTGGTACCTGCGCGATGAGCATTGCCGGCTGGTACCCGGTGACTCACCCCTGGGGTACCGCTTGCCGCTGGGCTCGCAACCCTGGGTCAAGGCTGCAGAGTATCCATTTATCCATCCCCGGGATCCGAACCAGGATTTCCCGCCGCTGCCCGACTCGGCTCAGTTGCAAAGCCAGGACCGACCGCCAGTGGTCGAGGAGCGCGCGCCGAAGATCGACGAATCCGCCGCCTGGCTGACCCGCACCGCCTTCTGTGCCGAAGCGCGTGAGGGTCGCCTGTATCTGTTCATGCCGCCTCTGGAACGGGCCGAGGACTATCTGGAACTGGTCGCCGCCATCGAGGCCACTGCAGAGGAGTTGCATTGCCCGGTGTTGCTGGAAGGCTACGAGCCGCCGAGCGATCCGCGCCTGAGCAACTTTCGCATCACGCCTGATCCGGGTGTGATCGAAGTCAACGTCCAGCCTTCTGCCACCTGGGACGAACTGGTCGAACGAACCGAGTTTCTTTACGAACAGGCGCGCCAGACTCGCCTGACCACCGAAAAATTCATGATCGATGGCCGCCACACCGGAACCGGCGGCGGCAACCATTTTGTCCTGGGTGGTGCGACGCCGGCCGACTCGCCATTCCTGCGGCGTCCGGACCTGCTGCGCAGCCTGATCAGCTATTGGCATAACCATCCTTCCCTGTCCTACCTGTTCTCGGGACTGTTCATCGGCCCCACGTCGCAAGCGCCGCGAGTCGATGAGGCGCGCAACGATGCGTTGTATGAACTGGAGATCGCCTTTGCGCAGATGCCCGAGCCTGGCGAAGAGTGTGCGCCGTGGCTGGTGGACCGGTTACTGCGAAACCTGCTGATCGACGTGACGGGCAACACGCACCGTGCCGAGTTCTGCGTCGACAAGCTGTATTCCCCGGATGGCGCAACCGGCCGCCTGGGCTTGCTGGAGCTGCGCGCCTTTGAAATGCCACCCCATGCGCGCATGAGCCTGACCCAACAGCTGCTGCTGCGGGCGCTGGTCGCACGATTCTGGCGTGAACCCTATGCGCCGCCGAAACTGGCGCGCTGGGGCACCGAACTGCACGACCGTTTCCTGTTGCCGCACTTCATCGAACAGGATTTTGCCGACGTTATCGTCGACCTGAATTCGGCCGGTTATCCCGTGCGTGCCGAGTGGTTCGCCGCACACCTGGAATTTCGCTTTCCCAAAGTGGGCGACTACGCGGTCAGCGGTATCGAACTGGAGGTGCGTCAGGCGCTGGAACCCTGGCATGTGCTGGGCGAGGAGGGCGTGCCTGGTGGCACCGTGCGCTATGTCGACTCATCCCTGGAGCGCCTGCAGGTCAAGCTCAGCGGCTTGCCGCCACAGCGCTACCTGCTGACCTGCAATGGCGTTGCCGTGCCCCTGCAACCGACCGGACGAGTCGGCGAGTTTGTCGCCGGCGTGCGTTTTCGCGCCTGGCAACCGGCCAACTGCCTGCAGCCAACCATCCCGGTTCACGCGCCATTGGTGTTCGACTTGCTCGACACCTGGATGCAACGCTCACTGGGCGGTTGCCAGTACCACGTGGCTCATCCGGGAGGACGCAACTACGACAGCTTGCCGGTGAACGCGAACGAAGCCGAGAGCCGGCGCATGGCGCGGTTCTTCCGTATCGGCCACAGCCCCGGAAAACTGCCGGTGCCCCTTCTGGATATCAACGACGAGCTGCCAATGACGCTCGATTTACGACGTTTTTGAACCGTACGCGACGCCCGGGTTTTTCGTCTATCCGGGTGTCATGAGCGTGCGTTAGTCTGACCGTTCCTTGCTGTCTGCCGAGCTTTCCATGCCTGACCTGCTTGACCGCTACCCGCCGACGGCGGGCAATTACCACGAACTGCTCGACGACAGCGGAGCCGTGCGCGCGCATTGGCGTCGGTTGTTCGACCAATTGCAGCGCAGCACCCCTGCGCAATTGATGCAGCGTCAGGCCCTGTTGACCCGGCAGATCCACGAAAACGGTGTGACCTACAACGTCTACGCCGACCCCAAAGGCGCGGATCGGCCGTGGGAACTGGACTTGCTGCCGCATGTAATCGCCGTCGATGAGTGGCAGCAATTGTCGGCCGGCATCGCCCAGCGCGCGCGCCTGCTCAATGCCGTGCTGGCAGACCTGTATGGCCCGCAACGCTTGATTGCCGAGGGGCTGTTGCCGGCCGAGCTGGTGTTCGGCCACAACAATTTCCTCTGGCCCTGCCAGGGCATCAAGCCGCCTGACGGGGCTTTTTTGCACCTGTATGCCGTCGATCTGGCGCGTACGCCGGATGGTCGCTGGTGGGTAACGGCGGACCGCACCCAGGCACCTTCTGGCGCGGGTTATGCGCTGGAGAACCGCACCATCGTGTCGCGCGCGTTCCCGGAGTTGTACCGTGACCTGAAGGTGCAGCACCTGGCCGGTTTCTTCCGCACGCTGCAGGAGACCCTGGCGCGCCAGGCGCCGAGCGACGCCGAGGCGCCGCTGATCGTGTTGCTGACGCCCGGCCGTTTTAATGAAAGCTATTTCGAGCATCTCTACCTGGCGCGGCAACTCGGCTATCCGCTGGTGGAAGGTGGTGACCTCACGGTGCGCGATGCCACGGTCTACCTGAAGACACTGAGCGGTTTGCGCCGCGTGCACGCGATCATGCGCCGGCTGGATGATGACTTCTGCGACCCGCTCGAATTGCGCACCGATTCAGCCCTTGGCGTGCCAGGATTGCTCGAGGCGGTGCGGCAGGGCCGGGTGCTGGTGGCCAATGCGCTCGGCAGCGGCGTGCTGGAGTCGCCGGGCCTGCTCGGCTTTCTGCCGCGGATCAGTCAGTTCCTGTTTGGTGAGGAGCTGATACTGCCGTCCATCGCCACCTGGTGGTGCGGCGAGGCGCCGGTGCTGGCGCAGGCACTGGAGAAGCTGCCCGAACTACTGATCAAGCCGGCCTTTCCATCCCAGAGTTTTACCCCGGTGTTTGGCCGCGACCTGAGTGAAAAACAGCGCGAAGAGCTTGCCGAGCGCATGCAGGCGCGCCCTTACGCTTATGTGGCGCAAGAACTTGCGCAGTTATCCCAGGCCCCGGTGTGGCAGGCTGAAGACGGCCAGTTGCAACCTCGTGCCATCGGCATGCGCATGTATGCGGTCGCCAGCAATGAGGGTTATCGCGTTTTACCTGGCGGTTTGACCCGGGTCGCCGCCGACGCGGACGCCGAAGTGGTGTCGATGCAACGGGGCGGCGCCAGCAAGGACACCTGGGTGCTGGGCGATCGTCCACCCACCGGCGAACAATGGAAAACCCGACGCACGATAGGCGTGCATGACCTGGTTCGTCGCGACCCCTACCTGCCGTCGCGGGTGGTGGAAAACCTGTTCTGGTTCGGTCGCTATTGCGAACGCTGTGATGACAGCGCCCGGTTGCTGCGCATCATGCTCGCTCGTTATGTCGATGGCGACGATCCGCAAGCGCTGCAAGCCGCAGTCGATCTTGGAGAACGCCTGATGCTGTTGCCCGATGAGGGCGAACTGCAGGAACGCCTGCTTGCCGCGCTGCTCGGGGATGACTGGTCGTTCAGCCTGCGCTCCAACCTGCAGCGATTGCAGTGGGCAGCCTCGCAGGTGCGCGGCAAGCTCTCGCGGGAAAACTGGCAGGCCCTGGTGGAACTGCAACGCGAAGCCATGGAACTGGAAACCGCCGAGCCTGACTTCGGTGAGCTGCTGGACTTTCTCAACCGACTGGTGATGTCCCTGGCCGCGCTGTCGGGTTTTGCCCTGGACGACATGACCCGCGATGAGGGATGGCGCTTTCTGATGATCGGTCGGCGCATCGAACGGCTGCAATTTCTCAGCGCCAGCCTTGCCGCCTTCCTGCGCGGCGCCGGTCCTTTTGATCAGGCGGGCCTGGAATGGCTGCTGGAACTGGGCAACAGCAGCATCACTTATCGCTCGCGGTATCTGGCGGTGGCGCAACTGCTCCCGGTGCTGGACCTGTTGCTCCTCGACGAGCAGAACCCCCATGCCGTGCTGTTCCAGTTGAAGCTGGTCAATCGTACCCTCAAGCGACTGAATGACGATTTCGGTGCGCCACGTGAGACCGGTTTACCGCAACTGGTCGAGCGCCTGGCCCGGTTCGACCTGGGGTGCCTGCAAAACTCGCTGTTTGGCGAAGCCAGCGTACGCGCCGCCGTCGAAGGCCTGGCCGATCTGCTGCAGGAAATCGCCGAAGCCAGCGGCCAGGCCTCCGATCGCCTGGCTCTGCGGCATTTCGCCCATGTCGATGATGTCAGCCAGCGTACGGTGTCCGTCTGATGAGCGCCCATTACCAGATTTTTCACGACACCCACTATCACTACGACAGCCCGGTGTCGCTCGCCCAGCAGCTGGCGCACCTGTGGCCACGGCCTTGCGCCTGGCAGCATTGCACGGATCAGCGCTTGCAGATCAGTCCGGATCCCACCTCACGCCGGGATGAACTGGACGTGTTCGGCAATCCGCTGACCCGCCTGGCGTTCGAGCGCCCCCACGACGAATTGCTGGTCAATGCCAGCCTGACCATTGAAGTGACGGCCCGGCCGATGCTGGACTTCAACCGCTCCCCCGCATGGGAAGATACCCGCAGCGCGCTGACCTACAGCAGCCAGCCGCTTTCCCGCGAGATACTGGAAGCCTGCCGTTACCGGTTCGAATCGCCCTATGTGCACTTGAAGCGCAACTTCGTCGAGTTCTCGGAAAGTTGTTTTGCGCCGGGCAGGCCGTTGCTGCTTGGCGTTCAGGCATTGATGGAGAAGATTTTCAGCGAGTTCACCTTCGATGCCGAAGCGACCCAGGTCGCCACTCCTCTGGTGGAGGTCCTGGAGCGGCGGCGAGGGGTTTGCCAGGACTTCGCCCACCTGATGCTCGCGTGCGTGCGCTCCCGAGGCCTGGCAGCGCGTTACATCAGCGGGTACCTGCTGACTCAGCCACCACCCGGCCAGCCACGCCTGATCGGCGCCGACGCCTCGCATGCCTGGGTTTCGGTATTTTGTCCGGTACTGGGTTGGGTCGATTTTGATCCGACCAACAACGTGCAGCCGGCACTGGAGCACATCACCCTGGCCTGGGGCCGGGATTTTTCGGATGTGTCGCCGTTGCGCGGGGTGATTCTGGGCGGGGGCAATCATGACCCCGAAGTTCGGGTCACGGTGATGCCGCTGGATTAACGCGCATCCCCCGGTAGGAGCTGCCGAAGGCTGCGATCTTTTGATCTTGAGCGTCTTCAGAACATTTGAAGAACAAGATCAAAAGATCGCAGCCTTCGGCAGCTCCTACAGGGTCAGCAGCAGTGCTGCCAACCCTGGACACAGATCCGGTGGGCCTGATCAGATCATCCGGCCCTGAGGGTCTCAGGCGTCAGGCGCCTGATCTTTCGGTGCTGCGGTTTCGTCTGTAGCCACTTCACCTTCGGCATCCGGGTTCAGTGCTGCTGCTTCTTCTTCAGCTGTAGCTTTCTTGCGCTGAAGCTTTTCCTCTTTCTTCTGCTCCTTGGCCAAGTCTCTCTGACGTTTGGCGAAGGAATAATTAGGTTTAGCCATGGGCGATCCTCTTGGGTCGAAGGTGAGGTTGAGCGGCGCATATTCTGCCCTGTATCGGGCCCGAGCCGTTAGCTGGGTTTTTGCTCGGCCCATTTTGGCGTGACCACCGGGTGCCAGGCATCCAGTGCGTCGAGCAGGGTTTGCGGCGATTCGCTCGTTTGCAGCATGTCACGGTGCGCTTCGCGAACGAAGCCTTCGCCGACGATATGATCAAGAAAACCAGTCAATTTGCTGTAGAAACCGTTCACTTCGAGCAGGCCGAGCGGTTTTGCATGATAGCCGAGCTGGCCCCAGGTCCAGACTTCGAACAGTTCTTCCAGGGTGCCGAGGCCGCCGGGCAGCGCGATGAAAGCATCGCTCAGCTCGGCCATCCGCGCCTTGCGCGCATGCATGCCGTCAACCACTTCCAGGCGAGTCAGGCCGCTGTGGCCGATTTCCTTGTCCTTGAGACTTTGCGGAATGATACCAATGACTTCCCCGCCGGCTGCCAGGGCGGCATCCGCGACTATCCCCATCAAACCCACGGCACCACCGCCGTATACCAGGGTCAGCTTGCGTTCGGCGATGGCGCGCCCAAGGGCGATAGCCGCTTCACGATAAGCCGGGTGGGTGCCAGTGCTGGCACCGCAGAAAACACAAACGGATGCTAATGACATGCTTTGCTCCACGGTCACGATGACCACAGGGTAAAGGCACGGCGTTAGCGATCCAAGGGTTAAAGGTCGCGGGCAGGGGTTTCGTAACTGCCGCTGGCACCACAGGCATACGCGGCAAGCAGGCTGCACAACAGGCTATTGAGGGTCATGACGGATTCCAGGTAGGTGGCGATGGACCGATGATAGGGCCGGGCCAGGCATCTGGCTGGTAGATTGTTTCGATCGGTGTCATAGCCCGAAAGTTGTATACAATTTTTGATTCAGGTCATAGGAACTTGCGCAGTTTTCAGGCAGTCTTCTGTCCATTCGCACTTTTGTTAACCCTGCCTTGGAGATTCACCATGTTTGCCAAACTTGTTGCGGTATCCCTGCTGACACTGGCCAGCAGCCAACTGATGGCTGCCGAGTGCAAGACCACCATCGACTCCACCGACCAGATGACCTTCAACAGCAAGGCCATTGAGATCGACAAGAGCTGCAAAACCTTCACCGTCGAGTTGACCCACTCTGGCAGCTTGCCGAAGAACGTCATGGGTCATAACTGGGTGCTGAGTAAAGAAGCTGACATGCAGCCGATCGCCACCGATGGCCTGGCTGCCGGTATCGACAAGAACTACCTGAAAGACGGCGACACCCGCATCATCGCCCACACCAAGATCATCGGCGCCAAGGAAACCGATTCGGTGACTTTTGATGTGTCGAAGCTGAGTGCGGATGAGAAATACGGTTTCTTCTGCTCGTTCCCGGGCCACATCTCGATGATGAAAGGTACGGTTACACTGAAGTAAGCGAATCAGCTTCAAAAAAAGCGTCCACTGCGGGCGCTTTTTTTGTGCCTGGCCTTTGACCGCGTCAGCGTTCATCGCGGGCAAGCCTTGCTCCCACAGGGTTTGTATCAGGCTCAGCTGATGGCATGGCGCTGAACCTGTGGGAGGAAGCCTTGCCCGCGATGGCGCCGGTACAGGCGCCGCCGCATTCAAGGCGCGAACGGCATCTCGCGCTTGTCATGGGTCTTCCTGTAGGTATTACAAATAATCCTGAACGGTGCTCACGCACCTGCTCGCCATGCAGGAAGGCATCAGTCTTCGTAGGTCGCGCATGGCGATGTGTGTTCGGTTCAACGCGCAGTGCGATTCAGCACAGGTCTACAGTAATACGAACTATTTGGCGGCGAGCACCGATCCCCGCAAAGAAATCGTCTGCTTTGGTAATTTGTACAGAATCAATAGGTTAGTTTGATGTAGGAAAATTC
>NZ_JZRI01000148.1:0-4236 GCF_000952175.1 Pseudomonas sp. ES3-33 | reverse complement strand
ATATACGACTGGTCTATTTAATCGGAGTTAAAGCAATGTTTAATTTTGACTTCTACAACCCTACGCGAATCGTCTTCGGCAACGAAACCATCAGCCGCCTGGATGAACTGGTTCCGGCTGCGGCCCGCATCCTGCTGCTCTATGGTGGCCAGAGCGCTCGTGCAAACGGTACGCTCCGCGAAGTCCGTGACGCATTAGGCTCTCGGGAAGTGCAAGAATTCGGGGGTATAGAGCCAAACCCCAGCTATGAAACGCTAATCAAGGCTGTTGATCAGGTTCGCACCCATCGCTTGGATTTTCTCCTGGCTGTCGGTGGAGGTTCGGTCATCGATGGCACCAAGTTCGTTGCCGCTGCTGTTGGCTACGAGGGTGATGCTTGGGACATTCTGGAAACGCGGGGTGCAAGTATTCGACGAGCGCTGCCATTTGGCACCGTTCTGACCCTACCGGCAACTGGCTCGGAAATGAACAATGGAGGCGTGGTTACTCGCCGGGCGACACAAGACAAGCTGCCGTTTCGAAGCGCTTACATGTTTCCACAATTCTCGATTCTCGATCCCACCAAAACCCAAACCCTCCCCACCCGTCAACTCGCAAACGGCGTTGTCGATGCGTTCGTGCATGTCATTGAGCAGTACCTGACCTACCCAATCGATGCGCGCGTCCAAGATCGTTTTGCCGAAGGTCTTTTACAAACGCTGATCGAAATTGGCCCCCTTGTACTGAAAGAGTCCGCGGACTACAGCACGCGTGCCAACCTCATGTGGACGGCCACTTTGGCGCTCAATGGCCTGATCGGAGCGGGCGTACCACAGGACTGGTCCACCCACATGATCGGCCATGAGCTCACCGCGCTGTACGGCATCGATCACGCACGGACCCTGGCCATCGTACTTCCTGCGAACCTAGAGATTCGTCGTGAAGCCAAGCGCGCGAAGCTGCTGCAGTACGCCGAGCGGGTTTGGCAGATCAGCCAAGGGGACAAAGAACAACGGATTGACATGGCCATACAACAGACCCGGATGTTCTTCGAGAGCCTGGGCTTACCGACGCACTTATCCGCCTACAAGCTCGGCACTGACGCTATAGATGCGCTAATAAACCAGCTCGACACACACCACCTCACCGCACTCGGCGAACACAACAACGTCAGTTTAGACGTCAGCCGCCGTGTGCTTGAAGCGAGCCTATAAGCCAACCTCCAGCACTGCTTATCCACACAGGCAGCGCATTACAAAACATCCACAAGCATGCACAACTGCAAGGTATACGACATGAAGATTCTCCTCGTTCTGACTTCCCACGACCAGCTTGGTGACACTGGCGAGAAGACCGGTTTCTGGCTCGAAGAGCTGGCCGCGCCTTACTACGCCTTCATCGACGCTGGCGTGCAAGTGACCCTAGCATCGCCGAAAGGCGGTCAACCACCCATCGACCCAAAGAGCAATGAGCCCGACTTCCAGACAGACGCCACCCGTCGCTTTCAGACCGATTCAGTCGCCACTCACGCGCTGGCCAACACCGAGAAACTGAGCGACGTGATCAGTTCCGAGTTTGATGCGGTGTTCTACCCTGGCGGCCATGGCCCACTGTGGGATCTTGCGGAGAACACCTTTTCTATCTCTCTGATCGAGCAATCAATCCAATCCGGCAAACCTGTCGGAGCGGTTTGTCACGCACCAGCGGTTTTGCGCCATGTCAAGTGTGTAGATGGCAAACCTCTGGTTGCAGGCAAGACAGTAACCGGTTTCAGCAATAGCGAGGAGGCTGCGGTGGGTCTAACTCAAATCGTGCCTTTCCTGGTAGAGGATATGCTCAAGGCAAATGGTGGGCGCTATACCAAGGGTGCTGACTGGAGCGTTCATGTCGAAGTCGATGGGTTGCTCGTAACTGGCCAGAACCCAGCTTCCTCTGAAGCTACGGCTCACTCGCTGCTCAAACTGTTGGCCTGAGACTACGTCAATGTCCGCCTACGTAGTCTTCACACGTGAACACACCACAGACGAGGCTGAGTTGAAACTCTATGCCCGTAAAGCACCGGCGGCACGCCAGGGTCGGAACCTCACACCATTGGCCTTCTACGGCCAACTGGAGGTGCTCGAAGGCGGACCGATTGAGGGCGCAGTCATTCTTCAATTTCCGGACATAGCAGCAGCTCGAGAGTGGTACTCCAGCCCCGCCTACCAAGAGGCACTGCAACATCGTCTTAAAGGTGCGGTTTACAGAGTATTCCTGATTGATGGCATCAATCATTAGTAAATGCACCAAAATATTCCCGCAGTTTAGGTCCTGTCTACTTACCAGCCTCATTAACAAATCAAATTTACTTAAAATTACTGGAGAAACAGCATGGCATACGCATCCGTTAATCCCTATACAGGTGAAGTTCTAAAAAGTTTTCCAGATGCAACAGATATTCAGATTGAACAGGCTCTTGAGGCGTCTCACAACGCATTTCTTGTCTGGAAGAATTGCTCAATCGCAGAGCGTGGGGCCGTCCTTCAGCGAGCTGCCGACCTGCTGCGCGCGCGAGCAAACGACTATGCCCGGTTGCTAACACTGGAAATGGGCAAGATCACTGCCGAAGCATTAGGTGAAGTAGAAATCTCAGCAAGTATCTTTGAGTATTACGTTAAACATGCAGAAGCTTTGTTAACTCCGCAGAAGCTGCCGGTAGCCGACCCAGCCGAGGGTGAAGCAATCTTGGTCCATGAGCCGTTGGGCACTATCCTGGCCATTGAACCATGGAACTTTCCTTACTATCAAATTGCTCGCATTCTCGCACCACAGTTGGCAGCGGGTAATACCGTGCTGCTCAAACATGCTTCAAACGTACCGCAATGTGCCGAAGCTTTCGAACAACTACTGCTTGATGCTGGTCTACCTGCTGGCGCATTCAGCAACATGTACGCAACTCGCCAGCAAATCGAGACAATCCTCAACGACTCTCGAGTACACGGGGTGGCACTGACCGGTTCCGAAGGCGCAGGTGCCATCATCGCCTCCCAGGCTGGCAAGGCACTGAAGAAATCTACATTGGAACTGGGGGGGGCAGATGCCTTCATAGTTCTGCGCGACGCTGAACTGAAAAAGACCGTGAAGTGGGCTGTTGTAGGCCGTCACTGGAATGCTGGACAGGTGTGCATATCATCCAAACGCATGATTGTAGTGGAAGAAGTCTACGATGAGTTCCTGCGCCTTTATGCCGAAGGTGTAGCACAACTGAAGGCCGGCGACCCGTTCGATCCGGAAACAAATCTAGCCCCCCTGTCATCTCAAACTGCCGCCGACGAAATCCGCGCGAAGATTCGTGAAGCAGTCAACTACGGTGCTACGGCCACCGAGGTTGGGCCCAAGGTACCAAGCAAGGGTGCATTTGTTCAACCGACCATTCTGACCAACCTGACGCCTGATAACCCTGCCTACTACTGGGAGTTCTTCGGTCCAGTCTCGATGATCTTACGAGCTAAAGACGAAGAAGACGCGATAGTTATCGCCAACGACTCTCCGTTCGGGCTCGGTGGTTCGGTATTCACCGCAGACGCCCAGCATGGTGTTGAGGTTGCTAAGCGCATCGAGACAGGCATGGTGTTCGTCAATCACCCAACGTCATCGAAAGCCGACCTACCTTTCGGCGGAATCAAAAGATCTGGTTACGGTCGCGAGCTGATTGGTTTGGGAATCAAGGAATTCGTCAACCACAAGCTGATTAACGTCATGGATATCGACGCGCCGTTCTGACTTACATCTTCACCTCAATGCAAACAGGCCTCAGTGCTTTTATGCAGCAGCCCCCCCCTCTTTGATGAAGAGATCGGGGGGGGGCTGGACTACGTTGCCAAGCCTGGCGCGCAGCACAGCGCGCTCCCCGCCGATCCAGAAGCAGGCTGAAAAAGTGCGGCGATAGGAATGCCTGCGCGAATACACAACTACATATTGACATATATCAATATCTCAAATAATCTCAACCAAACCCATCGCACTTACCTCAGGAGGTAACCCATGCAAAATTCCAGTGATACCCATCCGAGCTACCTTCCCGACAACAGCTACGGCCTGTTTATCGACAACCAGTGGGTGGCGGCCGAAAATGGTGAAACCCTCGACATTATCAACCCCGCCAACGGAAAAATTCTCACCAACATCCCAAACGCCACAGCTGCCGACGTCGACCGCGCGGTGCAGGCCGCAAAACGCGCCTTCGTGACCTGGCGTACCACCTCGACCGCGGAACGC
>NZ_JZRI01000147.1:0-165952 GCF_000952175.1 Pseudomonas sp. ES3-33 | reverse complement strand
TGTGAGGCGTTGAGCTAACCAATACTAATTGCCCGTGAGGCTTGACCATATAACACCCAAGCAATTTGCTTGCTCTAACGAGCACCAGATTGCGGTGTGTGAAGACGAAATGAACCGAAAGTTCGACTCTTGCAAACACCGAAAGCTATCACATACCCAATTTGCTGAAGCGAGGCCAGCTGGCCACGACTCAGTACCCGAATTTCTTGACGACCATAGAGCATTGGAACCACCTGATCCCATCCCGAACTCAGCAGTGAAACGATGCATCGCCGATGGTAGTGTGGGGTTTCCCCATGTGAGAGTAGGTCATCGTCAAGATTAAATTCCGAAACCCCTATCTGCGTATGCAGGTAGGGGTTTTGTTTTTGTCCGCAGGAAAATACCCTCAGCTATTGGCCCGACGACCGACATTGGCGGGTCATTCGGGGGTGGATTGCACTGCTTGTTTTTTACCTCTCGCTACGCATCCCTGCGCTCAAGAGATGATGACTTCTGGCCGATAACCCAGACGGCCAATGTCATTTTCTAAAACTGCCTGGAAATCCTCGATGCTGTCGTATCACCAAAAGCGGTTCCTGATCGTCGATGATTTCTCGGACTTTCGCAGTGCTGTCAGGTCGATGCTCCGGGAGTTGGGGATCAAGGACGTGGATACCGCGGATACCGGCGAGCAAGCGTTGCGCATGTGTTCGCAGAAGTCCTACGATTTCATCCTGCAGGACTTCCACCTGGGTGACGGCAAGAAGAATGGGCAACAGGTGCTCGAAGACTTGATGGTCGAGAAGTTGATCAGTCATGAGAGTGTGTTCGTGATGGTCACTGCCGAGACCAGCCAGGCGATGGTGTTGAGTGCCCTGGAGCACGAGCCTGATGCGTACCTGACCAAGCCGTTCAACCGGTCCGGCCTGGCCCAGCGCCTGGAGCGCCTGGTGCAACGCAAAACCCTGCTCAAGCCGATCCTGCAGGCCCTTGATCGCGGCAAGCCGCTGGAGGTGCTCAATGCCTGTATTGCCCTGTGCAAGCAGGACATTCGCTACTCTCCCCTGTGCCTGCGCTACAGAGCCGATGCACTGCGCGACCTGAACCAGAACGAGGCGCTGGAGCGTCTGTACGACAGCATCATTGCCGACCGACCGTTGCCCTGGGCGTTCGCCGGTCTGGGCAAGCTGTTGTTCAAGCGCGGCCAGATCACCCAGGCCAAGGGCGTGTACGAGAAGGCCCTGAAAGTGTTTCCAATGATGCCCGCGCTCTACGACGGCATGGCCGATGTGCTGGCGGCCGAAGGAGACACTCGCGGCGCCCAGCGGGTGCTGGAAGATGCGATCCGCCTCTCGCCCCTGGCGGTTCGCAGGCAGGCGCAGTTGGGCAAACTGGCGATGACCAACGAGGATTTCGAGACGGCTTCCAAGGCCTATCGCCAGGCGGTGGCGCAAGGTGCCCAGTCTCGCTTCAAGGACGCCGAGAGCAATCTCGGCCTGGCCCATGCCTTGATCAGCAAGGGCAGCGAGAAAGGCCTGGATACCCGCACCCGCCTGGAAATCAACACCACGCTGAGTGCCGTGGCGAAGGACAACCCGTCCGACCCCGGCTTGCAGATCCGTGCGCGCCTGATGAAGGCCACCAGCTTGTTGCTCAACGATGCCGAGACGGCCGAGAAGCTCACCGAGCAGGCGATGCAGCGGCTCGATGGCATGGAGCAGTTCATGAGCGCCGAGGCGGCGCTGCTGGTGGCCAAGCAGTTGCAGATGCTCGGACAGCCCGATGCAGGCGCCAGCATGTTGAAGAACTGTGCGGAAATCTACGGCGACGATCCGGCGGTGATGAAGGGCATCGCCAAATTGACCGATGACCCGGCCATTCTCAATTCCGGCAACCTGGCCGCCGACCTCAACCGTCAGGGCGTGCGGGTGTACAAGACCGGCAACCTGGTGGAAGCCCGTGCGGTGTTCCGCAAAGCCCTGGGGCTGCAGCCGAAGAACATCAGTATCGCACTGAATATGGCGCAGTCACTGCTGCATGGCACCGATACCAGCCTGCCTTCGGCCGAACTCATCGAGTGCCGGACCTGCCTGAAAATGGTTGGCCTGATGCCCGATTCCGATCCGCGCTTCCCGCGCTACCAGAAACTGAAAACCAAGGCGTTCGGCGCATGAACCACAACGACCCGGCACTGGACTTTTCCACGGTAATCGCTTCCACCGTGCACGACATGAAGAACTCCCTGGCGATGCTGATGCAGGCGCACAGCCAATGGTTGGGGCGCTTGCCGGCCCCCGCGCGGCAGGCGCCGGAGCAGGGTGTGATCGAATTCGAGTTCGCCCACCTCAATAGCATGCTGGTGCAACTGTTGGGACTTTACAAAATAGGCATCAACCAGCTGCCGTTGCAGCCGGCCTATCATGAGCTGGACGATTTCATTGAGGCGCAACTGGCCTGTCATCAGGAGGTGTTCGCCAGTCGCGGCATCATGGCCACCTTTGAAGTGGACCCGTTGAGCCCCCTGGGTTTCTTCGACCGCGAACTGATCGCCTCGGTACTGGGAAACTGCATCAACAATGCCATCCGTTACGCTCGCCAGGCGGTGCTGATCAGTGTGAGTGATACGGCTGGGCAACTGGTGATCACGGTCAATGACGATGGCCAGGGGTACTCGCCGCATATGATTGAACGCCAGGCCAATCATGTTCAGGGCATCAACCACACCACCGGCAGTACCGGCCTGGGCCTGTATTTTGCCGCGCGGATTGCTGCACTGCACCAGCGTAATGGCGTGGAAGGGCGCACCGAGATCGGCAACGGCGGCCCGTTGGGCGGCGGTTTGTTCAGCCTCTATCTGCCCTGAGGTAATTTTTGCCTGGCGCTGCTTGATATTCCGAACACGCGGAGCCTATTTTGTACGGGTTGCCCTTCGTGGCTCGCACAACAACAAGGATTGCGTCATGACAACCGATGGCCAGCGCTCACTCGCACAGCGACTGACGGGCATTGATGAAATCGAATGTGTCACGCCGGATTTGAACGGCGTTCCCCGTGGCAAGGTGATGACCGCAGAGGGATTCCTCGAAGGTCGACGCCTGCAGCTGGCGCGGGGGGTGATGCTGCAATGCATCATGGGCGGTTATCCGCCGGCGCGTTTCTACGGCAGTGATGACGGCGACCTGGCGCTGGTGCCGGATCCGGCACAGATCCATCGCCTGCCTTGGAGCAAGCATCCGCGAGCGCTGGCCATTTGTGATGCCGATGAACTCAGTGGCGAAAGCTCGAGCCTGTCGACCCGGGGCCAGCTCAAGGCGGTCATCGCTCGTTATGCCGCCTTGGGCCTGGCGCCGGTGGTGGCAACCGAGCTGGAATTTTTCGTGTTCGCGCCCAACCCTGATCCGACGCTGGGGTTTGAGCCACCGGCCGGCCTGGACGGACGTCGCGAGGACGGACATTGTGCGTTCAGCATCAGCTCCAACAACGGCCTGCGCCCGTTCTTCAGCGAGGTCTACGAATGCATGGCCGCGCTGGGCCTGCCGCGCGATACATTCATGCACGAGATGGGTGTGAGCCAGTTCGAGATCAATTTGCTGCATGGCGATCCTTTGCTGCTGGCCGACCAGACGTTCCTGTTCAAGCACCTGCTCAAGGAAGTCGCGCTCAAGCATGGCCTGATCGTGGTGTGCATGGCCAAGCCGCTGGCGCACACCCCTGGCAGTTCGATGCATATTCATCAAAGCATCGTCGAGATCGGCAGTGGCAAAAATGTGTTCAGTGACGAGGCGGGCGAGCCGACGGCGATGTTCCGTCATTTCATTGCGGGGCAGCAGGCGGGCATGGCGGATTTCACGGCGTTGTTTGCGCCTAATGTGAATTCCTACCAGCGCTTGTGCCATCCGTTTGCGTCGCCGAATAATGCCTGCTGGTCCCATGACAATCGCTCGGCAGGCTTGCGCATTCCCGCCAGTTCACCGGTCGCCCGTCGGGTCGAGAATCGCTTGCCGGGGGCGGATGCCAACCCGTACCTGGCCATCGCCGCGAGCCTGGCCGCCGGGCTGCATGGCATTGAAAACCAGCTGGAACCGAGCGAGCCGATCCAGGGTGAATTCCAGGTGCCGGATAATCTTTCGTTGCCCTGTACCTTACATGCCGCTCTCGAGCGTCTGAAACGTAGTCAATTGGCGAAGGAACTGTTTGGCACTGAGTTCATCGAAGGCTACGTCGCTTCGAAGACCCTTGAGTTGACCAGCTTCTTCGACGAAATTACGCCCTGGGAGCGTCGTGTCCTGGCCGCCCAGGCCTGACGAATCAGCGCCATCGGGCTATCTTTTCGGATAGCCCGACACTTACTGCAAGGAGCCGCTCGGAACGCCGATGCGCCAAATCTGGAAATCCTTTCGAGCGCTTTATTTCGCCTCGCTGATGATGTTGATCGGCTCAGGCTTGTTGAGTACTTATCTGGGCCTGCGCCTGGCCGCCGACAATGTCGACAGCCTGTGGGTGGGTGCCTTGATGGCGGCCAACTATTTCGGCCTGGTGCTGGGTGGCAAGATCGGCCACCGGCTGATCGCCCGGGTCGGGCATATCAGGGCCTATGCGACCTGTGCCGGTATCGTCGGTGCTGCGGTGCTCGGTCATGGATTGATCGACTGGCTGCCCGCCTGGCTGTTCCTGCGGGTGATTGTCGGCCTGGGCATGATGTGCCAGTACATGGTCATCGAAAGCTGGCTCAATGAGCAGGCCGAAGCCAAGCAGCGTGGCCTGGTGTTCAGCGGCTACATGATTGCCTCGTACCTGGGATTGGTGCTGGGTCAGTTGATTCTGGTCATGCACCCGGCGCTGGGCCTGGAGTTGTTGATGCTGGTCGCCCTGTGCTTCGCCCTGTGCCTGGTGCCGGTGGCCCTGACCCGGCGGATTCACCCCGCCCCCCTGCATCCTGCGCCCATGGAGCCGCGATTCTTTATCAAGCGGGTGCCGCAGTCACTCAGCACGGTGCTGGGCGCGGGCCTGATCGTCGGTTCGTTCTACGGCCTGGCGCCGCTGTATGCCTCGCAGCAAGGGCTGTCCACCGAGCAGGTCGGTCTGTTCATGGGTAGCTGCATTTTTGCCGGCCTGCTGGTGCAGTGGCCGCTGGGCTGGCTGTCCGATCGCTATGACCGGGCGCTGTTGATCCGCTGCTTTGCGTTCAGCCTGGCGGTGGCCGCGTTGCCGTTGGCGATCCTCAAGCAAGTGCCGCTGGAGGTGCTGTTCATCGCCGGGTTCTTCTGCTCGCTGGTGCAGTTCTGCCTGTATCCATTGGCCGTGGCCTTCTCCAATGACCACGTCGAAGGTGATCGCCGGGTCTCTCTGACCGCGATGCTGCTGGTGACCTATGGCGTGGGTGCGAGTATCGGGCCTTTGGTGGCAGGGGTCTTGATGAAGCTGTTCGGCAGCCAGATGCTGTATGCGTTCTTCAGCTTCTTCGCGCTGGTGCTGGTGTGGCGAATCCGCCCGAAAGCGGTGACCAACCTGCACCAGGTCGACGACGCGCCGCTGCATCACGTGGCGATGCCGGACAGCATGTCGAGTTCGCCATTGGTAGCGGCGCTCGATCCGCGGGTGGATGAGCAGGTGGTGCAGGATCAGATGCAGAATCCGGTTGCGCCTGAGCCTGAGCCTGAGGTGGGACCAGAGCTGGAACCAGAGCCGAAATCTGAAACGGATGAACCCTCGGGCGACGACCCGGATGAGGGGCGTGAACAGAGCTTTACCGAAGCGCGTCCTTAAGTTCGGCGCATAAAAAAACGGGCAGTCACCGCAAGGGACTGCCCGTTTTTATTGGCGCCTGTATCAGAGGTCGTCTTTATCGAATCGGCGGGCTTCGCGCTGCAGCTGATAGACAAAGCGCTCGACCTGGCGCTGCACCAGGCCGCTCATGTTGTGAAAGCGCACGCCGGCGAAGGTGGTGGAAATTTTCTCTTCGAAATGCAGGTAACGCAGTTCAACCGGGGCAGTCATTTTGCCGAACGGCAGGGCAGCCATGAAACGGTCGTAGACCTGGCCCAGTTGCAGGTTGCCGCCGATGTCGCCGTCGAAACGCAATTTGCAGCCGGTGGCGGAGATGTCGAGCAACTTGCCCTTGATCGGCGCCTTGAGTTTTTCACCGTCCAGGTCCACGTCCACCAGTTGCGCCAGCTTCAATGCCGCGCGGAAGGCGTTGCGGCGCTGGTGGTATACCACTTCGTCCGGCAGGGGGCCGTGATAGCAGCGGCTGCCACTGGTTTCGTCGATGGTCAGCGCGCCGTTGCTTTCCCAGGCGATTCGCACGCCGTCGTGAAAGCCTTCGACCTTGAACGGCTCGCCTGCCAGCAGGAAACGTTCGCCGTCACGGGGGATCATTTCGTCCAGGGCCATGGTGCCGTTGTCACGGTCAATCCCCACCAGATAACTCTGGAAGCGTTGGGCGCGCTCGTGAAACGTGATGATCAGCGGGTCGTGGCTGTCTTGCAGCTGACGAAGGGTGCCGGAGATCTCAAGGGGCGTGGTGAGCACCTTGGGTGGCTGCGGAGCATCATCCGCGCTTGAGGCATTGAACACGGTTCATCAATCTCCAGACAAAATTTGACAGCTGCTTGCCGGCATTTTGCCAGCATGTTTCTCGTCTTGATAGTGCGGGCTCGATGTCAGGTTCAGGCCTGACTGAGGGGACCCCGTTTCGCCAGGGTGGAGGTTGAACCGCGCGCGTCGTAAAGCGCGGGTGTGTCGCCGCCATGAAGGATTTTCAGCTGGGTGGCCGTGGCGGCCTGTTGCATCATGATGGACCGGCCATTGTGCACGTTGGCGTCCTGGCACTGGGCCAGGAGATCGGTCAGCACATCACTTTGCGACAACAGGCGGTCGCCAACGCTTGACTGGCTGGCCAGTTGCTCCAGCCCCTGTCGATTGAGCGGCAGGTTGAGGCTGGCAAGGATTTCGCTGCGCTTGCGGCCATGCTGTTCCAGCAAAATGATCAGTGCCTGCTTGCGCGCCAGAATATCCTCGAGCAGACGCATGTCGCGACCATGCAAGGCGAGGGACTCGGTTTGCAGTAGCTCGAACAATTGTTGCGCTGGTGCAAAGTCGTCGATGATCAGTTGTAGTAATTGGGTATCGTGCATGGCTAGCCTTGGGTTTTAAGCGTCCAAAAGCCTGGCGCAGACCGGAGCCTAGCGCTGGTGTTCGAAGTTGATCAGTTTGCTGGCTACGCTTTTGCTGTCGACTTTATAGCTGCCATCGGCAATCGCTGCTTTCAACTCGGCCACGCGGGCTTTGTCGACTTCAGGCTGATCGCGCAGCTTGTCAGTGACCTTCTGCAACTGCTGGGCCTCATTACTGAAATGTACCGATTCTCCGCTTTTCACGGTAGTGGCTTCCGGTGCCGGGGTATTCAGCGGCGCAGCCTTGGCATTTTCAGCCGCTTCCTTGCTGGCACTGGTACGTGTACTGCCCTTTAGTGGCAGAGCGCTGTTCGATGAGTTGAAATCGATGACCATGATAAAAAACCTCTGGGTATTTGGACGCTTGCCATGTTTTCGGCCATACCCGAGAAAACTTTAGGCCCATTTATCAATGAGCTTGCGCGCGTCAGCGCTGGCCCCTGCACGCCCTAGTTTAGGGAACAGTCGCAGGGTGCGCCATCTCTTCAAGCGGCTGCTTGCCAGGCCCGGCCTCTACATGGCGACTTCCACCTGGCCGGGCGCGATCACTTGCGCCTTGATGACTCGCTGGGAATTGAGGTTTTTCACGCGGATCTGATCGCGCAACCCGCCATTGGACAGCGCCTCGCCGGGCATGCGTACGCTGAGCGTGCCGCTGCGGGCGGTGATCACCACCTGGTCACCCTTGCTGATGACTTCCGCCTGTTCGATGTTCACCAGGGTGACCAGCTGATCGGCGACCATTGGTCGGGTCAACTTCTGTCCGATCGCCTGGTCCAGGGACGTCAGGTAGCCCTGGCTGATCAGGCTGATGTCGCGCTCGCGCAACATGACGTCTTCAGGTTCGATGACCCCGAGGCGTCGCAGCGGCCGAGTGGCGGTGACGACTTCGCGAAACAGGCGGACCTGCGCCGGCACGAAAACCGTCCACGGAGAGGCGCCTTCGCAACGAACTTTGACCGTGACACGCCCCAAGGGCCTGGCCGGGCTTTCAAGGCTGGCTGTCAATTCCCTGTCGCACATCGGCATGCGAAGGCGCGGGTCGAGTTGGTTGACTTCGATTTCATATCGACCCTCGGTCTGACTGGTCGCCAAATAGTCTTCTACGGTGAATTCAAGAAAACCCTGGGTCACGCCGATAAGCATGTCAGGCAAGGTAACCGAGTCGGCAAGGGCAGGGCTGCCAGCGTTAAACAGGCAGGCAGCCGCCGTCGCGCACAGCAATGTGTGCAAATGTGCGGTCAGGCGTCGGAAAAATGTCGGTTCTGTGCTCATAAGAGTTAAAAAGCAAGCGCCGTGCCGTTTAGCAATGAATGTGCGTCGCAACACACTTAAGCGTTGGTGTTAGGGGGTCTGGGCATGGCTGGTGTAATGGATTCGGTAAACCAGCGCACGCAACTGGTAGGGCAGAATCGCCTGGAGCTGTTGTTGTTCCGTCTCGACGGCCAGCAGCTCTATGGGATCAACGTATTCAAGGTTCGTGAGGTGCTGCAATGCCCCAAGCTGACCGTGATGCCCAAATCCAATCCTGTCGTGTGCGGTGTAGCGAGTATTCGGGGGGCAACCATTCCGATTCTCGATTTGGCGATGGCGACCGGTGCCGGTCGGTTGCTGGATCAAAGCAATCCCTTCGTGATCATCACGGAGTACAACACCAAGACCCAGGGGTTCCTGGTGCGCTCGGTGGAGCGAATCGTCAACATGAACTGGGAGGAGATCCATCCGCCACCCAAGGGCACCGGCCGCGATCATTACCTGACGGCTGTGACCCGGGTCGACAATCAGTTGGTCGAAATCATCGACGTGGAGAAAGTGCTGGCGGAAGTGGCACCCACGCCGGAAGCGATTTCCGTTGGTGTGGTGGACGTCGAGACCCAGCACAAGGCCCTGTCTTTGCGGGTGCTGACGGTTGATGACTCGTCCGTGGCACGCAAGCAGGTATCGCGTTGTCTACAGACGGTCGGTGTGGAAGTCGTGGCGTTGAACGACGGTCGGCAGGCCCTGGATTACCTGCGCAAGCTGGTGGACGAAGGGAAGAAGCCGGAAGAAGAGTTTCTGATGATGATTTCCGACATCGAGATGCCGGAAATGGACGGCTATACCCTGACCGCCGAGATCCGCAGCGACCCACGCATGCAAAAGCTTCATATCATCCTGCATACTTCGTTGTCGGGTGTGTTCAATCAGGCGATGGTCAAGAAAGTCGGTGCCGATGACTTCCTGGCCAAATTCCGTCCTGATGACCTGGCATCCCGGGTAGTCGACCGGATCAAAGCAGCAGATATCAGCTAGGGGCCTTTTGCTCCTGGCGATCAATACGAGTTAAGAGGCGGCACCATTGTCTACGGGTAATTTGGATTTCGAACAGTTCCGGGTATTCCTGGAAAAAGCCTGTGGCATTTTGCTCGGTGAAAACAAGCAATACCTGGTGTCCAGCCGCCTCAACAAACTGATGGAGCAGCAAGGCATCAAGTCCCTGGGGGAGCTGGTCCAGCGCATCCAGACCCAACCGCGCAGTGGTCTGCGCGAGATGGTGGTCGATGCCATGACGACCAACGAAACCTTGTGGTTTCGTGACACTTATCCGTTTGAAGTGCTGAAGAACAAGGTGCTGCCGGAAGCGATCAAAGCCGCTCCTGGTCAGCGCCTGCGGATCTGGTCGGCTGCCTGTTCGTCGGGGCAGGAACCGTACTCGTTGTCGATGTCGATCGATGAGTTCGAGCGGGTCAACCTGGGTCAGTTGAAGATGGGGGTGCAGATCGTTGCCACCGACCTTTCCGGCACCATGCTGACCAACTGCAAGACGGGCGAATACGACAGCCTGGCCATCGGTCGCGGCCTGTCGCCGGAACGTTTGCAGCGCTATTTCGACCCGAAAGGGCCGGGGCGCTGGGCCATCAAGGCGCCGATCAAAAGCCGCGTGGAGTTTCGCTCGTTCAACCTGCTGGACAGCTACGCGGCGCTGGGCAAGTTCGACATCGTGTTCTGTCGCAATGTGCTGATCTACTTTTCCGCTGAGGTTAAGAAGGACATTCTGCTGCGGATCCACAGTACGTTGAAACCGGGTGGGTATTTGTTCCTGGGCGCTTCCGAGGCACTCAATGGTTTGCCGGATCACTACCAGATGGTTCAGTGCAGCCCGGGGATTATTTACCAGGCGAAGTGATGCAAAGCGCCAGGCATAAAGAAAACGGGAGTCCTCAAGGACTCCCTTTTTTTATGCCTGGCGCTTTGCATCACGTAGGAGCTGCCGAAGGCTGCGATCTTTTGATCCTGTTTTTTCAGATCAAGATCAAAAGATCGCAGCCTTCGGCAGCTCCTACAGGAGATGTCTAACTGGAACAAGCGGCAGAAAAGCGGCAGGCAGCGGAAACCCGTTGCCGCTTTTCTGTCGTTGCCACAGGGGCCCGTGCCCGCAAAGCCCCGGTTTACGGGGTTTTTTCAATTGGCACGCCGCTTGCTATGTCCATCCTACGAAAATCCGGTCACCCGAAGGTTTCCCGACATGAGCATCAGCTTCGATAAAGCGCTCGGTATCCACGAACAGGCGTTGAACTTCCGCGCCCAGCGTGCCGAAGTCCTGGCCAACAACATCGCCAACGCCGACACCCCGAACTACAAGGCGCGGGACCTGGACTTCTCCAAAGTGCTCGCCGAGCAGAGCGAGAAAACCAAGGGCGGCGGATTTGCGCTGAACATGACCAACAGCCGGCATATCGAGGCCCAAGGCCTGGGCAGCGGCGACGAGTCGCTGTTGTACCGCACGCCGATGCAGCCATCGATTGACCAGAACACCGTGGACGCCCAGCTCGAACAGTCGAACTACGCGCAGAACTCGGTCAACTTCCAGGCCAGTTTCACCCTGCTCAACAGCAAATTCAAAGGGCTGATTTCAGCCTTGCGAGGAGAATAAATCATGTCCCTGTCCAGTGTTTTCAACATTGCCGGTAGCGGCATGAGTGCCCAGACCACTCGCCTGAACACCGTCGCCAGTAACATCGCCAACGCCGAGACCGTGTCGTCCAGCCTGGACCAGACCTACCGCGCACGGCACCCGGTATTCGCCACCATGTTCCAGGGTGCGCAGAGCGGCGGCAGCGATTCATTGTTCCAGAACCAGGACGGGGCCGGTCAGGGCGTGCAGGTGCTGGGCGTGGTCGAGGACCAGAGCAATCTGGAAGCCCGCTACGAACCCAACCATCCGTCTGCTGACGCCAAGGGCTACGTCTACTACCCGAACGTCAACGTGGTGGAGGAAATGGCCGACATGATTTCCGCGAGTCGTTCGTTCCAGACCAACGCCGAAATGATGAACACCGCCAAAACCATGATGCAGAAGGTCCTGACGCTCGGTCAGTGATAAGGGGCAACTCAGATGAGTGTTACCGATACGACAAGCAGCTTGAGCCTCAACGACATTCTGGCCAACTCCTCCGTCAAGAACACCTCCACCACCAGTGATGGCCTGGCTTCGGCCACCGGCAGTGCCGCCGGCAAGAAGGCCCTGGGCAAAGATGCGTTCCTGCAATTGCTGGTCACCCAGCTGAAGAACCAGAACCCGCTCGAGCCTCAGGACAACGGCGAGTTCGTCGCTCAGTTGGCGCAGTTTAGCAGCCTGGAAGGCATCACTACGCTTAACGACACCGTGAGTGGCATTGCCGGCAACTACAACTCGTCCCAGGCGCTGCAGGCCTCGTCGCTGGTGGGTCGTTCGGTGATTGCCCCGGGCGACAAGGCCGTGGTTGATACCTCCAAGAGCATGACGGGCACCGTGGCCATTCCGACGTCCGTGCCGGCCGCCACGCTGAAGATTACCGACAAGGACGGCACGGTCGTGCGCACCATCGACATGGGCAGCCAGGTAGCCGGCAACGCGAGCTTCATCTGGGACGGCAAGGACAACGCCGGCAAGACGGTCGAATCGGGTACTTACACTTTTGCAGCATCAGCCACCATCGACAGTCAGGCGGTTTCCCTGGTCACCAACCTGCCGGCCACCGTCAACAGCGTGACCATCAGCCAGACCGGTGGCGAGTTGATGCTCAACCTGGCGGGCCTGGGCAGCATCGCCCTGTCCAAAGTACAAACTATTGGTATGTAAAGCCGACTAACCCGGCATAAAGGAGTGAACCATGTCTTTCAATATCGGCCTTAGCGGTCTCTTTGCAGCCAACAAACAACTGGACGTCACCGGCAACAACATCGCCAACGTCGCGACCACAGGTTTCAAGTCGTCCCGTGCGGAATTTGAAGATGTCTACTCGGCGAGCAAGCTGGGTTCCGGAAGCAAGACCGTAGGCAGCGGTGTACGCCTGGCCAACGTGTCGCAGCAATTCACCCAGGGTGATATCACCAACACCGGCAACGTGCTGGACATGGGCATCAACGGCTCCGGTTTCTTCGTGTTGAACGACAGCGGTTCGCTGTCCTACACCCGCGCCGGCACGTTCAAGGTCGACAGCGAAGGCTACGTTACCAACACCGACGGCACTGCGCGCCTGCAGGGCTATGGCGTGGATGCCAATGGCAAGATCCAGAACGGTATGTTGACTGATCTGCGCATCGACACGTCCAACCTGGCGCCGAAGACCACCGACGCGATCTCGTCCACGATCAACCTGAACTCCACGGACAAGGTGATCGACCAAACGATTGCCACGAACAAGTTCGACCCGACCAAGGCCGAAACCTACAGCAAGAAATTCAACACGCCGATTTACGACAGCCAGGGCAATTCCCACGTCATGGAGCAATTCATGGTCAAGACCGGTCCGAACACGTGGGACAACTACACCCTGATCGATGGCCGCAACATGGACGGCAGCCTGTCCACTCCGCAGCCCTCGACGCTGAGTTTCGACTCTGCCGGCAAGCTGACCCAAATCAGCACGCCCGTGACTCCGCCGACCACACCGCCAACCTCGACCCTCGGCAATGATCTGAAGGTGACCAACTGGGTGCCGGGCACCGTCACCGACGGCGTCTGGACGGCCAACGGCGCAGCCGCCAACCCTGATGGCATGACTATCGCCATGGGCAATACCACGCAGTACAACGCCGACACTGCGCGTTCAATTCCAGTGCAGAACGGTTATGCCACCGGCCAGATCACCAACCTGACCATCGACGGCAGCGGCGTATTGCTGGCCAACTTCAGCAACTACCAGACCAAGCCGATCGGTCAGATTTCTCTGGCGAGCTTCACCAACGAACAAGGCTTGCAAGCGGTAGGTGGCACCAGCTGGAAAGAGACCTACTCGTCGGGTATCGCGGGCTACGATTCGCCGGACACCGGCAGTCTGGGCACGATCCGCTCCAACTCGCTGGAAGAGTCCAACGTCAACGTGACCAACGAGCTGGTCGACCTGATCAAGGCGCAGAGCAACTATCAGGCGAACGCGAAGACCATCTCGACCCAGAGCACTTTGATGCAGACCATTATTCAGATGACTTGATGGTGCAGTGCTGGACAGGAGCCCCTCTCTATAGAGGGGCTTTTTTGTTGTGGGTGGCAGGTGTGGGTCAAGGGATCGCAGCCTCGTTGCACTCGACAGCTCCTACAGAGTTTCTGCGTGAATCGCATTTCAATGTAGGAGCTGCCGAGTGCAACGAGGCTGCGATCTTTTAAGCATTTACACGAGGCAAAAGAAAACCCCCGGCAATCCAGAGGACTGATCGGGGGTTCTCAGGTAAGCGCTTTTCAGCGCTTACGGGCTCAGCTTATTGGCAAGCTTCGCAATCCGGCTCGTCGATGGCGCAAGCCTTCGGCACTGGAGCAGGGCCGGCTGGCGCTGCCAGGACCGAATCGTCACCGTGGTTGCCGCCGCTGGAAACAGCGTTCAGCTTGCCGGTGTTGATGGTCGACTTCTCAGTGCTGGTGGCGGCCAGGGCACGGAGGTAGTAAGTGGTTTTCAGACCACGGTACCAGGCCATGCGGTAGGTGACGTCCAGCTTCTTGCCCGAAGCGCCGGCGATGTACAGGTTCAGCGACTGAGCCTGGTCGATCCACTTCTGACGACGGCTGGCGGCGTCAACGATCCACTTGGTGTCCACTTCGAAGGCAGTCGCATAGAGCTCTTTGAGTTCTTGCGGGATGCGCTCGATCTGCTGTACCGAACCGTCGTAGTACTTCAGGTCGTTGATCATGACCGCGTCCCACAGACCGCGAGCCTTCAGGTCCCGAACCAGGTACGGGTTGATCACGGTGAATTCGCCCGACAGGTTCGATTTCACGTAGAGGTTCTGGTAGGTCGGTTCGATCGACTGCGAAACGCCAGTGATGTTGGCGATGGTCGCGGTCGGTGCGATGGCCATGATGTTGGAGTTACGAATGCCTTTCTGTACACGGGCGCGAACCGGTGCCCAGTCCAGGGATTCGTTCAGGTCCACGTCGATGTACTTCTGGCCACGTTGCTCGATCAGGATCTGTTGCGAATCCAGCGGCAGGATGCCCTTGGACCACAGCGAACCCTGGAACGTCTCGTAGGCGCCGCGCTCGTCTGCCAGGTCGCAGGAAGCCTGGATCGCGTAGTAGCTGACCGCTTCCATCGACTTGTCGGCGAACTCGACGGCCGCGTCGGAACCGTAAGGAATGTGCTGCAGGTACAGCGCATCCTGGAAGCCCATGATGCCCAGGCCGACCGGACGGTGCTTGAAGTTGGAGTTCTTCGCTTGTGGCACCGAGTAGTAGTTGATGTCGATAACGTTATCGAGCATGCGTACGGCGGTGTTCACGGTACGTTCCAGCTTGGCGGTGTCCAGCTTGCCGTTGACGATGTGGTTCGGCAGGTTGATCGAGCCCAGGTTGCAAACGGCGATCTCGTCCTTGTTGGTGTTCAAGGTGATCTCGGTGCACAGGTTCGAGCTGTGGACCACGCCCACGTGCTGCTGCGGGCTGCGCAGGTTGCACGGGTCCTTGAAGGTCAGCCATGGGTGACCGGTTTCGAACAGCATGGACAGCATTTTGCGCCACAGGTCTTTGGCCTGGATGGTCTTGAACAGCTTGACCTTGCCTGGGTACTCGGTGAGGGCTTCGTAGTACTCGTAACGCTCTTCGAAGGCCTTGCCGGTCAGGTCGTGCAGGTCCGGCACTTCGGATGGCGAGAACAGGGTCCATTTGCCGTCATCGAAGACACGCTTCATGAACAGGTCAGGGATCCAGTTGGCAGTGTTCATGTCGTGGGTACGACGGCGATCATCACCGGTGTTCTTGCGCAGCTCGATGAACTCTTCGATGTCCATGTGCCAGGTTTCCAGGTAGGCACATACAGCGCCTTTGCGCTTGCCACCCTGGTTAACGGCAACGGCGGTATCGTTCACCACTTTCAGGAACGGCACAACGCCCTGGGACTTGCCGTTGGTGCCCTTGATGTACGAACCCAAGGCACGCACCGGGGTCCAGTCGTTGCCCAGGCCACCGGCAAACTTGGACAACATGGCGTTGTCGTGGATCGCGTGGTAGATGCCCGACAGGTCGTCCGGAACGGTGGTCAGGTAGCAGCTGGACAGCTGTGGACGCAGGGTACCGGCGTTGAACAGCGTCGGGGTCGACGACATGTAGTCGAAGGACGACAGCAGGTTGTAGAACTCGATCGCACGATCTTCCTTGTTCTTCTCTTCGATCGCCAGGCCCATGGCCACGCGCATGAAGAAGATCTGCGGCAGTTCGAAGCGGATACCGTCCTTGTGGATGAAGTAACGGTCGTACAGGGTCTGCAGGCCCAGGTACGTGAACTGCTGGTCGCGCTCGTGGTTGATCGCCTTGCCGAGTTTTTCCAGGTCGAAAGTGGCCAGGATCGGGTTCAGCAATTCAAATTCAATACCCTTGGTGATGTACGCAGGCAGGGCCTGCGCATACAGGTCGACCATTTCATGGTGGGTCGCGCTGTCGGCGACGCCCAGGAAGCCCAGGCCTTCGGCACGCAGGGTGTCCATCAGCAGGCGCGCGGTGACGAACGAGTAGTTTGGCTCACGCTCGACCAGAGTACGGGCGGTCATTACCAGGGCGGTGTTGACGTCGGTCAGGGCCACGCCGTCGTACAGGTTCTTCAGGGTTTCGCGCTGGATCAGGTCGCCGTCGACTTCTTCCAGGCCTTCGCACGCTTCGGTGACGATGGTGTTCAGGCGGCCCATGTCCAGAGGCGCAAAGGTGCCATCGGCGCGGGTGATGCGGATCGACGGGTGAGCGTTGACCGATTGTTCGGCAGGGGCGTGGGCAGCGCGCTCTTTCGAACGACCGTCGCGGTAGATCACGTAGTCGCGAGCCACTTTCTGCTCGCCGGCACGCATCAGGGCCAGTTCGACCTGGTCCTGGATTTCTTCGATGTGGATGGTGCCGCCCGATGGCATGCGACGCTTGAAGGTTGCAGTGACCTGTTCGGTCAGGCGCGCAACGGTGTCATGGATTCGCGACGAAGCGGCAGCGGTGCCGCCTTCAACTGCGAGAAACGCTTTGGTGATCGCGACGGTGATCTTGTCGTCGGTGTAAGGAACGACAGTGCCGTTACGCTTGATCACGCGCAGCTGGCCAGGCGCGGTCGCGGACAGATCCGAAGTCGAATCAGCGGCCTGCGGCAAGGAGCCCTGCGGGTTCTCGCGAGTTGTGTCGGTTTGCATGGGGGGTTGTCTCCACATTCTCTATGTTTGTTTGGGCACCATCACGGTGCCCACCGTTCTGTCCTGAAGCACTACAACCGGCGAGCCGCCGGGCATACAACTTCGGGACAGATCAGGAAGGGGCTATTGGGGCGCCGCTTCCATGCCGAAGTCTTGGGTCCAGGCCTTGAACCTGGATCCGCATTCCATTTGGGTGACAGTTGACGACTGCAACACCCGTACCGCTTTTGCCGATTTCGGCCCAAAAACAGTAGCCATCCGCTTGCACGGTCTGGTCTTTCATAAATACGTAAAAATCAACCAGACAGAGGCGATTAAAGCGCTTGAATTTGATATCCGGTTTGTGTTTGGTTTTTTCTGCAAAACCCTACATGTAGGGTTTTTTTTCTGTCGGGCTACAAGATAGTGCGTTTTGGAGGGTGTTGCAACGTACTACCTGTGGATAAACCTGTGCGTATATTGTGCGTGAAACCTGGAACGCGCCCGTAGCCCGCGACCCTGCTGGATCAGACCGTTTGTCACGGTTTTTTGCCGGTCGAAAACAGCCGGGTGGTTTTTTAAGGGCGCGAACCCTACCACAAAAAATGGTCATATCCGAACGCATTTGCCAGCTTGTGTTCTCGGTGGCCGCCGTTTATACAATCGGCCTGTACACACGCATTATTTTCCTCCCTATTCATTACAAAAAGACGGGGGGAGCCTTCCTTTATGAGCGTTTCGGCAAGCAGAGGTCACCGTGGAGCAAGAAGCCTGGCAGGTATTGATTGTGGAGGACGATCAGCGTCTGGCCGAACTGACCCGCGATTACCTGGAAGCCAACGGCCTGCGCGTTTCGATCGAGGGCGATGGCGCCCTGGCCGCAGCGCGGATCCTCAAGGAACAGCCTGACCTGGTGATTCTCGACTTGATGCTTCCCGGCGAGGACGGCTTGAGCATCTGTCGCAAGGTCCGCGACCGCTACGACGGGCCGATCCTGATGCTGACCGCCCGCACCGACGACACCGATCAGATTCTGGGCCTCGATCTGGGGGCTGATGACTATGTGTGCAAACCGGTCCGTCCGCGGCTGCTGTTGGCGCGTATCCAGGCGTTGTTGCGCCGCAGCGAAGGGCCGGAAGTGGCCCCGGAAAAACAACGCCGCCTGCAATTCGGTCCGCTGGTGGTGGACAACGCATTGCGCGAAGCCTGGCTGCGTGATGTCAGCATCGAACTGACCAGCGCCGAATTCGATCTGCTGTGGCTGCTGGTGGACAACGCCGGGCGCATTCTGTCCCGGGAAGAGATCTTCACCGCACTGCGCGGCATCGGCTATGACGGCCAGGACCGCTCCATCGACGTGCGCATCTCGCGTATCCGCCCGAAAATCGGCGACGACCCGGACCACCCGCGATTGATCAAAACCATCCGTAGCAAGGGTTATCTGTTCGTTCCGGAAGCCTGCACCCTGTGAACTCGATCTTCCTGCGAATCTACGGCGGGATGTGCGCAGCACTGATCCTGGTAGCGGTACTCGGCGTGCTCGCCCTGCACCTGCTTAACGAGGTGCGCAGCGAGCAATACCGTGAACGCCTGGCCCATGGCACATTCTCGCTGATGGCTGACAACCTGCAACCGATGAACCAGACCGAGCGCCACCGGGCGCTGCTGGTCTGGGAGCGGCTGCTGGGCATTCCACTCACGCTGAAGACGTTTGCCCAGACCGACCTCGATCTAACCCAGCGTACCCGCGTGCTCCGCGGCCAGGCGCTGGTGGAACAGACCGGGCCGCACGCAGCGAGGGTTTACAGGCTGGTCAGTGACAAGGAACAGTTGATGCTGACCGGGGAGGTGCAGCAGATCAGCGAGCAATTGGCCCGGGCGACCATTTACCTGCTGGCTGACGAACTGGTGCGCGTTCCGGTGGCCGAGCAGCCCAGGCGCCTGGCCGAGCTCAAGGAAGACAAGGGCTTTGGCTTCGACTTGCGTCTGGTCACTGTTGATCAGGCGGACATGGACGAAGACCAGAGTCGGCGGGTGTCCGAGGGCGACACGGTGATGGCGCTGGGCAAGGAGGGCGATTCGATCCGGGTGTTTGCCGGCATGGTCGGTACCCCGTGGGTGCTGGAGATCGGTCCGCTGTACCAGATGAACCCTTACCCTGCACAGTGGCTGGTCCTGATCGCGGCCCTCGGCTTGAGCCTGATCGGGCTGATTGTCTACCTGCTGGTGCGCCAGCTGGAGCGCCGCTTACGCGGGCTGGAAGCCGCCGCCACCCGCATCGCCAAGGGCAGCCTGGAAACCCGGGTGCCAGCCCGCGGTGCGGACTCGGTAGGGCGCCTGGCGTCGGCCTTCAATGGCATGGCCGAACACTTGCAGCAGTTGCTGGCGATTCAGCGTGAACTGGTGCGCGCGGTGTCCCACGAGTTACGCACGCCAGTGGCGCGCCTGCGCTTTGGCCTGGAGATGATCGGCTCGGCCACGACGCCTCAAGCGCTGCACAAGTATTGCGAGGGCATGGACCACGACATCGAGGACCTCGATAAGCTGGTGGACGAAATGCTTACCTACGCGCGCCTCGAGCAGGGTTCCCCGGCCTTGAATTTTCAGCGGATCGATCTGGATGCACTGGTCAGCCAGGTCATCGAGGAGCTGGCGCCACTGCGGGCCGGTGTCACGGTGCAACGAGGTCTGTGCCTGTCTGCCGCCGATTGTGATGACGCCTGGGTCGAGGCCGAACCGCGTTACCTGCACCGGGCGTTGCAGAACCTGGTGAGCAACGCCATGCGTCACGCAACGACCAGGGTGACTGTCAGCTATCAGGTGGGGCAACAGCGCTGCCGGATCGATGTCGAGGACGACGGGCCCGGCGTGCCAGAGGTGGCCTGGGAACGAATTTTCACCCCGTTTTTACGCCTGGACGACAGTCGCACCCGGGCCTCGGGTGGGCATGGGTTGGGGTTGTCGATCGTCCGGAGGATCATTCATTGGCACGATGGCCGTGCGCTGATCGGCAAGAGCAAGAGCCTGGGCGGCGCCTGTTTCAGTCTGAGCTGGCCGAGACATCAGGAAAAGCGTTGAGCCCCCTGTGGGAGCGGGCTGGCTTGCGATGGGGTCCTCTCGAGCACTGAAACCATCAGGCCTGGATACTGACCAGGCTCAACAACTGCCCGTCCATCACCGCAAACTGCGCTTGCAGCTCGGCCCCGTTACGCCATTCGCTGGACAGGTCCGTGAGTAATCGCAATTTCACCTCCCCGGCTTCGTCCCACTCGAGCACTTCGGCATGCTCGAAGTAAAAACGCTGCTGCACGATCGGATACAAGGCCTTGAACAGGCTTTCCTTTACCGAGAACGTCAGCGTCACCAGCATCGCCAGCTGCTCGCGCCGACCGGCCGCCATGCGCTTTAATTCAGGTGCCGTCAGTATTTCCCCGGCCAGCCGTTCGGCTCGCTCCGGGTTCAGGATATTTTCCAAGTCCATGCCCAGGCCGCGCCAGTGGGCTTTTTTCGCGACGATCGCTGCTGCACGCCCGGTGCTGTGGGTGATCGAACCACTGATGTGCGCCGGCCAGACCGGCGCCCGGTCTTCACCTATCGCCGGGCTGAAATCCAGCCCCTCCAGTTGCTGCAACGCCGCCCGGGCACACACCCGCCCGGCGAGAAACTCCGCCTGGCGTTTGGCGACCGAGCGCTGGATGCTGGCAGGCACGGCGATGGCACTGCGTGCAAAGTCATCGTTGGTCAGCAGCGTACTGTCGAAGTGAGTGCTGAGCAGGACAGTTTCGGGCAGCGCAAACGGCAGTGGCCAATGAGCGTCGAGTGGCGTGCAGCAGGCGGGCAGGGCGGGGGAATGGTTCATGTCAGGCATTTTGCCGGGTTGCCTCCTGGCTGGGTAGAGTCGAAGAGCTTTTGGCTGCTCCGGGTGACAAGGACGCTGCCTCGCCACCCAGACGTTCTCACCTTTCAGTCAGGAAAAGATTGTCTTGAGAAAGGCCTGCATGTCCGCCCAGGATTTTTCATCGGCAGCCTTGTTGTAACCGATATCCGGCCCGCCATGCTCCCCGTGACCGAGGCGGTCGGCATCCGGATTGCTGAAGCCGTGCTTGGCGCCTTCCAGGCTGACGAAGCGGTAGTCCGCGCCGGCCTTGTCCATTTCCGTCTTGAATGCCGCGACGTTGTCGGCAGTGACCATGCTGTCCAATGCCCCGTGCTCCACCAGGATTTTCGCCTTCACGGTTCCGGGTGACGCCGGCGTCTGGGTTACCAGCGCACCATGGAAGCTCACCACACCCGCTAACGGCACGCCCTGGCGTGCGGCGTTGAGCACCACCGCCCCACCGAAGCAGTAACCGATGGCCGCGAGTTTTTGTGGGTCGGTCTGCGGTTGTTGTTTCAACAGGTCAAGCCCGGCCTGAAAGCGCCCACTCGCCGTCGAGCTGTCCTTGAGAGCGGCCTGCATGAAGGCCATGGCGTCTTTGGGGTGCTCGGTGTTCTTGCCATCGCCATACATGTCGATGGCCAGGGCGCTGTATCCCAGGCCTGCCAGATCGCGGGCGCGGCGTTTGGCGTAGTCGTTGAGTCCCCACCATTCATGCACCACCACAACCCCCGGGCGCGGGCCCTTGATCGAGTCGTCGTAGGCGTAATAACCGATGAGCCGGGTGCCGTCGGCGCTTTGGTAGGGGATTTCCCGGGTCTGGATGGCCGCCTGGCTGAGTCCGCTCAAGGCGATTAATACGAGGGCAAGAAACGCGCGCATGGTTGGATCTCCCGCAAGTCAGTCATCGAAAAAGGTCGGTTCTGTCTGGTTCAGCCCAGGTTCAGAAGGTGTTCAGGGTGAGTTCAGGGCGAGCTGAGTAATCTTCTCCCATACCCAACAAGCACATGACAACACAAGGAAACACCTAATGACTGGATTCAAAAAATTGCTGCTGGCTATCACCGTTATGGGCGCGAGTACCGCTGCCATGGCCAATGACAACTTCGTCAGCTTTACTCTTGGACAGACCAGCGACAAGATCAAAAAGTCCCATGCCATGAACAGCAACTTCAACCACCCGAGCGCCGCCGCGATCGACAAAAGCACTACTTTTGGTGTTCGCGTCGGTCAGCAAAACAGCCAAGGTCGCTACTACGCCACATACGACAACGTGTCGGACATGAACCACGACGGCCTGAACCTGCGCCAGGAAAACCTCTTGGGTAGCTATGATGTGTTCTACCCGGTGGGCGGTAGCACCAAGCTGTTTGGCGGTGCCACCGCCGGTTTGGCCAAATTGTCGCAGGAAACACGAGGCTTCAGCCGCGACAGCAATATTGGCTATGCCATCGGAGGGCAGTTGGGGATCTTGCAACAGGTTTCTCAAAAAACCTCGTTGGAACTGGGTTACCGTTATCTACGTAGCAATGCCAGCACCGAATTGAGCCGTGGCGGTAGCAAGAAGGGCTCGGTGGATTTGACCAGCAGCGCCCAGACGTATCTGGCGGCGAACTACGCTTTCTAAGCGGTACATCGCGAAAGGTTTGCGCCGTATCAACCTGAACAGGGGGATGCGGCGTCGCCGTGTTAACCATAGAGGTGCGCTGTCGTGCCTCGGCAGATGTTGATGTGTGCCTGGGAGGGCGTTATGAAATTGCTGGTCGTAGAAGATGAAGCGCTGTTGCGCCATCACCTGCAAACCCGCCTCACGGACAGTGGTCATGTGGTGCAGTCCGTGGCCAATGCGGAAGAGGCCCTCTACCAGGCCGAGCAATTCAACCATGATCTCGCGGTGATCGACTTGGGGCTGCCAGGCATGGGCGGGCTCGACCTTATTCGCCAGTTGCGTTCGCAGGGCAAGGTCTTTCCCATCCTGATTCTGACCGCCCGCGGTAATTGGCAGGATAAAGTCGAAGGCCTTGCCGCTGGCGCCGACGATTACGTGGTCAAGCCGTTTCAGTTCGAGGAGCTGGACGCCCGGCTCAATGCCCTGTTGCGCCGCTCCAGTGGCTTTACCCAGTCAACGATCGTGGCTGGGCCGTTGCTGCTCGACCTCAATCGCAAGCAGGCCTGCCTGGATGATCAACCGTTGGCACTGACCGCCTATGAGTACCGCATCCTGGAGTATTTGATGCGCCACCATCAGCAGGTGGTACCCAAGGACCGCTTGATGGAGCAACTCTACCCTGATGATGACGAGCGCGATCCGAACGTCATTGAAGTCTTGGTGGGACGCCTGCGCCGCAAGCTCGAGGGGCCTGGCGGATTTAAACCGATCGATACCGTCCGTGGCCTCGGCTACCTGTTTACCGAGCGCTGCACTTGATTCGTTCGCTACGTGTGCGCTTGATGCTCGCTGCCACGATCCTGGCAGTGTTGTTCATGCTGGCGTTACTGCCGGCGATGCAGGGCGCTTTCAGTCTGGCATTGCAAGACTCCATCGAACAGCGCCTGGCGTCGGACGTCACCACGTTGATCTCTGCCGCCCGTGTTGAAGACAACCGACTGAAGATGCCGGAGCAACTGCCTGACGAGCGGTTCAACCTGACTGACGGCCGGCTGCTGGGTTACATCTACGATCGCGATGGTCACCTGGTCTGGCGCTCGAACGGTACCCAGGAGGAACACATCAATTACACGCCCCGTTACGACGGGCGCGGCAACGAGTTCGCCAGAATTCGCGAAGCCAATGGCCAGGAGTTTTTCGTCTACGACGTCGAGGTCAAGTTGCTCGGCGGCCAGAGCGCGGCGTTCAGTATCGTCGCTTTGCAGCCGGTACGTGAGTACGAGTTCACCCTCGACGGGCTGCGGGAAAATCTCTACCTGGGCTTCGGCGCTGCACTGCTGGTGCTGCTGGCGTTGCTGTGGATCGGCCTGACCTGGGGCTTGCGCGCGTTGCGCCGGCTGAGCCAGGAACTGGACGAAATCGAAGGCGGAACCCGTGAAAGCCTGAGTGAGCAACATCCCCGTGAACTGCTGCGTCTGACCGGCTCCCTCAACCGTTTGCTGCACGGTGAACGTGAGCAACGCAGTCGCTACCGTGATTCCCTCGATGACCTGGCCCATAGCCTGAAAACGCCCCTGACTGTTCTTCAGGGAGTCAGCGAAGACATGGCGCAGCGTCCTGAAAATCGCGAACAGGCCTGGGTGCTGCAAACCCAGATTGAGCGCATGAGCCAGCAGATCAGCTACCAGTTACAACGGGCCAGCCTGCGCAAGAGTGGTCTGGTACGCCATCAGGTGCTCTTGCGCCCGGTATTGCAAAGCCTGTGTGACACGTTGGACAAGGTGTATCGCGACAAGCGTGTGCAGGTGTCCTTTGACCTGCCAGAGCCTTGCTATGTGCCAATAGAACAGGGGGCGCTGCTGGAAATGTTGGGCAACCTGCTGGAGAACGCCTATCGCCTGTGCCTGGGTAAGGTGCGAGTCAGTATGCGCGACACCGCAGAGGGCATCGAATTGTGCGTCGAGGATGACGGTCCCGGTGTGCCTTCGGACCAGCGTGCGCGAATTCTGCGGCGTGGCGAGCGTCTGGATCGTCAGCATCCGGGGCAGGGGATCGGCCTGGCCGTGGTCAAGGACATCATCGAAAGCTACAGCGCGAAGCTGACCCTCGACGACTCGCCCATGGGTGGGGCGGCGTTCCGGATTCATTTTCCGGTGCTCTAGAGTGCTCAGTTTTCCTGCGCCCGATAGGCTCCCGGCGTCAATCCGGTCCATTTCTTGAACGCCCGGTGGAACGCCGAGGGCTCGGAGAATCCCAGTTGTTCGGCGATCTGTTGCAACGACAGGTCTGAGCGGCTCAGGTGGTAAATCGCGATGTCCCGGCGCAGTTGATCCTTCAACCCCTGAAAACTTGTACCTTCCTCGCGCAAATGCCTGCGCAGGGTCTGCGGGCTGATGTTCAGGTGCGCGGCCACTGCTTCCAGGTCAGGCCAGCGCGAACTGTCCCGACTGAGCAGTCGTCTCAGCCGGCTGCTCAAGCTGTTGCCATCGTCGGGGCGTGCCAGCAGGTCGGCAGGCGAGCGCTGCAGAAAGTGCTTGAGGGTGCGCTCGTCCTGCAACAGCGGCCTATCCAGGTAACGGCTGTGGAACACCAGGCTGCTCTGCCTGGCGGCAAATTCGAGGGGGCAGGAGAACAGCAGGTCATATTCGGCGCCGTGTTCGGGACGCGCATAGCTGAATGTCGCCTGTTCCAGCAGGATGCGCTGGCCAATCAGCCAGCTACCCAGTCGATGCCAGACCATCAGCTGGCTTTCGGTGAGGAAGTGGTCCGGATCACGGAACTGCGAATCGTCCAGGCTGAGGCGGATCATTTCGCCCTCGCGGCTGATGGTCAGGCGCGGGCCGTCGGGGAATAGGCTATAAAACAATAAGCCGCGATGCAGGGCCTTATCCAGATTACGGCAGTGGATCAGGGCGTGACACATCATCGCGAAGCTGCCGGGCCGACTGACTGTTGGCCCGAAACCGAGAAATTCGTCATCCAGCGCTGCCCATAGTCCCTGGAGCAGTCGGGTAAATTGCTCTGGAGCAATCCGCGCACGGGGCTCCTCAAGCAGCTCGGGACTAATGCCCAGTTGCTGGAGCAGGCCTGAATAATCGTACCCGCTTCGGCGAGCACCACCGAGGGCGGCGCGGGCGAAGTGGCTGGCGATGGTGCGTTCGCGCATAGAGTGAAAGTCCGTCCGTTGAACGGCGGATAGTAGACACGAGACTGGCGTCTCAACAAGGCGGATATCCGCCAATTTACCGGACGTCATCGGGCTGATGGGCGGAAATCCGCCACTTGCGCCCGGCGCCCCGGGGATGCTGAAAAACTTGCAAGGCTTGATGTCCAACGGCTTGCAGGCAGTTTTATAAAGGTGGCACGGGCCTTGCGATGTAACGGGTAGATGTCTGCCATCGCGCAGCTCGAAAAAACAAATCCCTCCAGTGCAGGAGGGTTCGCAATTCAGGTGTCAGGGACAACAGATGGATGTTGTTCGCGGGCACTCTTGAGGAACTTTGCAATGACGACTCGTCAGCCACTGTACAAATCCCTGTATTTCCAGGTGATCGTTGCCATCGCCATCGGCATCCTGCTCGGTCACTTCTATCCGCAGACCGGCGTAGCCCTCAAGCCGCTGGGTGACGGGTTCATCAAACTGATCAAAATGATCATTGCCCCCATCATCTTCTGCACCGTCGTCAGCGGTATTGCTGGCATGCAGAACATGAAGTCGGTCGGCAAGACTGGCGGTTACGCGCTGCTCTATTTCGAAATCGTTTCGACCATCGCCCTGCTGGTTGGCCTGGTGGTGGTGAACATCGTGCAGCCAGGCAACGGCATGCACATTGATGTGAGCACTCTGGATGCGTCCAAAGTCGCCCAGTATGTGGCGGCTGGTGCTGATCAAAGCGTCGTTGGCTTCCTGCTGAATGTGATCCCGTCCACCATCGTGGGTGCGTTCGCCACCGGCGACATCCTGCAAGTGCTGATGTTCTCGGTGATCTTCGGTTTCGCCCTGCATCGCCTGGGTGCCTACGGCAAGCCGCTGCTGGACTTCATTGATCGCTTTGCCCATGTCATGTTCAACATCATCAACATGATCATGAAGCTTGCGCCCATCGGTGCCTTCGGTGCGATGGCATTCACCATCGGTGCCTACGGCGTTGGCTCGCTGGTGCAGCTGGGTCAACTGATGGCCTGCTTCTACATCACCTGCCTGCTGTTCATCCTGATCGTATTGGGCGGTATCGCCCGCGCCCACGGCTTCAGCGTGCTGAAAGTGATTCGCTACATCCGTGAAGAACTGCTGATCGTGCTGGGTACTTCTTCTTCGGAATCGGTACTGCCGCGCATGCTGATCAAGATGGAACGTCTGGGCGCTAAGAAATCCGTGGTAGGTCTGGTGATCCCGACCGGCTACTCGTTCAACCTCGACGGTACAGCCATCTACCTGACCATGGCTGCGGTGTTCATTGCCCAGGCAACCGATACCCACATGGACATCACTCACCAGATCACCCTGCTGGTGGTGTTGCTGCTGTCCTCCAAAGGGGCTGCCGGCGTGACCGGGAGCGGTTTCATTGTGCTGGCCGCGACCTTGTCCGCCGTTGGCCACCTGCCAGTTGCCGGCCTGGCGCTGATCCTTGGTATCGACCGCTTCATGTCTGAAGCCCGAGCCCTGACCAACCTGGTGGGCAACGCCGTTGCGACCCTGGTCGTGGCCAAGTGGGTCAAGGAACTGGACGTCGATGTCATGCAAGCCGAACTGGCTTCCGGCGGTCGTGGTATTGCCGAAGAGCGTGAAGAGGACGACCTGGGCGTAGCCGAAGGTCCGACCCCAAGCAACGTCAAATAAGACTGCTGTTTTGACAAAACCCGCTTCGGCGGGTTTTTCATGGTTGGGATTTGAGCGCAACGGTCACTGCGACTGATGCATCCGGTAATTGCTGCAATGCCATCGTCTGCCTAGGCTTGGGGGAACGCATTGGAGGTTACTCATGTTCGGGCCACTGGCTTCACTGAAGATCCTGGATTTTTCGACGCTGTTACCCGGGCCGTTCGCCTCGCTGTTGCTGGCGGACATGGGGGCGCACGTGTTGCGCATCGAGTCGCCGACTCGCATGGACCTGCTCCGGGTGTTGCCACCCCACGACCAGGGTGTGTCGGCGAGCCATGCTTATCTCAATCGCAACAAGCGCAGCCTGGCGCTGGACCTCAAGCAGCCTGAAGCCCTGGAAGTCATCAGGCAGTTGCTGCACGACCACGACATCCTGCTCGAGCAGTTTCGCCCTGGGGTCATGGAGCGCTTGGGCCTGGGTTATGAAGCCCTCAAGGCAATCAACCCCAGGCTGATTTATGTATCGATCACTGGTTACGGCCAGACCGGCCCCTACAAGGATCGCGCCGGCCACGACATCAATTACCTGGCGCTGGCGGGGCTGGCCAGCCATACCGGCCGGGCCGACAGTGGGCCATTGCCACTGGGCATGCAGGTGGCCGACATCGCGGGAGGCTCGCTGCATGGTGTGATCGGCCTGCTGGCTGCGGTGATTGCGCGCCAGCAGACGGGGCTGGGGCAATACCTCGATGTCAGCATGACCGATTGCGCGTTCACCCTGAATGCCATGTCTGGTGCGGGTTTCCTGGCCTGTGGTGAGGAGCCTGCGCGGGAAAACCAGGTACTCAATGGTGGCAGTTTCTACGATTACTACAGGTCTCGCGACGGGCGCTGGTTGTCGGTGGGGAGCCTGGAGCCTGCGTTCATGAAGCAGTTGTGTACGGCGTTGGGCCTGGAAGACATGGCTAAACTGGCGCTGTCACCACAACCGGAGCATCAGAAAAAGCTCAAGGACGCGTTGAGGATTGAATTCGAGAAACACGACTTTGCCGAATTGAGCGCGCTGTTTGCCGAGCTCGATGCATGCGTCGAGCCGGTATTGAGCCTGGGTGAGGCGGTGCGGCATCCGCAACTGCAAGCGCGCCAGGTGGTTACGCAGGTGCCCCGCGGAGATGGCACGACCCAGGCGCAGATCGCCTGTGCGCTGAAGTTCTCTGAAGGCTTGCCGGAGCCCAGGCATATCGGTGCGCAGCTGGGGGCACATACGGATGAGGTGTTGCGGGAGTTGGGGTTCAGCGCCGAGCGGATCCTGGACTTACGGCGTGCCAAGGTGGTTCTGTAGCGGCCTTGAGCACGGCATCGCGAGCAAGCTTTGCTCCCACAGGCAAAGCCTTCACTCATCCATTGCCCTGTGAAAGCAAGTTTGCTTCCACAGGATAGCCTTCACTTAGCCATTGCCCTGTGGAAGCAAAGCTTGCTCACGATGGGGCCGGCACTGTCACTGCAAAAAAAAGGTACTACTCGACCCGCATCTCCCCACTGAACACCAAGGTGTTGCGGCACCGGCGGCACAGATACCGGCGGCCCTGCCTCACCAGGCCGTGACGCTGGGCAGAAAACGGGAAGTCACTGTCGGCGCACGGGCATTTGTAGATATAGCGGGTGACACTGCGTCGTTTGACGTCATAGGTGTGGCAGCGGTTGGGCGGCAGTTCGTAAACCCCGCGCATGATCAGCTGCCACTCTTCGCCATGGGGCTGGATGCGGTCGCCGAACAGTTGATGGGCAATCAGGTGCGCCACTTCGTGAGCCACGGTCTGCTTGAGGAAATCGTCGGTATTTTCCCGATACAGCTGCGGGTTGAAGCGCAGCAGGTTCTCGTGCAAATGCGCGACACCGGCTTTCTGCCCGCGCAGCTTGAGGCTCACCACAGGGCGTTTGAATGAACGTTTAAAGAAGGATTCAGCGAGTTGGTAGCAATCTTCGACGCGGGTATTGAGTTGCTCGGGCATGCTTGATGGGTCTCCAGAGACGTCGAGTATGCCGCAACCCCGGGTGGTTGCGAATCGTCCGGGCGCCGAATGGTCGTGGCCGATCAAATCCCGGACATTAAGAGGCCGCCTTACGGCGGCCTGTATTGGCAGATATTTTTTATAAGAAGTCAGTTGGTATAGACGGGCCCCACGCCCAGTCCCCAAACAATCACCGTGAACGCCATGATGGCCACGAGCACCACCAACCCTACGGCCAGTACAGAACTCGAAAACAGGAAACCTTCGTCCGATGGAATGTTCATGAAGGTCGGCAGGCCGACATACAACAGGTACACGGTGTAGCAAATGGCTGCGGTGCCGACGACCATTCCCAGCCACATGTGCGGATACAGCGCCGCCAGGCCGCCAATGAACAGCGGCGTTGCGGTATAGGTCGCGAAGGCAACACAGCGGGCCAGGCTCGGGTTGGCATCATAGGTGCGAGCCATCCAGTGCACGAACGCGCCCATCACGGCCACGCCGCCAAGCATCGCCAGGTAAGACATGATGGTCATCCACAGCGCGCTTTCCTGGGTCAGCATCACGGGTGCCCGGTTGCCGATGACCCAACCCACCTGGGTGGTGCCAATAAACGCCGACACGGCCGGAATCGCCGCGAGAATCAGGGTGTGTGTGAGATACATGTGGCTGATGCTTTCCTCCTGGTCGCCACGGATCTCTTTCCATTCTTGGTCAGGGTGGGTGAAGAGCCCCACTACGTGATGGATCATGCCAGTCACTCCTCTTGTTTTTACCATCGCCCCCCGGTGGAGCGCCTACGGGCCAAGGTGGCCAAGTAAGGGATAGGTCTGGATAGTCATGCGACCTTATGTCGCAGTATAGGAAGGACTTAACCGTAGAGGTGATAGGGCTTAGAGCAAATTGCGCTGTAAATGCCCGACTTAATCGCGATGGGTTTGTGTGTTGGCCGGGGTATTACGCCGAGATCGGCTTTTTGCGTAAAATGCTCGCCTTTCGTCACACCTCACGGATTTCGCGTCATGGGCACTCTTACCGTCAACCAGAACAAACTGCAGAAGCGCCTTCGCCGCCAGGCGGGTGAAGCTGTCGCCGATTTCAACATGATCGAAGATGGCGATAAGGTGATGGTGTGCCTGTCCGGCGGCAAGGACAGTTACACCATGCTCGATGTGCTGCTGCATTTGCAGAAGGTGGCTCCGATCAGGTTCAACATCGTCGCCGTGAACATGGACCAGAAGCAGCCGGGTTTCCCCGAGCATGTCCTGCCGGCCTACTTGAAGGAGTTGGGCGTCGAGTATCACATCGTCGAGAAAGACACTTATTCGGTGGTCAAGGAACTGATCCCGGAAGGCAAGACCACTTGCTCGCTGTGCTCGCGCTTGCGCCGTGGCACGCTGTACACCTTTGCCGATGAAATTGGCGCGACCAAGATGGCCCTCGGTCATCACCGCGACGACATTGTCGAAACGTTTTTCCTGAACATGTTCTTCAATGGCTCGCTCAAGGCCATGCCGCCAAAATTGCGCGCCGATGATGGCCGCAACGTGGTGATTCGCCCGCTGGCGTATTGCAACGAAAAGGACATCCAGGCTTATTCGGACTTCAAGCAATTCCCGATCATTCCGTGCAACCTCTGTGGTTCTCAGGAGAACCTGCAGCGTCAGGTGGTCAAGGACATGCTGCTGGAGTGGGAGCGCAAGACCCCGGGACGCACCGAGAGCATTTTCCGCAGCTTGCAGAATGTGATCCCGTCACAGCTGGCCGATCGCACCTTGTTCGACTTCACCAGTCTCAAGATCGATGAAGCCGCCGCGTCGCGGTTCGTCAACGTTGTCAACCTCTGATCAAAACACCGGTTTTACTTTTTTAATCCTCAGGAGAGGGCATGCGCGATTACAAGTGGCTACACGAATACTGCCTGAACCGCTTCGGTTCGGCAGCTGAACTGGAAGCCCATCTGCCCGTTCCCAAGTCACCTGCGCAGTTGCGCAAGATCAGTGATGATCGTTACCTGTCCACCATGGCCTTGCGCGTTTTCCGCGCCGGGCTCAAGCACAGTCTGGTGGACGCCAAATGGCCGGTCTTCGAGGAAGTGTTCTTCAGGTTCGACCCGGAAAAAGTCGTGCTGATGAGTGCCGAACATCTGGAGCGCCTGATGCAGGATGCGCGGATCATCCGGCATTTGGGCAAACTCAAGAGCGTGCCGCGCAACGCGCAGTTCATCCTCGATGTCGCCCACGAGCAGGGCAGTTTCGGGGCGATGATTGCCGATTGGCCGGTGACCGATATCGTCGGGCTGTGGACCTTCCTGAAAAAGCGTGGCCATCAGTTGGGCGGGCTGTCGGCGCCGAGATTCCTGCGGATGGTCGGCAAGGACACGTTCGTGCCGAGCTATGACGTGGTGGCGGGATTGAATGCGCAAAAGATCGTCGACAAGGTCCCGACCAGCCAGCGCGACCTGGCCCTGGTGCAGGATGTGTTCAACCAGTGGCATGAGCAGAGTGGCGGGCGGGCGATGAGCCAGATTTCGATGATGCTGGCATATACCGTGAATCATTGAGAGCGAGTTGAACCCTTCGCGAGCAAGCCCGCTCCCGCCGGGGATTGGGGTTGTGCACAAATCCCCTGTGGGAACGGGCTTGCCCGCGAAGGCGATCTATCAGGCGACGGAGATGTCACCTTCACCCGCCAACTTGCGATTGAGCTGAAACCGCCACCGCACATACATCAGTGCCGAGCAGAACACCGCCACGCTCGCGCCCATCTCCAACAGGCCAAACAATTGCCGGTTCGGGTCATAGGCCGCCAGTGCGCCCTTGATGAAATACAGGTTCACCACAAAACACATCCACGAATGCCCGCGGGCGCTGCCCAGGATCATCCCTGGTGCCAGCAGCAACAGCGGCACCAGCTCGATCAGCAGGATTACCCACGGTCGCGCGCCATGCAGGTCGGCGATCAGCAGGTAATAAACGCACAGCAAGCCCACCAGCCCCAGATAGCACAGCAGGCTGATCACTCGCATGGCCCGAACCCGCGGTTCGAGCCATTCAATGGACGGCAATACCTTCGGCTTTTTCGCCACGTCAGTTCCCCAGCTTTTGCGCAGTCTTTGCCAGCCGCAGGCCCAACGCCCGGCACAGCGCCACTTCGTGTTCATTCAGGCCGCTTTTGCCATCTGCCCCGGCGTGGTGACTGGCACCATAGGGCGTACCGCCTCCGCGGGTTTCCAGCAGGGCCGATTCGCTGTACGGCAGGCCGGTGATCAACATGCCGTGGTGCAGCAACGGCAGCATCATCGAGAGCAGCGTGGTTTCCTGGCCGCCATGAAGGCTCGCGGTGGAAGTGAATACACCGGCCGGCTTGCCGACCAAAGCGCCGGTCAGCCACAGGTTGCTGGTGCCGTCGAGAAAATACTTGAGTGGCGCGGCCATGTTGCCAAAGCGAGTCGGGCTGCCAAGCGCCAGGCCTGCGCAGTTTTTCAGGTCGTCGAGGCTCGCATACAGCGCACCTTCTGCCGGAATATCTGGCGATACGGCCTCGCATTCGGTGGAGATCGCCGGGACAGTTCGCAAGCGAGCCTCCATCCCGGACTGCTCAACGCCACGGGCGATCTGCCGGGCCATTTCATTGGTCGAGCCACTGCGGCTGTAATACAGCACCAGAATGTACGGCGCGCTCACGGCAGCAACTCCAGCACGTTCTCCGGTGGCCGGCCGATCACGGCTTTGTCGCCTACCTCAAGAATCGGCCGCTCCATCAGCTTCGGGTGCGCGGCGATGGCTGCGATCAATTGTGCTTCGCTGAGGCTGGCGTCGGCCAGGTTGAGGGTCTTGTATTCGTCCTCGCCGGAGCGCAGCAGTTGCCGGGCGCCGATGCCGAGTTTTTTCAGCAGGCTCTGGATTTGCGCGGCGTCCAGCGGCGTTTCCAGGTAGCGCACTACCTCAGGTGTCAGGCCGCGGGCCTGGAGCAGTTCGAGCGCACCGCGGGATTTCGAGCAGCGCGGGTTGTGATAAAGCGTCAGATCGGTCATGTGCGGGTCGCATCTTGCGTAAGGTGGCGGCTATTCTAACTGTGCGGCGCGTATTCCAGAACCTCGGGAGGCAATGGGTCGCGGCAGTATTCTTTTTTTGACAAGGATCACGACATGAACAGACGACTGGCAGCGACACTGGTGATCATCGGCACATTATTGCTGGGGGGGTGTGGCAACGATTACGGGGTCGACCAGAACGGCCGGAAAGTGGCTGCCGAGCGTCTGGACAAACAATGGCTGGTGCTCAACTACTGGGCCGAGTGGTGCGGGCCGTGCCGCACCGAGATTCCAGAACTCAATGCCCTGGCCGAGCAGCTCAAGGACAAAAACATCGGCGTGTTCGGGGTCAACTTCGATAACGTGCAGGGCGAAGAACTGAAAAGCGCCAGTGAGAAGCTGGGCATCGGCTTCACGGTGCTGGCACAGGATCCTGCAGAGCTGTTCGAGGTGCCGCGTAGCGAGGCGTTGCCGGTGACCTACATCATCGACGACAAGGGCAAGGTGCGTGAGCAATTGATGGGTGAGCAGACAGCGGCGGGGCTGCTGGCGAAGCTGGAGGCGTTGCAGGCCAGGAATTAAGGGGGCTCAGGAATAGATCGCAGCCTTCGGCAGCTCCTACGGTGTTCAGCGGTCTCCGAAGGCTGCGATCTTTTCAGGATTTAACCCTCTTCAAGCCACCAGCGCATCGGCTTGCCTTCAGCCGGCCAGAAGCGCACCTGGTCGATCGGTGACACATCCCAGCGCTGCACGTGCTCCAGGGCCTGGAGGAAACGTTTCTCCTGCTCCATCAACGCCGGCGCGCAGAGTTTGCGGGTGCTGCCGACCTTGCCGAAGCTCAGCTTGTCGCCTTCCAGGGTGTAGGGCGCGAACCAGTGGTTGCAGCCGCCATTGCCATAGGCACGACCGTCTTCACCCAGGGTGATGGTCAGGTGGCTGTAGTCCATCAAAGGACGTTCGCCGATCCACTCCAGAATGTAGCTGCGGTTCTGTTGCAGTTGCACCGGTTGAGCGGCGCAGCCCAGCAGGCTGGCGCCAACCAATGCGGTCAGGGCAAGGCGTTTCATCACGCAGGCTCCTGGCATTTCGGGCACAGGTGCTTCTGACCGACAGTGCTCCAGCCCAACTCGGCGATCCGCGCAGTGGCAGCTGGCTTTTCAGCCTTGTTGCCCAGCTTGGCGTCGACTGCAAACTCGAAACTCAGCTCTTTGGCACAACTGTCGCAGTTGACTTTCCAGGTGTGGATCGCCAGTTCGCCGAACACCGGGCCACTGGCCACCGCCACCCATTGCCCGGGTGGGTTGATCAGGTGGCGAACCGTTTCCACGGTCAGGCGCATGGCCAGGTCCTTGCTGCCTTTGAGCGTCACGACCAGCACGTCATTGTTGCGAATCGAGCCACCGTTGCCGGTGACCTGATAACGCCCTGGGACCAGGGCGCGGCATTCGGTGAGGGTGTGCTGCGGGTTCATCAGGGTATAGCGGAAATCGTGTTCGACCATGGGTCCTCCAAATATGCGCGGCATGCTAGCACGGACATCCGCTGATCATGGTGTGGGCCTTCGACCTTCGATCCGGTTCAACCGGCATCCACCTGATTTTGCGGGGTTCCGGCCGCCCACGCGGCAATATTCTGCAATGTAGTGGCGGCAATCGCGCCCAATGCTTCGCGCGTCAGGAAGGCCTGGTGCGCGGTAATGATCACGTTCGGAAAGGTCAGCAGCCGCGCCAGCACGTCATCCTGCAACGGCAGGTCGGAGCGGTCCTCGAAAAAAAGTTGCGCCTCCTCTTCATAGACATCCAGGCCCAGGTAACCCAGTTGCCCATCCTTGAGTGCGTCAATCAGTGCCGGCGTATCCACCAGGCCACCGCGCCCGGTGTTGATCAGCATGGCGCCGGGTTGCATGTGCGCCAGTGATTCACGGTTGATCAGGTGCTTGCTCTGGTCGTTGAGCGGGCAGTGCAGGCTGATGATCTGCGACTCGGCGAGCAATTGCGGCAGGCTCAGGTAGCGAGCGCCGAGGGCTTCGACCTGCGGGTTGGGGTAGGGGTCATACGCCAGCAACTGGCAGCCAAACCCGTGCATGATTTTCGCCAAAGTCGCACCGATCTGCCCGGTGCCGACAATGCCGACGGTTTTGCCCACCAGATCGAAGCCGGTCAGGCCGTGCAGGCTGAAATCCCCTTCGCGGGTGCGGTTGTAGGCGCGGTGCAGGCGCCGATTGAGCGCCAGGATCAGCGCTACCGCGTGTTCGGCCACGGCATGCGGCGAGTAGGCGGGCACGCGCACGACGGGCAGGTCCAGACGCTTGGCCGCGGCCAGGTCGACGTGGTTGTAGCCGGCCGAGCGCAGCGCGATCAGGCGCGTGCCTCCCGCAGCGAGGCGTTCGAGCACGGGCGCGCTGAGGTCATCATTGATGAAGGCGCAAACCACCTCGTGGTCTTCAGCCAGGGCCACTGTATCGATGCTCAGGCGCGCGGGTTGAAACTGCAGTTCGAGGTCGGCGGGGAGCTCGGCGGCGAGAAAACTGTCGCGGTCGTAGGTCTGGCTGCTGAATAAAAGGGTGCGCATCGGATCCTCCGGTTGATCAGCGTTCGGTCAGGCGTTGATGCGGGCCTGTGCCGCCAGGCGATTGATCGCCCGGTCGAGCTCCTCGAGGGCACTGTAGGCGCGCGGGTCTTGCTGCTTGAGCAGGGTTTCGCTGCGTTGGCAGGCGGCGCGCAATTGCGGCACGCCACAGTAGCGGGTCGCACCATGCAGCCGGTGGACCCGCTCGATCAGCGCGTTGTGGTCGTCGATGTCCCGGGCAAACCGAATGGCTTCGCGGTCGGCTTCCAGGGACGCGAGCAACATGGCCAGCATATCCGCCGCCAGGTCTGCCTTGCCGGCAGCCAGGCGCAAGCCTTCCTCGTGATCGAGCACCTGCAGTTCCGGGGCGCCGCTGTGTCGATCGCCCGCGCGTTCGGGCCCCTGATTGCGCAGGGCCAGGCCACTCCACTTCAACACCACCTGCGCCAGTTGCCGCTCACTGATCGGCTTGGTCAGGTAGTCATCCATGCCGCTTTGCAGCAGGGCGCGTTTTTCGTTGGCCATGGCATGGGCAGTCAGCGCGACGATCGGCAGCGGCGTGCAGTGGCGCTCACTCTCCCATTGGCGAATCGCTTCTGTGCTCTGGCGCCCATCCATCCCGGGCATTTGCACATCCATGAGCACCAAATCGAAGGTCTCGCTCTGTACCGCCTTGATTGCAGCAAAGCCACTTTCCACCGCCAGCACCTTGGCGCCCATGTCTTCGAGCAGGGTTTGCACCAGCAACAGGTTGGCCGGGTTGTCGTCGACACACAGCACTTTGGGCGCCCGACTGGACAACGGCTCGTCCGGCTCGCTGCGGATGTGGCGCGGGTTGACCAGGTCGGACAGCGCCCGTCGCAGTTTGCGGGTGCAGGCCGGTTTGGCCTGGAGCTGACTGTGGGGGTTGGGCACGGACAGGTGGAACAGCGTCTGTTCGGTGGTCGGGCACAGCACCAGCACTTTGCAGCCCAGGTGTTCGAGGTCCCAGATGTGCTGGTTGAGGCGTTCGGGTGGCATGTCTTTGCTGGTAATGCCCAACACAGCGAGGTCGATCGCCTGCTCGGTCTGGTGCACACCGGTCACGCCATTGGCCAGGCTTTCCAGCGTGTTGAAAGGCGTCACCGCAAGACCGCAGTCTTCCAGTTGATGCTGCAGGGCCTGGCGCGCCAGCTCATGGTTCTCCAGCACCGCAACGCGGCGCCCCAGCAGCGGCGGGCCGGGCAGGTCCTCGGCGTCGTCGCGGGTCTTGGGCAGGCTCAGGCTGATCCAGAATTCCGAGCCTTCGCCCGGGGTGCTGTCGACGCCGATCTCGCCGCCCATCTGCTCGATCAGGCGCTTGGAGATCACCAGGCCCAGGCCGGTGCCGCCGGGTTGCCGCGACAGTGAGTTGTCGGCCTGGCTGAAGGCCTGGAACAAGGCGCGTACGTCCTGGCTCGACAGGCCGATGCCGGTGTCCTGAATACTGATGCGCAGTTGCACGCTGTCTTCATGCTCATCTTCGAGCATGGCACGGGCGACGATGGTGCCTTCGCGGGTGAACTTGATTGCATTGCTCACCAGGTTGGTGAGGATCTGCTTGAGTCGCAGCGGATCGCCTACCAGCGACAACGGCGTGTCGCGATAAACCAGGCTGACCAGCTCCAGCTGTTTGGCGTGGGCGGCGGGGGCGAGGATGGTCAGGGTGTCCTGCAACAGGTCGCGCAGGTTGAACGGAATATGGTCGAGCACCAGCTTGCCGGCTTCGATCTTGGAGAAGTCGAGAATCTCGTTGATGATGCCCAGCAGACTGTCGGCGGACTTTTCGATGGTGCCCAGGTAGTCGAGTTGCCGCGGGGTCAATTCGCTTTTTTGCAGCAAGTGCGTGAAACCCAGGATGCCGTTGAGCGGGGTGCGGATCTCATGGCTCATGTTGGCCAGGAACTCGGACTTGATCCGGCTCGCTTCCAGGGCTTCCTTGCGCGCCAGGTCCAGCTCGATGTTCTGGATTTCGATGGTTTCCAGGTTCTGGCGCACGTCTTCGGTGGCCTGGTCGACGCTGTGCTGGAGTTCTTCCTGGGCGTTTTGCAGGGTCCCGGCCATACGGTTGATGCCCGCCGCCAGTTCGTCCAGCTCCTGACTGCCGAGGGGTGGCAGGCGGGTCTCCAGGTGGCCGTCCTTGAGTTGCGCCACGGCCTGCTTGATCTGGCCGATCGGGCGGTTGATGGTACGGCCCATGCGCAAGGCCAGCAGCGCCGCACCGCCCAGGCCCGCGACAATCAGCAGCAGGCTGGCAAACAGGCTGCGATAACCACGCAGCAGCATGCCATTGTGGGACAGTTCGAGTTCAACCCAGCCGAGCAGGCGATCAGCCTCGTCGGGGATCAGGTCGCCGGCCAGGTTGCGGTGCTTGCCGAAGACCGGCAGCAGGTAGCGCGTCGCGTCATTGCCGCTGCGGCGCAGCAGTTGTGAGCCGTCGCCCAGGGGGGCCTGATTGAGCATGGTCGGGCCGGCGTGAGCCAGCGGCGTGCGGTCGGCGGCGAGGAAGGTGACCGCGCGCACGTCCTGCTGCTCCAGCGACTGGGTGGCGATGCGTTCGAGCAGCTCGTTGTTGTGGTGACCCATGGCGGGGGCGACCAGTGGCGCCAGTTGCTCGGCGATCATTTCGCCGCGCTGCATCAGCTGGGTTTGCAGGTCGGACTGCTGCATCCAGATGAAGTAGCCGCCCAGAACCAGTGCCATCAGGCTGGTCGGCAACAGCGTCAGCAGCAATACACGGCCTTTTATTCCCAGTTTCTTGAGCACGCATCTCTCCTGCATCCAGCGATTTAATGACCTGCGCTTACGTCCGGTACGCGCCACCTGCGCAGTGTAGCGATTTGCTCGCGGCCGATCCCCGTAAAAATTGTGCCGGTCATTCGTCGGCCCACTCAGCCTATTGAGGTCCGGGGCGAAGCTTGTGTTGCCCCTGGCGAGGCAATCTTGAATAATCTGTCAACTGAGAATTATTTGCAGATACTCATGACTCCCATCTCTAGCGATCATCCGCGCATACTTTCCATCGAAGACGACCTCGTTCTCGGTGCCTATGTGCACGAGCATCTTGAGCGCAGCGGCTTCCAGGTGACCTGGTGCCAAAACGGCCAGGAGGGGCTGGACCTGGCGCGTGAGCAACGCTTCGACGTAGTGCTGATGGATATTCTGCTGCCAGGCCTGGACGGGCTCAAGGCGCTGACCCAGTTGCGCGAGAGCCATTCGACTCCGGTGCTGCTGATGTCGGCGCTCGGGGCGGAAGCCGATCGCATCAGTGGCTTTCGGCTGGGGGCTGATGATTACCTGCCCAAACCGTTCAGCATGGCGGAGTTGCGGGTGCGTATCGAAGCGATATTGCGGCGGGGGGCGCTGGACCGTCGACCGGCGCCGGTCGCCCCTGCGCCTGCGGCCGACTGCCTGCGGTTCGACGACGGCTGCTTTGACGTCGTCTATCGGGATCGGGCCGCAGGCCTGACTCGCAGCGAGTACCGCCTGCTGGAAACCTTGAACCGCAACGGCGATGAAGTATTGAGCAAGGCCTTCCTTTATCAGCAAGTCCTGCAGCGCGGCTATGCCGCCCACGATCGCAGCCTGGATATGCACATCAGCCAGATTCGCCGCAAACTCAAGGCCATCGACTATTTGGAACGCGAAGTACGCACGGTCTGGGGCAAAGGCTATGTCTTGAGTGCTGCTGATGAAGTGGTCTGACCTGCCGGGGCGGCATTCGCTATTCTGGAAACTGGCGTTTTTGCTGGTGGCGTTCTGCTTGCTGATGATCTGGCTGAGCTGGTCCTGGGGCCGCTACATGGAACAGCGCAATCAGTTTCTTTCTGATGAAGCCCGGGGCACCTTGACGCGCTACGCCGCCGAGGCCGAGCGCGCCTGGGAGCAGGGCCAGCAGACCGGCGTCGATAGCTGGTTGCAGGGCATTCGCCAGCGTGAAGCGGGGTGGGTCGGCGTCATCAGTGGGGATCTGCAGTCGTTAAGCAGCCAGGAGCTGACGGACAAAGAGATCCAGCACCTGACCTTTCTGCGCGGCCTCGACTGGCCCATCCACAAGAAAGGCCTGCCGTGGCTGCGAGTACCCTTTCCTGGCGACTCGTCCGCGGGCAGCCTGGTGATCGAGTTGCCGCAACGTTTTGTACCTGGCCAGTATCGGCTGTTTTGGCGGGTCATCACCAATGGCGTGATTCCCGGGCTGTTCACTTTGCTGCTGTGCGTCGGGCTGTATCGCCTGCTGGTGGTACCGCTGAACAACCTGCGTGAACAGGCCAATGCCTGGCGTGCCGACCAGTTGGGCGTGCGCCTGTCGAGCCGCACCACTGATCGACAGGATGAATTGGGAGAGCTGGGCCGCGCCTTCGATCACATGTCCGAGCGGTTGCAGGGCACAGTGGCCCTGCAGCAGCAACTGCTGCGCGATCTGTCCCACGAATTGCGTACGCCCCTGAGCCGCCTGCGGGTGGCCAGCGACAGCGAGCAGGACCTGGCGCAACTGCGCGAGCGTATCGGTCGGGAAGTCGATGGCATGCAGCGGCTGGTCGAGGACACCCTGCAGCTGGCGTGGCTCGACACAGAGCGCGCACCGTTGCCCGATGAAGCGATCCAGATTCAGGCACTGTGGGAGATGCTCACGGAAAATGCCTGCTACGAGAGCTGCTGGCCGAGCGGGCAATTGGTGTGCACCGTGGATGCCTCCTGTTGGGTGCGTGGCAACCTCAACACCCTGGCCCAGGCGGTGGAAAATATCCTGCGCAACGCCATCCGCCATTCGCCCCAAGGAGCAGTGGTGACCCTGGGAGGCCGGCGCGACGGCAACTTCTGGCACCTGTGGCTGGAGGATCAGGGCGGCGGCGTGGCTGAAACCGATCTTGAGCGAATCTTCTCACCCTTCACCCGGCTCGACGGTTCGCGCCCGGGCAACGGCGGATTCGGCCTGGGCCTGAGCATCGCGCGCAATGCCGTGCAGCGCCAGGGCGGAAGTATCTGGGCGCAGAATACCGGGACTGGTTTGCGGCTGAATATGCGACTGGTGGCGGATGAAGGCGCTGTCAGCGCAGCTGTCTTCGCGGGCGAGCCCGCTCCTTGCGCTACTCCCACAGTGCACCCGCGTCGGTCACAAGTCATCTGAACGACGCAAATCGCCGTGTGAGCGGCGGTGCAAAGATTCGACTTGCTCTTAAGAGGCCGTTACTGGCCCCACTGGAATGCCGGAATGCTCCTGTTTTTTTGTAAGATATTTCCCAAAGGATGTCGCTGGCATTTTCCAGCTTCCTTGACGGTTTAAGCTCTCGCCTATAACTGTCCCCATGGAGCCTGGTATGAATGAAAGTACCGTCCCCGGCAACGCCTCCGACGACCGTTTCGATGAAGTGTTGGAGCTGATTAATTCTGCTCGACAACAGTCGATGCGAGCGGTGAACACCTGTCTGATCGAGTTGTATTGGCAGGTCGGTGCGTATATCAGTCGAAAGCAGGAGCAAGCTGAATGGGGCGATGCGGTGATCAGCCAGTTGGCCGAGCATTTGGCTTGGACACAGCCTGGATTGCGTGGATTTACCCGGCCAAATCTGTTCCGCATGCGCCAGTTCTATGAGACATATCGCGATGACGTAATTGTCTCACCGCTGGTGAGACAATTACCCTGGACCCACAACATTGTCATCCTGAGTCAGAGCAAACATCCGGAAGAACGCGAATTTTACCTGCGGATGACCGTCCAGGAAAAATGGTCGAAGCGTGAGCTGGAGCGACAGTTCAAAGCTGCCTTGTTTGAACGAAGCATCACTGAGCCGGCGAAGGTGTCGGCCGCGCTGAGAAAAACTCATCCCTCAGCGTTGGAAATCTTCCGTGACGCATACATGGTTGAGTTTCTCGGCCTGTCGGGCGCCCATGCCGAGACCGATTTGCATCACGGGCTACTGGCTCGCCTTAAGGAATTCCTGATCGAACTCGGCCGCGATTTCTGCTTCGTCGGCTCTGAGTATCCGCTCCAAGTCGGCGGGAGAGATTTCTCGCTTGATCTGTTGTTTTTCCACCGCAGCCTCAACTGTCTTGTGGCGATCGAGCTCAAAGTCGGTCGTTTCGAGCCGGAATATCTTGGTAAGCTGGACTTTTATCTGGAGGCACTGGATCGCCATGAGCGTAAATCCCACGAGAACCCGGCGATAGGTGTCTTGCTTTGTGCCAGCAAGGATGACGAAGTAGTTGAGTACGCGCTTAATCGAAGCCTCTCTCCGGCGCTGATCGCGGAGTACCAGGTCCAGCTGCCCGACAAACAGTTGTTGCAAGCCAAGCTGCATGAGTTTTACGTCTTGAACACGACGCAGTCGTCAGGATGTTGAATTAGCTGCTTATTCCCACAAGCCATAAGCACTGCACTTTGCGTGATATGGCCTTTGCGGGTTTGCCGGTATGATGGGCGCCCCCGCAGTCTGGATTGCGAATACGCCATGACATTGCAGTACCCAACCATCGCCGATTGCGTCGGCAACACCCCGCTGGTTCGTTTGCAGCGCCTGCCTGGCGCCACCAGCAATACTCTTCTGCTCAAGCTGGAAGGGAACAACCCGGCGGGTTCGGTCAAGGACCGTCCTGCGCTGTCGATGATCACCCGTGCAGAATTGCGCGGGCAGATTCAGCCTGGCGACACGCTGATCGAGGCAACTTCGGGTAATACCGGGATCGCGCTGGCGATGGCGGCCGCGATCAAGGGTTACCAGATGATCCTGATCATGCCGGACAACTCCAGTGCCGAACGCAAGGCCGCCATGACCGCCTACGGTGCCGAACTTATTCTGGTAACCCAGGAAGAAGGCATGGAAGGCGCACGTGACCTGGCCCAGCGCATGGAAGCCGAAGGTCGGGGCAAAGTGCTGGACCAGTTCGCCAACGGCGACAATCCTGAAGCGCACTACACCACGACCGGCCCGGAAATCTGGCGCCAGACCCAAGGCACCATTACCCATTTCGTCAGCTCCATGGGCACCACCGGCACCATCATGGGCGTTTCGCGCTATCTCAAAGAGCAGAGCGACAGCGTGCAGATCGTCGGCCTGCAACCGATGGAAGGCTCGGCCATCCCAGGTATCCGCCGCTGGCCGCAGGAATACCTGCCAAAAATCTACCAGGCTGATCGCGTGGACCGCATCGTCGACATGGCGCAAGCCGAAGCCGAGGACGTGACCCGTCGCCTGGCTCGTGAAGAAGGCATTTTCTGCGGCGTGTCCTCGGGCGGTGCGGTGGCAGCGATGCTGCGCCTGTCCAAAGAAGTTGAAAACGCGGTGATCGTTGCGATCATCTGCGACCGTGGCGACCGTTACCTGTCGACCGGCATTTTCGACGCGGCCAACTGATGGCCAAGCACGAGAGAGGCCTGCGCTTCCAGCCGACAGGCGGCAGCAAGGCACCCCAGATCCCGACTGGCAAGAAGCAGCGTCTGACGATCGAGCGCCTGGCCAATGACGGCCGCGGGATCGCATTTTTTGAAGGTCGCACCTGGTTTGTCCTGGGGGCCTTGGCGGGTGAAGAAGTTGAAGCGCGAGTGCTCGGTACTCACGGCAAGGTGGTGGAGGCGCGTACCGAGCGGGTGTTCCAGGCCAGTGAGCTGCGCCGCCCTGCACCTTGCCCACACTTCGGTCGCTGTGGTGGCTGCAGCGTGCAGCACCTGCCCCATGACGAACAGCTTGCACTGAAACAACGCATGCTGGCCGAGCAATTATCCAAGGTCGCCGGTGTCGAACCTCAGGAGTGGGCAGCGCCGTTGAGCGGTCCGGAATTCGGTTACCGGCGTCGCGCCCGAGTGGCGGTGCGTTGGGACATGAAAGCCAGGAAACTCGAAGTCGGTTTCCGTGCTGCTGGCAGTCAGGACATCGTTGCAATCAGCGAATGTCCGGTGCTGGTACAGCCCTTGCAGCCGATCATGACGCGATTGCCGGAAATGTTGCGGCGCTTGAGCAAACCTCAGGCGCTGGGGCATGTTGAACTGTTCAGTGGCTCCTCGCTGGCGGTGCTGCTGCGGCACATGGCGCCGTTGTCCGAGGCGGACCTGACCATTCTCAAGGAGTTCTGCGCTTTCCATGGCGCGCAACTGTGGCTGCAGGGTGAAGGCGAGCCGCAACCGGTGAATGCCGATCAGTCCCTGGGCTATCGCCTGGAGCGCTGGGATCTGGAACTGGCCTACCGACCCGGCGACTTCGTTCAGGTCAATGCCGGCGTCAACGAGGCCATGGTCGCCCAAGCACTGGATTGGCTGAAGCCGCAGCCGGATGAGCGGGTACTTGACCTGTTCTGTGGCCTGGGCAACTTTGCCCTGCCATTGGCCAAGGTGGTGCGCGAAGTGGTGGCGGTGGAGGGTGTGCAGACCATGGTCGAGCGTGCAGCCGCCAACGCAGCTTGCAACAATCTGCATAACACTCATTTTTTTCAGGCCGATTTATCCCAGCCTTTGACTGATGCCGAGTGGGCAGTCGAAGGCTTTTGTGCGGTACTCTTGGACCCACCGCGTGACGGTGCCTATGAGGTTGTGCGCAAGCTCAAGGCGCTGGGCGCCGAGCGCCTGGTATATGTGTCGTGCAACCCGGCAACGCTGGCGCGTGACACGGTCGAATTGATCAAGCAGGGCTACCGGTTAAAACGTGCCGGGATTCTCGATATGTTTCCTCAGACGGCACATGTCGAGGCCATGGCGTTATTTGAAGCGAGCCAGGACGGCTCGTCTGGTCCGACTGACCCGCCCGTACAGCGCTCGAATTAGCCCCACGAGCGTACCCGGCAATAAAGGTCAGCGATTTGACGCATTGAATCTGCGTCGTAGGGAAGGTAAGCAAGATGGTACAGGTGAGAGCACACCAGCCGATCAACACCGACGGCAGTATCAATCTCGAGGCTTGGCTCGATCATGCGGTCAGTGTCGATCTGGCACTGGATCGCGAAGCCTTGAAGCAAGCGTGCGAGTTCGCCCGCGCGTCCGAGCAACAGGCCAATGCGGCGAAGAACCTGTGGTCCGAAGGCACTTCGAGTTTTCGCACCGGGCTTGAAATCGCCGAAATTCTCGCCGACCTCAAGCTTGATCAGGACTCGTTGGTGGCTGCGGTGCTGTACCGCGGCGTGCGCGAAGGCCAGATCGAGCTGCCGGCAGTCAGCCAGCGGTTTGGGCCGGTCGTCGCCAAACTCATCGACGGCGTGCTGCGCATGGCGGCGATCAGCGCCAGCCTAAGCCCCCGGCAATCCCTGGTGCTGGGTACCCAGGGCCAGGTGGAAAACCTGCGCAAGATGCTGGTGGCGATGGTCGACGACGTCCGTGTGGCACTGATCAAGCTGGCCGAACGCACCTGCGCGATCCGCGCGGTGAAAACCGCTGACGACGAGAAACGCAACCGGGTGGCCCGCGAGGTGTTCGACATCTACGCGCCGCTGGCTCACCGCCTGGGCATCGGCCATATCAAGTGGGAGCTGGAGGACCTGTCCTTCCGTTACCTGGAGCCGGATCAGTACAAGCAGATTGCCAAGTTGCTGCACGAGCGCCGGCTGGATCGCGAGCGGTTCATCGCCGACGTGATGAACCAGCTGAAGGTCGAGCTGCAGGCAACCGGTGTCGATGCCGACATCAGTGGCCGGGCCAAACACATCTATTCGATCTGGCGCAAGATGCAGCGCAAAGGCCTGGAGTTCAGCCAGATCTACGACGTGCGCGCGGTTCGAGTGCTGGTGCCGGAAATGCGCGATTGCTACACCGCGCTGGGCATCGTCCACACCCTGTGGCGGCACATCCCGAAAGAATTCGACGACTACATCGCCAACCCGAAAGAGAACGGCTACCGCTCGCTGCACACGGCGGTGATCGGCCCCGAGGGCAAGGTGCTGGAAGTGCAGATCCGCACCCACGCCATGCACGAAGAAGCCGAGCTGGGCGTGTGTGCGCACTGGAAGTACAAGGGCACCGACGTCAAGTCCGGTTCCAATCACTACGAAGAGAAAATCTCCTGGCTGCGTCAGGTGCTCGAGTGGCATGAGGAGCTAGGCGATATCGGTGGTCTGGCCGAGCAACTGCGGGTCGACATCGAGCCGGACCGGGTCTACATCTTCACCCCGGACGGTCACGCCATCGACTTGCCCAAAGGCGCGACGCCGCTGGACTTCGCCTACCGCGTGCACACCGAAATCGGCCACAACTGCCGTGGCGCGAAGATCAACGGGCGCATCGTACCGCTCAACTACAGCCTGCAGACCGGCGAACAGGTCGAGATCATTACCAGCAAGCACGGCACGCCGAGCCGCGACTGGCTGAACCCGAACCTGGGTTACGTGACCACTTCGCGGGCGCGGGCGAAAATCGTTCACTGGTTCAAATTGCAGGCGCGCGACCAGAACGTCGCGGCCGGTAAAACCCTGCTCGAACGCGAACTCAATCGCCTCGGTCTGCCAGCGGTGGATTTTGACAAGCTGGCCGACAAGGCCAACATGAAAACCGCCGAGGACATGTACGCTGCCCTGGGTGCCGGCGATTTGCGCCTGGCGCAACTGGTGAACCTGGCGCAGCAACTGGTCGAGCCGGAACGCGGCAACGAGCAGCTGGAACTGATCCCGCGCAAAGCCACCGGCTACAAACCGGGCAAGCGCGGCGACATCCAGATCCAGGGCGTCGGCAACCTGATGACGCAAATGGCCGGTTGCTGCCAGCCGTTGCCGGGGGATGCCATCGTCGGTTACATCACTCAGGGGCGTGGCGTGAGCATTCACCGTCAGGACTGTGCCTCGGTGCTGCAACTGGGCGGGCGCGAGCCGGAGCGCATCATCCAGGTCAGCTGGGGCCCGGTGCCGGTGCTCACCTATCCGGTGGACATTATCATCCGCGCCTACGACCGTTCCGGTCTGCTGCGTGACGTGTCCCAGGTGTTGCTGAACGAGCGGATCAACGTGCTGGCGGTCAATACCCGCTCGAACAAAGAGGACAACACCGCACTGATGTCCCTGACCATCGAGATTCCGGGGCTGGATGCATTGGGTCGGTTGCTGGGGCGGATTTCCCAGTTGCCGAACATCATCGAAACCCGGCGTAACCGTACCCCCTAAGTTGGGGGCTTGACTCTTTACTGTAGGAGCGAGCTTGCTCGCGATGGACGTCAACGATAACGCGTGCTGTCTGGATGAACACGTCGCTCTCGGGTTCATCGCGAGCAAGCTCGCTCCTACAAAGAGCGGATAGAGATTGATTGATGTATTCACTTGAAGATCTGCTGCACCTGATGAACCGCCTGCGCGACCCGCAGTTCGGTTGCCCTTGGGACATCAAGCAAACCTACGCCAGCATCGTCCCGCACACCCTCGAAGAAGCCTACGAAGTGGCCGACGCCATTGAGCGGGGGGATTTCGATCACTTGCAGGGTGAACTGGGGGATTTGCTGTTCCAGGTGGTTTACTACAGCCAGCTGGCGCGGGAAGAAGGGCGCTTCGAATTCGCCGGCGTCATCGATAGCATCACCCGCAAGCTGATTCGCCGTCATCCCCACGTGTTCCCTACTGGCGATCTGTACGCGCCGCTGGATGTTCCGCGCTTGAGCGAGGAACAGGTCAAGCAGCGCTGGGAAGAGATCAAGGCCCAAGAGCGCGCCGAGCAGTGCACGACGCCCCAGCAGCTGTCACTGCTCGATGACGTGCCTGCCGCGTTGCCCGCACTGTCCCGTTCGGCAAAATTGCAGAAGCGCGCAGCGCAGGTCGGTTTCGACTGGCCGGACGCCTTGCCGGTATTGGACAAGGTTCGTGAAGAACTCGATGAAGTGCTCCAGGCCATGGCCGATAACGACCCTGCGGCGGTGGCCGATGAGGTTGGCGACCTGCTGTTTTCCGTGGTTAATCTGGCGCGCCACCTCAAGGTCGATCCGGAAACCGCACTGCGCGGCGCCAACGGCAAATTCGAACGACGCTTCCGATTCATCGAACAGGCATTGCGCGACACCCACCGTCCCATGGAAGATTGCACCCTCGAAGAGTTGGACGCCTTGTGGGGCGAAGCCAAACGCCAGGAAAAGAATATGCCCAACTGCGGTTGAGCAGTTGCCTAAGTGAGTACTAAGCACCATGAGCATTTCCCTTCGCGACCAGTTGCTCAAAGCAGGGCTGGTCAACCAGAAGCAGGCCAAACAGGTCGGCAAAGAAAAGCAGAAGCAGCAGCGTCTGGTCCATAAAGGTCAGGCCGAGCAGGATGATACCCAGCAGCGCCTGGCCCAGGAGGCGCAGGCCGAAAAGGTCAAGCGTGACCAGGAGCTCAATCGTCAGCAGCAAGAGAAAGTAGAGGCCAAGGCCCGTGCCGCACAGGTCAAGCAACTGATCGAAGCCTCGCGCCTGCCGAAGTTGACGACCGAGGACTACTACAACTTCGTCGACGACAAGAAGGTCAAGCGGATCTGCGTCAATACGCTGATGCGCAACAAGCTCAGCAGCGGTTCGCTGGCGATCGTGCACCACGGCGGCGGCTATGAAGTCATACCGCGTGAGGCAGCCCTGAAGATCCAGGAGCGGGATCCGCAACGTATCGTCTACATGAATGTGCAGACCGAAGAAGTCGCTGCCGAAGACGATCCATACGCGGCCTATCAGATCCCTGACGACTTGATGTGGTAAGCCGTTAGAGCGCCCAACGACGACAAACCCCGCTCATGGCGGGGTTTGTCGTTTTCAATGCTGTAGTGACTCAGGCGCAGCGCCTAGGCGGAACGAAGTTCGCGTTGCTGCTCCAGTGTTTCCAGTTCGGCTTTGTAGTTGTGCGCGTCGGTCTCTGAGTGGAACATGCCGACCAGCAGGTCTTGCTGATGCACATCCCAGATCCGGATGCCGGCGGCTACACCTTCATGGGACATGTGTGAATCGTCGCGTTCAGTTACTTTCACAGTCATCTGCTTGCTCCAATTTCAGTTACCTGCACCAAGGCATGTGCAGGTCTCTGTTATAAGTTTTGATAGCAGGCTAAGTAAACAGGCCATTTGGGTAACAGTTTTTCATGAAAATCGAGAAAGCCCTGCAGCCCTTTAAATCCGCGACATTCGGTCGCAGGGCGTTTGGTTTCATGACAAAAGCTTCATGTTCAAAGAGGGTTTTGACCCACGATAGCCCGTAGGAGCTGGCGAAGCCTGCGATCTTTTGATCCTGATTTTTCACATCAGAAGATCGCAGGTTTCGCCAGCGCCTGCAGGAAATGGCGGCGCCCAAACCAAAAAAAACGCCCCGAACCAGTCGGGGCGTTTTTTGTGTAGCGCAGCGGCAGGGCGTATTACTTGCCCGACCAGCGCTTCAGTACCAGGGTGGCATTGGTGCCACCGAAACCGAAGCTGTTGCTCATCACGGTATTGATGGTGGCGTCTTCGCGAGTCTTGGTCAGGATCGGCATGTCTGCCACTTCCGGGTCCAGTTCGTCGATGTTGGCCGAGCCCGCCATGAAGTTACCTTCCATCATCAGCATGCAGTAGATCGCTTCGTGAACGCCGGCGGCGCCCAGGGAGTGACCCGACAGGCTCTTGGTGGAGCTGATGGCCGGGGCCTTGTCGCCGAACACTTCACGTACCCCTTTCATCTCCATGACGTCGCCGACTGGAGTCGACGTGCCGTGGGTGTTCAGGTAGTCGATCGGGGCGTCAACGGTGGACATGGCCATCTGCATGCAGCGGATGGCGCCTTCGCCGCTCGGAGCGACCATGTCGTAGCCGTCGGAGGTCGCGCCGTAGCCGACGATTTCCGCGTAGATCTTCGCGCCGCGCGCCAGGGCGTGCTCGAGCTCTTCGACCACGACCATGCCGCCACCGCCGGCAATGACAAAACCGTCACGCTTGGCGTCGTAGGCACGGGAAGCTTTTTCCGGGGTTTCGTTGTACTGGCTGGACAGTGCGCCCATGGCGTCGAACAGGAACGACTGGCTCCAGTGCTCCTCTTCACCGCCGCCGGCGAACACGATGTCCTGCTTGCCCATCTGGATCTGTTCCATGGCGGTACCGATGCAATGAGCACTGGTAGCACAGGCAGAAGCGATGGAGTAGTTCAGGCCCTTGATCTTGAACGGGGTGGCCAGGCAAGCGGAAACGGTGCTGCTCATGGTCCGCGTGACACGGTACGGGCCGACGCGCTTCACGCCTTTCTCGCGCAGAATGTCCAGCGCTTCCATCTGGTTCAGCGTGGAGGCGCCACCGGAACCGGCGATCAGGCCGGTACGCGGGTTTGAGACCTGCTCATCGGTCAGACCGGAGTCGGCGATGGCGTCTTTCATGGCCAGGTAGGCGTAAGCCGCCGCGTGGCCAACGAAGCGATAGATCTTGCGATCGATCAGTTCTTCGAGAGGAAGGTCAATGGAGCCGGAAACCTGGCTACGCAGACCCATTTCGGCATATTCCGGGTTGAACCGGATGCCCGGGCGACTTGCACGCAGGTTAGCGGAGACGGTCTCTTTGTCATTGCCCAGGCACGAAACGATGCCCAGACCAGTGATAACGACGCGGCGCATGCGGATAACCCTTAGAAGTTGTCAGTGGATGTAAATACGCCGACCCGAAGGCCTTCGGCGGTGTAGATCTCGCGGCCGTCGACGCTGACCGAACCATCGGCGATGGCCAGGTTCAGCTTGCCTTTGAGCACACGCTTGATCTGAATGTTATACGTAACTTTCTTCGCGGTCGGCAGGACCTGACCAAAGAACTTCACTTCGCCCGAACCCAGTGCGCGACCGCGACCTGGCAGGCCTTGCCAGCCAAGGAAGAAGCCGACCAGTTGCCACATGGCGTCGAGGCCCAGGCAGCCTGGCATCACCGGATCACCTTCGAAGTGACAGGCGAAGAACCACAGGTCCGGAGTGATATCCAGCTCGGCGACCAATTCACCTTTGCCGTACTTGCCACCCTCTTCGCTGATGTGGGTGATTCGATCAACCATCAGCATGTTGGGGGCGGGCAGTTGCGCGTTACCTGGGCCGAACAGCTCACCGCGACTGCAGCGCAGCAGGTCTTCCCGAGTAAAGGCGTTTTGTTTGGTCATGCGAGCTCCTCAATAATCCGATGCGGCAGGTGGGGCGAATCTTCCCGGCCGATCGAAGCGTTTAATGCCTCGAGTCAGCAGCCTACTCATAGACTATTGCGTTGTGGTGAAAGTCACAGCACCAAGGACATGAAAGTACACTTGTGCACTGAAATTATTTTTCAAGCCCCTTTTCGGGCCTGTTCGGGTGCCTAAGACTGCCGCACTTTCGCCTTTCACGCCAGTCGCAGATGGTCAAAAGGCCTGTACTACTGCACCCAACGTTGCAGAATTTGCTGTAGGTCATTGCGTTTGAAGGGCTTGGCCAGGTAATCGTTCATTCCCGCCGTTAAACACGCTTCGCGATCGCCCTGCAGGGCGTTGGCGGTCAGGGCGATGATCGGCACGTTGTCGCAGCCGGGCAGTTTGCGGATTTCCCGGGTGGCCTCGTAGCCGTCCATGACCGGCAGGCGGCAGTCCATCAGGATGGCCTCGAACATCAGGCTTTCGGCGCTGCGTACCGCCTGTGCACCATCAACGGCGACGCTGACAGTAAAGCCCAGACTGCGCAACATTGCTTCGATGACGGTCTGGTTGACCGGATTGTCCTCCACCAGCAGCACGTTGCGTCCCATGCCACCCCCCAGGTCCGCCGGCAGGCGCTGCGTGATGACAGGCAGCTTCTGCTTGTACAGCGCCAGGGGAATTTCCAGGGTGAACACCGAGCCCAGGCCTTCTTCGCTCCTGGCGCGCAAGGTGCCGCCCATGCGTTCGGCCAGGGTACGGGCAATCGGCAGGCCCAGCCCGGTGCCGCCGTAGCGCCGGGAAATGGAGCTGTCGGCCTGCTGGAATGCGTTGAACATCAACTCCAGGCTTTCGGCCGAAATACCGATGCCGCTGTCGCGCACGGTGCAGGTCAACCACAACAGCTCATGATCGAGCGATTGCCATTGCGCTTCGATGCTGACGCGACCGTGCTCGGTAAATTTCAGCGCATTGCCGACCAGGTTCACCAGAATCTGCCGGATGCGCGTCGGGTCGCCTTGAACCTGCAGCGGCCTCATGTCTTCGGGGATCAGCAGGGCCAACTCAAGTCCACGCTGCGTCGCGCTGTGCTGGAACGTCTGGGCGCAACTGCTGATCAGGTCCGCGAGGTTGAACGGGATGTGCTCAAGCTCCAGCGCGGAACGCTCGATTCGCGAAAAGTCGAGGATGTCGTTGATCACCTTGAGCAGGTGTTCGGTGGACTCCGAAGCAAGTGCTGCATACTCGACCTGTTCGTCGGTCATCTCGGTGGTTTCGAGCAACTGCAGCATGCCCAGCACGCCATTCATCGGGGTGCGCAGTTCGTGGCTCATCATCGCCAGGAAGTCGGATTTGGCGTTGTTGGCCTTCTCCGCTTCTTCGCGTGTCTGGATCAGCTGCTCCATCGCCTGGTGCTGTTCGCGGCTGGCTTGTTCGAGGCCGCTGGCGAGGTTGTTGATGTGCTGGGACAGTGCGCCCAGCTCGGTATCATCGACAATCGGCAGGGGCGTCTTGTAGTCACCTTCCTGGATGGCCTTGACCGCGTTGCCGATGTCGCGAATCGGTTGCGACAGGCTGCCCGCCAGGCGCCTGGCGATCAGGAACGTAAACAGTAGCGCAAACAATGCCAGGATCGCGGCCTTGAGCAGGATTTCCTGCTGGCGCTGATTGAATGCGTCGTTCGACAGGCCGACGATTACCCGCCCAAGGTAGTCCTCGGTGGGGGCGATGCTGGCAACTCGGCTGTTCTGGAAGAAATCGTTGTTGAGCGCGATCCGTTGCAGGCGCACGGGGGCCTGGAACACTTCGACCTGCTGTGAACGGTTATGGGTTTCGGAAGGTTGCTCGACATACACCAGGATGCGGTTGGCGCTGTCCTGGACTTCAAGGAAACGCACATTGGGCGTGGCCAGGGTGGCCTTGAGCAGGCCTTCGAGCACCTCGTTGTTACCGGAAATGACGCCATACTCAGCGGCGGGCGCCAGTTGGTTGGCAATCAGCTGACCGGTGTGATTGAGCTCCTGGCGCAAGTCCTGGATGCGCACGAAGGTAAAAAAGCTGATCAACAGCAGCGTCAGCAACAGGGCAGGGCCGAGGCTGATCAGTTGCGTGCGGGTGTTGATGTCCCAACGACGATGGAAGGTCACGGGCGGCTTACTCCTTCGGCCAACTGTGTTGCGACAGATGCTTCATTGATCTGTTCAATACCTAATGAACGAGCAACCTGCGGGTTGCTCAGGACTTTGAACCGATCGGGATAGTGCGTGCGTGGCCAGGTGGCTGGCGAGCGGTCGAGCAACCGGTCGAGCACGGCCAGCCAGTCGTTCTGGTCGCTGTAGGTGCTGGCGAGGCTGCCCGCCTTGACGAAGGCGGCGTTGGGGCCGACCAGCGCCATTTGCCGTGAATAGCTGCTAAGCAGCAGGTTTTTGACGGTCTTGGGGTTGTACAGGTCCGGATCGTCGAGGCCCAGCAACACGTCGCTGTTTTTCAACAGGCTTTGCAGGGGGCGGCTGTCGTTGATGTCGTCCCAGTGCTCGGCGACGATCTCCATGCGCAGGGGGGCCGCAGCCTGGCGCAGTTCCTTGATCAGGAACTCACTGTGCTGGTCGTAGAGCACGCCGATCCGTTTTGCCTGGGGCAACAGAATGCGGATCAGGCGCAATTGGCGTTCAAGTGGCGGATCGCTCCACAGCAGGCTCAGGTGCTGGGGGAGGGCGGAGCCCAGGCGCTGTCGTGCCTGCAGACGACTGATGCGCAACACCAGTGTGGGCGGGCCTTGGGCATCCTGCAGGCGCCAGTCGAGACTTGGCGGGTCGAGCAGTATCAGTCGGGTGTCGCGTGGCAGTTTTCCCGGCGCAGGCAGATTGGCCAGTGCTTCAAAACGGACCCGGTCGCCCGGCCGCCGCTCGCTCAGTGCCGCGGCGAAGGAGCGCATGCCGGGACTGTCGTCGGCGCCGGTGAGCAGAATGTCGGCGGCATTTGCCGTCAGCAGGTTCAGCAGGCCGCCAATGGCCAGGCACAAACCGGCCAACAGGCGGCCAATGGTCGGCGTCTTCCCTGACAAACGACCTGGCATTCTAAAACTCCAGCTGCGCGCTGAAGTACATCACCTGGTGCTGGTCGTACTGGTTGTCGATAAAGGTGGTGGGTTGATGGTCCAGGCGCTGCTGCAGCACGCCGGCCAGTTCCAGGCTGGCTTTACCCAGCTGAATGCGCTTGGCAATACGTGTGTCGACCCGTTCGAAGCGGTAGCCGTTCAGCGCATCGTCGCCGTAGTAGAACAGGGCGCTGTTCCAGCCGTGCCCCCAGTCTCTCAGCCAGCCGGCCGAGCCACTGTTGCGCGCGGTCTGCAGTTCATCTTCCGGATTGCTCGCGTGAGCATCGACGTAGGCATAGGTCAGGCGTAGGCGGTCGGTGCGGTTGATGCTCCAGTCCATTTGCGTTTCGGCCCCGGTAAAGCGGGCCTGGTTGGCGTTACTGGCAATGTACTGATTGTTGCGCAAAGGTTCGCTGATCATCCCGCTGATTTCGTCGTGGAACACTTTTACGTCCAGCGCCAGCCCCAGCTCGATGAAGTAGCCGTTGTAGCCGAGCTCCCGGGAGCGCATGTGTTCCTGCTCGAGGTCACCGGGGCCTCGGGTCCTGACGAAATAGCGCGCACTGGATTGTCCGTATGCGCTGGGGCGCAGGTTGGTTACCCGGTAGCTCCAGTCGACGTTGTTCTCGAACATGTCCGGCGAACGGATCGCTTCGGAGTACACGGCCCGCAGGCCATTGCGCGGGTTGATCAGGTAGTTGACGGCCAGTCGCGGGGTCAGGGAGCTGCCGATCAACCGTGTGTCTTCGAACATGGCGCCGCCCTGCAGCAACCAGTGCTCGGTGGCGCGCCACTCCAGTTGGCCGAACGCGCGCCAGGTAGTGTCATTCAGGGTGCCATTGAAGTAGGTTTCGGAATCTGCCCGGTCGTAACGATAGTTCAGGCCGCTGACCAGGCGCAGGCCGTCGGACAGGCTCAGGGTGTCCTGCAATTCCAGGTCGAAGCGTGATTCCCGGGTACTCTGGTCGATATCGCCGCACAGGGTCTGGCGGGCGCCGTTGTTCCATTGCCCCAGCACCTGATTGCCCAGCTCCCGTTCCGCAGCCGGGCCCGGCGGCGCACCGGTGGTGAAGCGTGCAATATTGCGCGCCAGCGCTTCGGTGTAGTTGGGGTTGAGCTGCCACAGCCGGGTCAGTTCCGGGCTGAATGACACTTCGGCATCGCAGGCACGCCATGTCTGCTGGCGGTCCCAGTGCTGGGCGGTGCCCTGGATATAAAGGCTGTGATCGGGATCGACGTCGAGGTTCCAGCGCAGTGAGCCTGCGTAGGTCTTGGCAACTACGTCGGAATTGTTCCCAGCGTCAGTAATCCCCGAGAACACCGGCCTGTAGGTGTAAGGCCGTTGGTTGCTGCCGTCCTTGGCGTTGAGCTGCCAGTCAATGCTCTGTCGTTCATCGAGTGTCTGGCTCACGGCGAGGTTGATGCGGTTGAGGCGACGGCTGTCGCGGTAGTCGGCGCCGTTGCGGTCAGAGTCAAAGCCGTCGTCTTGCAGGCCGGACAGCGACAGGCGCAGATCGCCGGAATCCCAGCCCAAGCCCTGGCTGGCGTAGTAATCATTGATGTCACGCTGACCGCGGATAATTTTCATCCGGGAGCCATGGCTGTCGGCGGGGCGGCGGGTAATGATATTGACCACCGCCATCAAGGCATTTGCGCCGTAGCTGACGGTGTTCGGACCGCGGAATACCTCGATGCGCTCGATGTCGTCCATGGGCACCGGAATATCGCTCCAGTCCACTGTGGACAAGCCGGCTCGATAAACCGAGCGACCATCGATCAGCACCTGCATGCGCCGTGCTTCGCTGGCGCTGGTGCCGTGATAATTCACCGCTGCCTGGTTGCCGCTGATGTTGCCGACCATCATCCCCGGCACCAGGCGCAGCAGTTCGCTGATGTCCCGGGCGCCGCTGGCCGTGATCAGTTGGCTGTCGATCACCGTCATGCTGCCCGGTACCGCCGCCGGCGACTGCTTCAGCCGAGTCGCCGTCAGGACTTGCGGCAAGGGTTCGCCGTCGAGGAACAGGTCGTCTGCCAGCAATGGCGAGCTGAAAACCAGCGCCAGAACCAGCGGCGAGCGCGATGACGTGGAACCAAATGACACAACACATCCCTGATCGTGGTGAATGGGCGCGCATGTTAACCGAGCCGGTCGACTTTTCCATGGAGGATGCCGGCATTTCCGAGGATTTGTTGCGAGTGTCCCGGTTCGCGAGGCTAATTGACGTGAGGGCTGGCCGCGACCGGGACGCTCCGTATAATGCCGGCATCGCCATTGGTATGGATTAACGGATTGCATATGACTGAACAGCGCCCAATCGCGGTCCTGGGAGGCGGAAGTTTTGGTACCGCCGTGGCCAATCTCCTGGCTGAAAACGGGCATCAGGTCCGACAGTGGATGCGAGATCCGGAGCAGGCCGAGGCCATCCGGGTCAATCGTGAGAACCCGCGTTACCTCAAGGGCATCAAGATTTTGCCAGCGGTGGAGCCGGTCACCGACCTGCAGGCCACGCTGGACGCCTGCGACCTGTGTTTCGTCGCGCTGCCCTCCAGCGCGTTGCGCGCGGTGCTGATGCCGCATGCCGAACGTTTGAGCGGCAAGTTGCTGGTGAGCCTGACCAAAGGCATCGAAGCCCACACCTTCAAGTTGATGAGCCAGATCCTTGAGGAAATCGCCCCGCAGGCCCGCATTGGCGTGATCTCCGGGCCGAACCTCGCCCGGGAGATTGCCGAGCATGCGCTGACCGCCACAGTGGTGGCCAGTGAAGACGAAGAGCTGTGCCAGCGCGTGCAGGCGGCGTTGCATGGCCGCACGTTCCGCGTTTATGCCAGTGCCGACCGCTACGGCGTGGAATTGGGCGGGGCGTTGAAAAACGTCTACGCGATCATCGCTGGCATGGCGGTCGCGCTGGGCATGGGTGAAAACACCAAGAGCATGCTCATCACCCGGGCACTGGCGGAAATGACCCGCTTTGCAGTGAACCAGGGTGCCAACCCGATGACGTTCCTGGGGTTGGCCGGCGTTGGCGACTTGATTGTTACCTGTTCATCGCCCAAAAGCCGAAATTACCAGGTGGGTTTTGCCCTTGGCCAGGGCTTGAGCCTGGAAGACGCGGTGACGCGCCTGGGCGAGGTCGCCGAAGGCGTTAACACGCTCAAGGTGCTCAAGGTCAAGTCTCAGGAAGTGGGCGTATATATGCCGCTGGTCGCCGGACTGCACGCGATATTGTTTGAAGGGCGCACGCTTGAGCAGGTGATCGGGCTGTTGATGCGCGGCGAACCGAAAACCGACGTCGACTTCATTTCTACCAGTGGTTTCAACTGAATTTATCTGCGCACGTCCAATCTATTGAATCAGGGAGCGAGAAATGAACGAACCAAAAGAAGAAGCCAAGTACGAGTCCATTCTGCTACGCGTGCTGTGGATGATCGTTTACGTGCTGGTCTGGCAAGTCGCGCAATTCATCCTTGGCGCAGTGGTGCTGGTTCAGTTGATCTATCGTTTGATCTACGGTGCCCCGAGCGCCAGCCTGATGAACTTCGGCGATAGCCTGAGCCAGTTCCTGGCGCAGATCGGTCGTTTCGGCAGCTTCCACAGTGACCAGAAGCCCTGGCCTTTCGCCGACTGGCCGACGCCGCGCGCACCTGAGGGTGAAGCGCCGCACGCAGTGCCGCCAGCACCGCATCCGGCCCGAGATGAGGAACCGAAACTATGAAACTGTGGGTATTGCGCCATGGCGAGGCTGAGCCGCACGGCACACGTCCTGATTCCGAGCGGGAATTGACGGCGAGTGGCCGCGCCGAAGTGTTGCGCAGCGCTGCTTTGTTAATCAGCGAGCCGTTGACGGCGATCTACGCCAGTCCTTTCAAGCGTGCGCAGCAGACGGCAGAACTGGTGCGTGAAGCCCTGGGTTTCAAGCCGGATATTCGCACGGTCGATTGGCTCACTCCCGATTCCCGCCCACAAGCCGTGGCGGAGCAGCTGGTATCTGTCGATTATGCGCTGCTGGTGAGTCATAACCCGCTGGTGGGCAATCTGCTCGGGTATCTGCAGCATGGTCATGTGCAGGATCCGGAGCGAGTGTCTACGGCCGGACTGGCTGAGCTGGAGGGCGATTTACCGCTCGCGGGGGCGATGAAGCTCAACAGTATCAAGCATCCTTGATTCTGTAGCGATCGCCGTGGGAGCAAGGCTTGCCCGCGATGAATGCACTGACGCACAACTGGCCACCGAGGCGACCCCATCGCGGGCAAGCCTCGTTCATAAAGCAATAAAATAACCAACCAAGCAATCGCTTGGTTGACTACGCTTGCTCCAGACCAATAAAAGGAGCGAGTCGCATGTCTGGCGCTTTTCGATTGCCTCTGGATGTCTTCTACGAGCGTGAAGCCCGCCATCCCCGCCAGCGCTATCTGGTGCAACCCACGGGCGGCGGACGGGTTGAAACGCTGACCTGGGCCGACGTCGGCCATCAGGCACGCTGCGCTGCCCACTGGCTGCGAGCTCGGGAATTGCCCCAAGGCAGCCACATCGCCCTGATCTCGAAAAACTGTGCGCACTGGATCATTGCCGACCTGGCGATCTGGATGGCCGGCCATGTGTCTGTTCCGCTCTACCCCAATCTGACTGCCGAATCGGTGAGCCAGGTGCTCGAGCATTCCGAAGCGGCGCTGGCGTTCATTGGCAAGCTCGACGACTGGCCAGGCATGTCCCGGGGCGTTGCCGCCCATCTGCCGACCATCAGCCTGCCACTGCACCCTGCGGGTACTTTCAATTTCAGCTGGGCCGACCTGCAGGCCAGTTCTCCCATACAGGACGATCCCAAACCTGCCGCAGACGAACTGGCGACCATCATCTACACCTCCGGCACCACCGGCATGCCCAAAGGCGTGATGCACAGCTTCGCCAATCTGGGTTTCGCCACGAGCCGGGGCACGCAGTTGTTCGGCCTCAACGAGTCTGACCGCTTGCTGTCCTACCTGCCGCTGTGTCACGTGGCCGAGCGGATGTTCGTCGAACTGGCGTCGATCTACACCGGGCAAACGGTGTTCTTTGCCGAGAGCCTGGACACCTTCCTGACCGACCTGCAACGCGCCCGGCCCACGGCCTTGTTTGGGGTGCCCAGGATCTGGACCAAATTCCAGATGGGCGTCTACAGCAAGATCCCGGCAAAGCGCCTGGATTTCCTGCTTGGTTTGCCAATCATTGGCAAACGCGTGGGGCACAGAGTGCTCGCCGGGCTTGGCCTGGATGCGTTGCGTGTCGCGTTATCCGGCGCAGCTCCGGTGCCGCAGACGTTGCTGCTGTGGTACCGCAAGCTTGGGCTGGATGTGCTGGAGGTCTACGGCATGACCGAAAGCTGTGGTTACTCGCATATCTGCCTGCCCGGCCAGCAGAAACCCGGCTGGATCGGCAAACCCTGCCCCGATGTCGAGGTACGTATCGAACCCTCCGGAGAAGTACTGGTACGCAGCGGCGCGACCATGCTCGGTTACTTCAAGGAACCGGAGAAAACCGCCGACACCCTCACCGCCGACGGCTTTCTGCGTACCGGGGACAAAGGTGAGGAAGACGCCGAGGGCAACCTGCGCCTGACCGGACGCCTGAAGGAAATCTTCAAGACCAGCAAAGGCAAATACGTGGCCCCGGCGCCCATCGAAAATCGCCTGGCGGTGCACTCGCGCATCGAGCAGGTGTGCGTGGTGGGCGATGGCTTGAGCGCGCCGCTGGGCTTGTGCGTGCTGTCCGCCGTCGGCCAGCAGGACGCTGGGGGCACTGGTCGCGCGAGCCTGCATGCGAGCCTGGAAAAACTCCTGGAGGAGGTCAATGGCGCCCTGGATAAACATGAACGGTTGCGCCGCCTGGTGGTGGTCAGGGACAGCTGGGCGGTGGAGAACGGGTTCCTCACGCCGACCCTGAAGATCAAGCGCAATGTGATCGAAGCGGCTTACGGTGGGCGGTTCGAGGAATGGAGCGAGCGCAACGAGACCGTGCTGTGGCAGGATTGATTGACGAACAAAACCAACAAAGGATGTCAGCGATGAGCCTGTGGCGCACCACCCCGAACATTGAGCAGTTGAACGCTATCCAGAAAAACACCATTGGCGAGGTGCTGGATATTCGCTTCGAAGCGTTCGACGACGAGTCCCTGACCGCGAGCATGGTCATCGACCATCGCACTCACCAGCCCTATGGCCTGCTGCATGGCGGCGCCTCGGTGGTGCTGGCCGAGTCCGTGGGGTCGATGGCCAGTTACCTGTGCATCGACGCCAGCAAGTTCTACTGCGTTGGCCTGGAGATCAATGCCAACCACCTGCGTGGCCTGCGCAGTGGCCGGGTGACGGCAGTGGCCAGGGCGATTCACATCGGCCGTACCACCCACGTCTGGGATATCCGCCTGACCAGTGACGAGGGCAAGGCCAGTTGCGTGTCGCGCCTGACCATGGCCGTGGTGCCGCTGGGCGAGAATCCTCCGGCGCGCTAAGGTTTTGAAGTCAAAAGATCGTCCGAACGCGGCCCGAGCCTTCGGACGATCTTTTGATCTCGGCGATATCTCCTACCACCATTCCTGACCGTTATGGTCATTGCCGTAACCCACCGTCTTACGGACAATCACCCCATGTTCTCGCTCATGGATTTGCCGGTATGCCGCAACAGATATTCTTCGCACACGCCAACGGTTTCCCCTCCGGAACCTATGGCAAATTGTTTGCGGCGCTGGCACCTGAGTTTCAGGTCACGCATCTGCAACAGCACGCCCACGATCCGCGCTTTCCGGCGGACGACAATTGGTACAACCTCGTGGATGAGCTGATCCATCACCTGCAACAGCAACCGGAGCCGGTGTGGGGCGTCGGCCATTCCTTCGGCGGCGTGCTGCACCTGCATGCCGCGTTGCGCTGCCCGGAGCTCTACCGCGGGGTGGTGATGCTCGATTCGCCGGTATTGACTCGTGCCGATCAATGGGTGATTCGCGCCGCCAAGCGCTTTGGCTTCATCGATCGCCTGACGCCGGCCGGCCGCACCCTGGGCCGGCGCGAAGAATTCCGCGACATGGACAGCGCCCGCCGCTATTTTGCTGGCAAAAGCCTGTTTCGCAGCTTTGATCCGGAGTGCCTGGATGCCTACCTGCTTCACGGATTGCATCAGGTTGGCGACACCTTGCGATTGCGCTTCGATCCTGCCACGGAAATCAGTATCTATCGGGGCGTGCCCCATACCAGTCCTGGCCGGGCGCGGCAGTTGAAAGTGCCGCTGGCGGTGGTTCGCGGGCACAAGAGCCGGGTGGTCATGCGCCATCACGCCAGCGCCGTGGGACGCATGCCGCTGGGTGAGTCCCTGACCATGCCCGGCGGCCACATGTTTCCACTCGAGCGCCCCCAGGATACCGCCACGCTGCTGAAAAACCTGTTCAGCCGCTGGCAAGCTCGTCCCAAGCAGGATTGCGCATGAGCCATGCCGTTGAAGAAATTCGCCTGAACCTGCCGCACATCGAATTGGCGGCACACTTGTTCGGGCCTGAGGACGGACTGCCCGTGATCGCCTTGCACGGCTGGCTGGACAACGCCAACAGCTTTGCCCGGCTGGCGCCCAGGCTCCATGGCCTGCGTATCATTGCCCTGGACATGGCCGGGCACGGTCATTCCGGACACCGGCCCGCCGGTGCCGGCTACGCGATGTGGGACTATGCCCACGATGTACTGCAAGTGGCCGAGCAACTGGGTTTGCAACGCTTTGCGCTGCTGGGCCATTCGATGGGGGCGATTGCTTCATTGATCATCGCCGGTTCACTGCCGGAGCGCGTCACGCACCTGGCGCTGATCGACGGCATCATTCCTCCTACGGACGATGCGGAAAATGCCGCGCAGCGGATGGGCATGGCCTTGCAGGCGCAACTGGACCTGCGGGAGAAGCGCAAGCCGGTGTATGCCACGCTCGACCGGGCCATCGAAGCGCGGATGAAAGGCCTGGTAGCGGTAAGTCGCGAAGCCGCCGAGTTGCTGGCTCAGCGCGGGCTGATGCCGGTGCCGGGCGGTTATACCTGGCGCACCGACAACCGCCTGACGCTGCCTTCGCCCCTGCGCCTGACCACGGAACAGGCGATGACCTTTGTGCAGCGGGTCAGTTGCCGAGCCAAACTGGTGGTCGCCGCCGATGGCATGCTCGCCAGACATGAGGCGTTGCTGGAGCGTCTACCCTTCAGCCGGGAACAACTGCCAGGTGGCCATCATTTGCACCTGAATGATGAGGCTGGCGCGGATCTTGTCGCAGACTGTTTCAATCGGTTCTTCACCGTTCCTTGACTTGCGCCTGGCAACTGTCGAGGCTGGGCGGCTTGAAATGGGAGACAACCATGAAAGATCTCTACACCGCAGCGACCCCGAATGACCAACAGGTCGTCCCGCGTGCCCAGGGCATGCCGATCCGATGAGTCTTTCCATGCGCTCACTCAGTTTTTTCGCGCTGTGCTGTTTCAGTGCCCAGTCGTTTGCGGCCGACTTGCCCGGTAGCCAGGACCTGCCGATGCTGCCGCGGATGGGCGATGCGCAAATCGTCGACTATCGACCCGCCGTGGAAATGGAACGGATCTATCCGCTGGGGTCGATCCGCAAGATCAGCGGGCAGTTGCGCTTTGACGGACAGGTCACGGCGCGTGGGCAGACCACTTCCGTCACCTACGAACTGCCCCCGGAACACTCTTCCACTGACGCTTTTACCGCGGCCCGTGAGGCCTTGCAGAAGCAGGGCGCCGAGTTGTTGTTCTGGTGCCAGGCGCGTGACTGCGGGGAGAGCAGCCTGTGGGCCAATGAGGTGTTTGGCAACGCAAAACTGTACGGGGCCGATGATCAACAGGCCTATCTGCTGTTGCGTCTGGCGGCGCCCCAGGACAATACCCTGGTAGCGCTCTACAGCATCACCAGGGGCAATCGTAAAGCGTATCTGCATGCCGAGCAGTTTGACGCCGCCGCGCCACTGGGCGAATTGCTGCCGACCTCCGCCACCTTGCTGCGACAGCTTAAAAGTACGGGCGAACTCGACTTTGCGAAGTTGTCCGGCGCGCCCGACGAGACCTGGTTGCGCTTGCTGTCGCGTGGCTTGAACCTGGATACCGGCCTGCGGGTCAGTGTCTCCGGGCCGAACGCCGAAGCCTGGCGTCAGGCGCTGGTAAAGCAGGGCGTGCGCGCGGCAAGGATGGAAACCGGCAGCAACGAAGGCTCTGGCCTGCACATCGAACTATTGCGATAAGCTTCATCAGGCGAGCGCCGGATGCGCGCTCGCCGACTCTTTCCTGACTGACGAGACCTACATGATCAACAATGATCGGCTGTTGGTGCAGATCCTGCTCCTGGTGCTGTTTGGCGCGAGCTTATGGGTGATGGCGCCGTTCTGGTCGGCGTTGTTCTGGGGGGCGGTGCTGGCATTTGCCAGTTGGCCATTGATGCGACTGCTGACTCGCTGGCTCAACGGTCGCGAATCCCTGGCCGCCGCCGTGCTGACCCTGGGCTGGATGTTGCTGGTGGCTGTACCCCTGGTATGGCTGGGTTTCAACCTGGCCGATCACGTGCGCGATGCCACCGCTTTCATCAAGGACGTGCAGGTCGACGGCCTGCCCGAGGCCCCGACCTGGCTCGGTTCGATTCCGCTGATTGGCGAGCGGCTGGTGGGGATCTGGGACAGCATCGACCAGCAGGGCGCAGCGATGATGCTGGCGGTGAAGCCGTACCTGGGGCAGGTCGGCAACTGGCTGCTGGCCCGCAGTGCGCAGATCGGCGGCGGTATCCTCGAACTGACCTTGAGCATCGTCTTCGTGTTCTTTTTCTATCGCGACGGACCGCGCCTGGCGGCCTTCGTCCATGGCTTGCTCGAACGATTGATCGGCGATCGCGCCGGCTATTACATCGAGCTGGTGGCCGGTACGGTACAGCGGGTGGTCAACGGAGTGATCGGCACGGCAGCGGCGCAGGCGTTGCTGGCGTTGGTCGGGTTCCTGATTGCCGGCGTTCCCGGGGCCCTGGTGCTCGGTATCGTGACCTTCCTGCTCAGCCTGATTCCCATGGGCCCGCCACTGGTGTGGATTCCGGCGACGGCGTGGCTGGCGTGGAAAGGTGACTACGGGATGGCGGTGTTCCTGGGGATCTGGGGCACATTCATCATCAGCGGCGTCGACAACGTGCTCAAACCCTACCTGATCAGCCGGGGCGGCAACCTGCCGCTGGTGATTGTGTTGCTGGGGGTATTTGGCGGCCTGATCGCATTCGGCTTCATTGGCTTGTTCATCGGCCCCACGTTGCTGGCCGTGGCCTATAGCTTGTTGACTGACTGGAGCAAGAGTCACGCCCGCATAGAAGAGCGGCGCTGAGGGAAAAAGCTGGTATTGCCTGAGCTGTCGGGACGATTTACCGATCATCGGGTCCCGCAGCGCCGCTGGTTCCGCTACAATGCGCGCCGATTTCGTCCTGCCTGAGAGCCCGCCCATGTCCGTCTGCCAGACTCCTATCATCGTCGCCCTGGATTTCCCCACCCGTGACGCCGCACTGAAGCTGGCCGATCAACTGGACCCGACTCTCTGCCGGGTCAAAGTGGGCAAGGAGCTGTTCACCAGCTGTGCGTCGGAAATTGTCGGCACCCTGCGCGACAAGGGTTTCGAAGTATTCCTCGACCTCAAGTTCCATGACATCCCCAACACCACCGCGATGGCGGTGAAAGCCGCTGCGGAAATGGGCGTGTGGATGGTCAACGTGCACTGCTCCGGTGGCCTGCGCATGATGGCTGCGTGTCGCGAAGTGCTCGACCAGCGCACGGGGCCAAAGCCGCTGTTGATCGGCGTGACCGTGCTGACCAGCATGGAGCGCGAGGATCTGGCAGGTATCGGCCTGGACATCGAACCGCAGGAACAGGTACTGCGCCTGGCTGCATTGGCGCAAAAAGCCGGAATGGATGGCCTGGTGTGCTCGGCGCTGGAAGCCCAGGCCCTGAAATCGGCTCACCCGTCGTTGCAACTGGTGACGCCAGGTATTCGTCCGGCCGGCAGCGCCCAGGATGATCAACGCCGCATCCTGACCCCGCGGCAGGCGCTGGATGCCGGTTCGGATTACCTGGTGATCGGCCGTCCGATCAGCCAGGCGGCTGATCCAGCCAAGGCGTTGGCTGCCGTAGTCGCCGAACTCGCCTAACCGGCTCTAAACCTGTGGGAGCGGGCTTGCCCGCGATAGCGATGTGCCAGTCAACATTGATGTCGACGGACACGCCCTCATCGCGGGCAAGCCCGCTCCCACAGGGTTTTGATTCAGTCAGTGACAGCGTTACACCTTCAGCACCAACTTGCCAAAGTTCTCCCCGCTGAACAACTTCATCAGCGTCTCCGGGAACGTCTCCAGCCCTTCGACGATATCTTCCTTGCTCTTGAGTTGTCCCTTGGCCATCCAGCCCGCCATTTCCTGCCCGGCGGCGGCGAACTGCGCCGCGTGGTCCATCACCACAAAGCCTTCCATGCGAGCGCGGTTGACCAATAGCGACAGGTAATTGGCGGGTCCCTTGACTGCCTCCTTGTTGTTGTACTGGCTAATGGCGCCGCAGATAACCACTCGCGCTTTCATCGCCAAGCGGCTCAGCACTGCATCAAGAATATCGCCGCCGACATTATCGAAATAGACGTCTACCCCTTTGGGGCATTCACGCTTCAGGCCGGCGTGCACATCTTCGTTCTTGTAGTCGATAGCGCCGTCGAAACCCAGTTCCTCGATCAGGAACTTGCACTTGTCCGCGCCACCTGCGATGCCGATCACACGACACCCCTTGAGCTTGGCGATCTGCCCGGCAATGCTGCCCACAGCGCCAGCGGCGCCCGACAGCACCACGGTGTCGCCTTCTTTTGGCGCGCCGACGTCGAGCAAGGCGAAGTAAGCGGTCATGCCCGTCATGCCCAGCGCTGACAAGTAGCGTGGCAGCGGGGCCAGTTTCGGATCGACCTTATAAAAACCCCTTGGCTCGCCGAGGAAATAATCCTGCACGCCAAGGGCACCGTTGACGTAGTCGCCGACGGCAAAACCGGGATTGTTCGACGCAACGACTTTGCCCACGCCCAATGCACGCATGACTTCGCCGATACCGACTGGAGGAATGTAGGACTTGCCCTCGTTCATCCAGCCACGCATGGCAGGGTCCAGGGACAGGTATTCGGTTTTGACCAGGATCTGTCCTGCGCCCGGTTCACCAACCGGTACTTCCTGATAGGTGAAGGTTTCGCGGGTCGCCGGGCCCACCGGACGTTTGGCGAGCAGGAACTGGCGATTGGTCTGGGTAGTCATGACAGGCGCTCAAGAGGGATGAAGCCTTGTTGATAGCCCTTCATGACCCAGGCCGCAAGTCTCGCTGATACGGCGAATGCAGTTCGATCCAGAGCAGTGATAGTCACCCAGGCAGTTTCATCACTGCTACTCATGAGCAGCCAACCGGCCTCTTGATAGTGCTGACGTGCTGCAGGCACCTGTGTCTAGACTGGGTGCACGCACTTTCCCGGCTTTCTTCGAGGACATGACAATGAGCATGACGTTTTCTGGTCAGGTAGCAGTAGTGACGGGCGCCGGTAATGGTATCGGCCGCGCGACTGCCCAGGCATTCGCCGCTGAAGGCTTGAAAGTGGTGGTCGCCGACCTGGACACGGCAAGCGGCGAAGGTACCGTGGCGCTGATTCGTACACTGGGCGGCGAAGCGACCTTCGTGCGCTGCGACGTCACTCAGGAAAGCGAAGTGAAACACCTGATGGACGAGGTGGTGAATGCCTACGGGCGCCTGGACTATGCCTTCAACAACGCCGGCATTGAAATCGAGAAGGGCAAGCTGGCGGACGGCACGCTTGACGAGTTCGACGCCATCATGGGGGTCAACGTCAAAGGCGTATGGCTGTGCATGAAGTATCAGCTGCCTCTGCTGCTGGCCCAGGGCGGTGGCGCCATCGTCAACACGGCTTCGGTGGCGGGCCTGGGCGCTGCGCCGAAGATGAGCATCTATGCGGCGTCCAAGCACGCAGTGATCGGCCTGACCAAGTCAGCTGCGATCGAGTATGCGAAAAAGAAAATCCGGGTCAATGCCGTGTGCCCTGCTGTGATCGACACCGACATGTTCCGCCGAGCTTATGAGGCGGATCCGAAGAAGGGCGAGTTCGCCAACGCGATGCACCCGGTCGGTCGCATCGGCAAAGTGGAGGAGATCGCCAGTGCGGTGTTGTACCTGTGCAGCGATGGCGCCGCTTTCACCACCGGGCACTCCTTGGCAGTGGACGGCGGCGTAACGGCCTTCTAAACCCGCCCGCTTTGCACAAGCCTGCGCAGACGCTGCTTAGGACGCTGCTTAGGACGCTGTGTAGGCGCTGTCGAGTGCAACGAGGCTGCGATCTTTTACTGTGTCACCCAAGTAAGATCCAGCCACTTTCTATGCGTGTGATCCGCAGGCTCGCCGCTTCTTCATGGCGACTTCGCCGGATCGACCTCCAGCGTTCTGAAAACGACGGGTGCGTAGCTTTTTGCCATTATTCCGACGTCAGAGTCTTGTGTTGCCTGGGGCCCGTTGCGAATCTGCTTGAATAGACTCGATCAAGGGACCCAGTGCAATGAAATCGGCCGTGCAAGGACGTTTTGCCAACCTCGGTATGGCAAAAAAAATGGGTGTGGGGTTTGCCTTGGTACTGTTGTTGACGGCGCTTATCGCGGCAATCGGCGTATGGTCGTTGCAGGCCATCAGCCAGCGCTTCAATGATCTCAAACAGATGTCCTCGCTTAATAGCGGCCTGCTCAAGGTGCGCTTGCTCGAGCAGGAGTACGCCTTGCGGGGCGACGCTAAAACCGTCGAGGCCTTGCACGCCGGGGTCGACGAGCTGATTGCCCTGGCGACCGGGCTCAAGCAGGCCTCTGCAGCGAATGTGCCGGTGATGAATGACGTGGAGCAATCGCTGGCGGCTTATAGAAAAGCCTTCGACGAGTTCGTCTCGCTCAGCCAGACCAAGGACCTGGCCTTGGAAATGGCCAATTGGTCAGTCTCAAGCGTTGCCAACAACCTCGATGTTTTGCAGGCCGGGCTCGCCGATGATGGGGCTTACACCCTGAAAGAGTCCCAGGGCAAGGATGGCGCGCAATTCATCGAACAGGCCGGTCAGGTCAGTCAGGTCTCGCGGTTGATGCTGCAGGCGATGAACGAGGCACGTGTACGCCTGGACTTGAGTCGCAAGGGTGATGACGGCGCCGGCCAGGGCAAGATCGAGCAGGCTGACCAGGCGCTGGCCCAGGCTGAGCAGCTCAAATCCACAGTCCTGGATGACGGCTACAAGACGGTGCTCAACGAAGTGACTGGCCACATTGCCGGTTTCAGCGAAAAACTCGCGGAGTACACCGGGCTGCTGGCTCAGGAAAAGACCGTCTATGCGCAGTTGCACCAGCGTGCCGCCCAAGTGGTGGATCGAGTGGACCAGGCCTATGTCGCCGAAGATCAGTCCATGCAGGCAGAGCTGAAAAAGAACGCATTGCTGATCATCGGTTCCTCTGTGCTGGCACTCCTGGCCGGCCTGATTGCCGCGTGGGTGATCACCCGCCTGATCGTGGCGCCTCTGCGCAGTGTGATCCAGGTCGCCCAGCGAATTGCATCGGGGGATCTGAGTGCGACGGTCGAGGTGACCCGGCGCGACGAAATCGGTCAACTGATGCACGCCATGCAGCAGATGGGGACCGGGCTAAGCACCATCGTCAGTGGCTTGCAGGCCGGCATCGAACAGTTGGCCAGTTCGGCGCAGTCGTTATCGGCAGGCACCGAGCAGACCAATCTTGAGGTCAGTAGCCAGAAGGAGGAAACCGAGCAGGTAGCCACCGCGATGAACCAGATGACCGCCACCGTGCATGACGTCGCGCGTAATGCAGAGGAGGCCGCTCAAGCGGCGCAGACGGCGGACAGCAAGGTCGAAAGCGGACAGCAAGTGGTGCGCCAGAGCATGGCCCGGATCGAGCTGCTGGCGGATTCAGCGACCTCGGCCAGTTCAAGCATTGAAAGCCTGAGCGCCGAGATCCAGAACATCGGCACGGTGCTCGGCGTCATCAAGAGCGTGGCCGAGCAGACCAACCTGCTGGCGCTGAACGCGGCGATTGAAGCCGCGCGCGCCGGAGAGCAGGGCAGGGGCTTCGCAGTGGTTGCAGATGAAGTTCGAGCCCTGGCCAAGCGCACCCAGCAATCGACCGAGGAAATAGAACGCCTGGTGAGCGCCTTGCGTTCTGCGGCGCACTCATCGGTGCAACAGATCCAGAACAGCGGGGAGCTGGTCAAGCTGGCGGTGAGCGATGCACTGCAGACCGAAAGTGCCTTGGGCAGCATCGCGGCTGCCGTGTCATTGATTCAGCAGATGAATCAGCAAATTGCTGCAGCCGCCGAGGAACAGAGCTCGGTGGCCGAGGAGATCAATAGAAGCGTAACGAGCATCCGTGCCAGCGCCGACCAGTCTTCGCTGGCGATGCAGGGCAATGCCGCTTCCAGTATCGAGCTGGCGCAGTTGGGGATAGAGCTGAAGGGGATGGTGGGGCATTTCAGGCTCTGACTCTGCAGGCGCGAGCTCGCGATGGTCGTCAACGATGACTCGGGGATTCAGACACCCCGCAGCGCTCAGACGTTTTTCGCGAGCAAGCTCGCTCCTGCACAGGTCGATCAGTCGTAGATGACTTTTTTCTTCCAGTCCGCATCGGCTTCGACGTCCTTGAGGCCTTCGGTCAACTGGTTCACTTCGTCTTCGGCAGGCGCAGTCTTGTCCATCACCTGGGCGTTGGCACGAGCCAGGAGTTTCTCCAGATACTGCAGCTGTTCGGCGTAAACCTGCGGTTCCTGCTGTTTGCGCAGGTATTGAACGCCGCGCTCGAAAGCCAGTCGCGCCTGGCCAGGTTGATTTTGCTGCAGCGAGTGCTGGCCCAGATTGTTGAAAAACTCGATGTGCAGCAGCACCAGGATATGGCGAACCTCACGGATCCAGCGCTTGGCTTCGTTGGTGGGCAGGAAACCGTCCTGGGCTGCGCGGGTAATTTGACCGTGCAGGGCCTCAAGCAGGAAACGTACGTCCTTGGCTTTGGCCTCAGTCTGGATCGGCGCCGGCGGGTTATTGACCGGAATCGATTCCCCTTGCGCGACCAGCGCCGTCAGCTCGGCAATCCGGGCCTTGAGCCCGGCATTGGATTTTTCCAGGTTGAGCAGGCGCTGGCAGACATTCAGCTCCAGGCGCGTCAACAGCAGCTTGAGCGCCGGTGTCATCAACTGCCCAGGGAACGTCTCGGTGATCTCACCGCAACGACGCAGGCGGTCGTTGAGCTCAACCTTGGTGCGGGCTTTCTCCAGCTTGTTGTTTTCCACCACATTGTTCATGTAGCCAATGACGATCAATAGCGCGATCCCGGCTACGACGAGCAGGGTGATCATGAGTGGAGTCACCGGTAAGACCTCTTTATGGGATTCGCGAGCGAGTGTAGTGGCTTGGCATTGGAGCGCATAGCGCCGCACGGCGGGTTGAATCGGACAGTGTCCAGCCTGTATCGGCCGTCATGCGCCTTATATAAGTAATCTCTGTATTGGGTGCATATGGCCATCATCTGTGGCGCAGATCGACTATAACGTCTTGGCAGGCGTCAGAATATAGGCGTCAGACACCGGGCGGCGGAAAAGCCCGAAACGCGCCTGAATCCAGGTCGAAGTCATTGATTTAAATAAATTTATATCTGGGGGTTGACGACCTCTCAATCCATCCATAGAATGCGCGCCACTTACAGCGTAAAGCACACAGCGAAACGCGGTAGGCAGTGAATGTTGTACGTGTGTCCCCTTCGTCTAGTGGCCTAGGACACCGCCCTTTCACGGCGGTAACAGGGGTTCGAGTCCCCTAGGGGACGCCAATGCGGGAATAGCTCAGTTGGTAGAGCACGACCTTGCCAAGGTCGGGGTCGCGAGTTCGAGTCTCGTTTCCCGCTCCATTTTTAAACAGTGTTGCTTTCGGGCAGCACTGAGTGAAACCAGAACCAAGTCTTCGGATGCGGCTCTGGGCACCGAAACACACACCATGTGTTCCGGGCAGCGTGTCCCCTTCGTCTAGTGGCCTAGGACACCGCCCTTTCACGGCGGTAACAGGGGTTCGAGTCCCCTAGGGGACGCCATTTGCGGGAATAGCTCAGTTGGTAGAGCACGACCTTGCCAAGGTCGGGGTCGCGAGTTCGAGTCTCGTTTCCCGCTCCATATTTAACGAAAACGCCGCTCATTGAGCGGCGTTTTTGTTTGTGCAGAATTTGTTCCCGAGAAGTGAAGAGGCCCGCCAGTCAGACTGCGCGGGCCTTTTGCGTGTGTGGCTTTTTAGATCGAAAAGATCGGGTGTCCGGCAATACCGCCCGAAGTGAATGGCTGCCCCAGCCTCAGTCCACGCTGTAGTGAACCGATAGCACGCCTTTCTTCGATGAGACGGAGGCGATGGCGACCGTGCCCAACTCCCTCAGGCTGCGTACATGAGTGCCGCCGCAGCCATAGGCAGGGAGTTCGCCAAAGCTGATTTCCCTCGCGCCTTCGCGTAGCGACGACAGGCGTGGCAGGTCGTCGGCTATCCACTGATCGAGGCCGATCTGGACAGTCTTTACGTCGACCTCTTGTGCGGACTCGGCAGGTTTGAATTGCACCCGGCCTTCACCTGGCCAGTGATGCGCCTTGACTGGCATCCAGCCCATGGCCTGGACGAGGTGGCCGATCAAATGACCGGCAGAATGCATGCGGGTATTGAACTGGCGACGTTGCTCGTCGATCCGAATCCGGGTCATGCCCGGGGTTATCGGGCGGTCGACAAAATGGATGATGCGGTCGGGATCCTGGACCACACGAAGCACTTGGCTCTCGCCTATCGAGCCGGTATCAAAAGGCTGCCCGCCGCCCTGGGGGTGAAAGAGTGTGGCCCGCAGCACGACGGCGAACTCGTTCTCGTGCGGCATGCAGTCCAGTACTTCCACGTTGGCATTGAGGTCATCACTGTGGAAAAAGAGGCGAAGCGTCATGTGCCGAATCCGGATAAATACTGTTTTTTATTATAGGTAGCGGGGAAAAGCGTGATAATCCGGTCAAAGATCAAAGGACTGTTGCGCTGTGAGCATAAATCTTCCGTTGCCGCTGCTGGGTGAAATGGCGATTTTCGTCAAGGTTGTCGAGACTGGCAGCTTCTCTGAAGCGGCTCGTCAACTCGGCTCCTCGCCTTCGGCGGTCAGTCGTAGCATTTCGCGCCTGGAAAAAGCGTTGGCCACTCGCTTGCTGCAACGCACCACGCGCAAGTTGCGGCTCAGTGATGGTGGCGAGGAGGTGTTCAAGCGTTGCCAGGAAATGGTCAGCGCCGCCAAGTCGGTCATGGAGATCAGTGGCCAGTTCACGGATGAGGCAGAAGGGCTGATACGGGTGAGCGTGCCCAAGGCGGTTGGGCGGTTTGTGATTCACCCGCACATGCCGGAATTCTTGCGGCGTTTTCCCAAGGTGGACGTTGAGTTGCTGCTGGAGGATCGGCAGGTGGATCTGATCGATGACCATGTCGACCTGGCCATTCGAATCACTGATCGGCCACCTGCCGGGCTGGTGGGGCGCCAGCTGCTGACGATCGATCATATGCTGTGCGCCACTCCACAGTACCTGGCCGAACACGGCATACCGACGCACCCCCATGATTTGCTCAACCACAGTTGCATCTACCTGGGAGAAACTCCGAGCGATGCGCGCTGGAAATTCAAAAAGGGCACCAAGGCGATCTCGGTCGGTGTGCGCGGGCGTTATGCCGCCAATCACACCGGCGTTCGCCTGGGGGCGGTGTTGCAGCATATCGGAATTGGCAGCCTGCCTTATTTCACGGCACGTCACGCGTTGGAGCAGGGGGTAATCGTGCAGGTGTTGCCGGACTGGACCTTTCTGGCGTCTTACCATGGTGGTGCCTGGCTGCTGCATTCACCAACCCGGTACATGCCGCCGAAGTTGCGCGTGTTTATCGATTATCTGGTGGAGTGCCTGGAGAAAGAGCCGACCTTGGGCAAGCCTGGTCGGGGGGCAGAGATGGCGGCCTATGAGACACCTGAAAGTGAAGGTTTGCCCTAGAGGCCCCATCGCGGGCAAGCCTTGCTCCCACGAGCTTAAGGTCAGCTCACAATGGTCCGGTTTTACCTGTGGGAGCAAGGCTTGCCCGCGATGGGGTCATCGGCTGCCACGAAAAAGGCCCGCATGTTCACCATGCGGGCCTCTGGTAGTGCTGATCGTGGATCAGTGCTTGCTGTCGTCGATGGACATCGACAGCAGTTGCTTCTCCTGATTCCAGTCGAACGGCTCATCGTTCTGTTCGGCTTCGAAGCGACGTTCTTCCAGCGCCTGGTACAAATCGATTTCGTCGTCAGGCATGTAGTGCAGGCAATCACCGGCGAAATACCACAGCAGGTCGCGCGGGACCAGGTGGGCGATTTGCGGGTAGCGGGCGATCACCTGGCAGAGGATGTCCTGGCCCAGGTATTGGCTTTCGATCGGGTCGACTGGCAACAATGCCCGCAGTTCGTCGAAACGCTCCAGGAACAAGGCATGGCTTTCTTCGGGAACCTGCTCGGCCTCGCCCACGGCGACCAGGATGCTGCGCAAGTGGTCCAGCAGGACGAGATGATCGGCAACGATGTTGGACACGAGATAAGTCCTCAAGAGCAAAACGGGCGCGGGAGTATAAAGCTCCTGCGCCCGTTTTTACAGGTAGGACGGAATCAGCGGACCTTTCCGTCGGCCAGTGCCAGCTCTTCCTTGTCGAAGTCGTCGACATCGATCACCTTGCGTCGTGCCGCCTCGGCATCACGCAAAGTCAGCGCTTCCACTGGCTGCAATACGCCCGCTTCCAGTGCCGCATCAATCGCGTGTTCCCCGGCAGCCGGCTTGACCTGGCCACTCTTGAGCGCCACATGCAGCTTCTTCTGCAAAGGCTGCGCGGCGTTCAACAGGTTGCACGCATGCTGCAACGCGCCGACGGCGTCATCTGCCGCCTGCGGGCGGTAGCAGCCACCGAGCAACTCTTCCAGGGTCGGATCACCTTTGGCGCGACCGATGACAGCAGCGACCTCGGCACCGAGCTTGTCCGACGGACCTTTGTGACGGCGACCGAATGGAAACACGATCACCCGCAGCAGGCAGCCCAGTACTTTGTTCGGGAAGTTGGTCAGCAGTTCGTCGAGGGCCTTTTCCGACTGACCGAGGCTTTCTTCCATCGCCCAGTTAAACAGCGGCGCCATATGTTCAGGCGAATCGAGATCGTGGTAACGCTTGAGTGCCGCAGAGGCCAGGTACATGTTGCTGAGTACATCACCCAGACGTGCCGACAGGCGTTCGCGACGTTTAAGTTCGCCACCCAGCAGCATCATGCTGAGGTCGGCGAGCATGGCGAACGCGGCGGCCTGGCGGTTGAGCGCGCGGAAGTACCCTTGACTCAGGGCATTGCCTGGCGCCCGTTCAAAGTGACCAAAGCCGAGGTTCAGCACCAGGGTGCTGGCGGCGTTGCCAACGGCAAATCCGATGTGCTTGAGCAGCAACGCATCGAACTCGACCAGGGCCTGATCCTTGTCCTCGCGCCCCGCCAGGGCCATTTCCTTGAGTACGAACGGATGGCAGCGAATCGCGCCTTGGCCGAAGATCATCAGGTTGCGCGAAAGGATGTTGGCGCCTTCCACGGTGATGAAGATCGGCGCGCCGTTCCAGCTGCGTCCCAGGTAATTGTTCGGGCCCATGATGATGGCCTTGCCGCCGTGTACATCCATGGCGTGGCTGATGCATTCGCGTCCACGTTCGGTCAGGTGGTACTTGAGGATCGCCGACAGCACCGAAGGCTTCTCGCCCAGGTCTACGGCGTTGGCGGTAAGCATCCGCGCTGCATCCATCATCCATGCATTGCCGCCAATACGCGCCATGGCTTCCTGGATACCCTCGAACGCCGAAAGTGGCACGTTGAACTGCTCGCGGACCTGGGCGTACTGGCCGGTCACCAGGCTGGTGAACTTGGCGGCGCCGGTGCCAACTGCCGGCAGGGAAATCGAACGGCCGACGGACAGGCAGTTCATCAACATCATCCAGCCCTTGCCGAGCATCTCCTGGCCGCCTATCAGGTAGTCCAGGGGGATGAACACGTCCTTGCCGGAATTGGGGCCGTTCATGAACGCCGCGCCCAGTGGCAGGTGGCGACGTCCGATCTCGACGCCAGGGGTGTCAGTTGGAATCAGCGCCAGGCTGATGCCCAGGTCTTCCTTGTCACCCAGCAGATGGTCCGGGTCATAGGCCTTGAACGCCAGGCCGAGGAGGGTCGCGACGGGGCCCAGGGTGATGTAGCGTTTTTCCCAGTTCAGGCGCAGGCCAAGGGTTTCCTGCCCTTCCCATTCACCCTTGCAGATGATCCCGGTGTCGGGCATCGCGCCGGCATCGGAGCCGGCAAGCGGGCCGGTCAGGGCGAAGCACGGAATATCGTCACCGCGCGCCAGTCGTGGCAAGTAGTGGTTGCGTTGTTCGTCGGTGCCGTAGTGCAGCAGCAGCTCGGCAGGGCCTAGGGAATTGGGGACCATCACGGTGGAGGCGAGGTCGCCGCTGCGAGTCGCCAGTTTCATCGCCACCTGGGAGTGGGCATAGGCGGAAAAGCCCTTGCCGCCGAATTCCTTGGGGATGATCAGGGCGAAGAAGCCGTTGTCCTTGATGTGGGTCCAGGCTTGCGGTGGCAGGTCCATGTCCTGGCCGATCTGCCAGTCACTGACCATGGCGCAGAGCTCTTCGGTCGGGCCATCGATAAAAGCCTGTTCCTCTTCGCTCAACTGCACTTTCGGGTAGGCCAGCAATTTATCCCAGTCCGGACGGCCACTGAACAATTCACCGTCCCACCACACTGTGCCTGCGTCGATCGCATCGCGCTCGGTCTGCGACATCGGCGGCAGGGTTTTCTGGAACCAGCTGAACAGTGGCGCGCTGAAAAATTTGCGGCGCAGGTCCGGCAGCAACAAGGGCGCCGCCACGGCGGCGATCAACACCCATAGCAGCAACAACAACCAGCCTGGCGCGTGACTGAAGGCGCCCATTGCCACCACATAAACGGCAACGATGCACAAGGCGGGTAGTGGGGCGGTGCGGCGATGCGCCAGATAGGCAATGCCGACGATCAGAACCAGTATCCACAACAACAGCATATTTAATCCTCCGTGAACCAGGGCAAAACCAACCCTCAGAGCTTAGACGGCATCCGTAGCAGGGTGATCAGGGCAAGGTGTTGAATTGTGAGAAACCTTGTAAAAGTTTTGCAGGCACGGTTGGCAACAGCCTGCGCAAATCGTTCGCTGCTCTCGCGACAATGCGCCCATGTTTGGCCGAAATGCCGTTATCTCTGTGCTTATCCTGTCGCTAGACTCGGGTCTTCCCCAGGAGATTGATCTCATGCACGAGTATTTGAGCCCCGGCCGCTTCATCGATAGTGACCACCCGTCAGTAGTGGAGTTCGCTGAAAAACACCGTGGCGCCAGTCGCGATCCGCTCGAGCAGGCGATCAATCTCTATTACGCCGTGCGCGAAGCTGTGCGCTACAACCCCTATACCTTCAGCCGCGACCCGCAGACCCTGTGCGGCAGTTACGCCCTGGCGGCAGGGGAAAGCTATTGCGTGCCCAAGGCCACATTGCTGGCTGGCGCAGCGCGGCATTGCGCAATCCCGGCACGTATCGGTCTGGCTGATGTGCGCAATCACCTGTCGACCCCGCGGCTGCTCGAACTGCTCAGGAGCGACGTGTTCGCCATGCACGGTTATACCGAACTGTTCCTGAACGGACGCTGGGTCAAGGCCACGCCGGCATTCAATCAAGGCTTGTGTGAATTGTTCAACGTCGCGCCATTGGAGTTCGACGGGATCAACGACAGCGTGTTCCACCCTTTCAACCGCGATGGCGAGCCGTTGATGGAGTACCTGGTCGACCATGGCCAGTTCACTGATGTGCCTGAAGCGTTCTTTTTCGAGCACCTGGAAAAATGTTACCCGCACCTGTTTGCCGGGCAGTTGCCGGCGCTGCTGGGGGACATGCAGAGCGATTTGAGTCGCGCCTGATCCGGCGTATGCTGCCTGCGCATTCATCCATAAAGAGGCGCTCATGCTGAAGATCTGGGGTCGCAAGAACTCGTCGAATGTCAGGAAACCGTTGTGGGCCGCCGAGGAGCTGGGCCTGGTTTACGAGGCAATAGATGCCGGCGGTGCCTTTGGCGTCGTGGACACCGCGCATTACCGGGCGATGAACCCCAATGCTCGTGTGCCGGTGATCGAAGACGACGGCTTCGTGCTTTGGGAATCCAATGCCATCGTGCGTTATCTCCTGGCTCGCCACGCCAGCAACAGCGCCTGGTACCCGGCGGATCCGCAAGCCCGCGCCAGCGCCGACAAGTGGATGGACTGGACCACTTCGAACTTTGCCGGCCCGTTCCGCACCGTGTTCTGGGGTGTGCTGCGCACCTCGGCCGATCAACAGGACTGGCCGGCCATCCACGCTGCGATCAAGGAGTGCGACGCGCTGCTGGCGGTGGTCGATCAGGCGTTGACGTCCCAACCCTACCTGTCGGGTGAAGAGATCGGCATGGGTGACATCCCCCTGGGCAGTTTTATTTATGCCTGGTTTGAAATGCCCATCGAGCGCGCACCCCAGCCCCATCTTGAGGCCTGGTACGCACGGCTCAAGCAGCGTCCGGCGTATCAGAAAGCCGTCATGACCGCGTTGACTTAATACTCACTATCGACACGCTTGACTGTACTTGTGTGGCGGGGACAAGCACCATTGCGCTCATGCGCTGCGGTTGTGTTCGTCACCGCCCGCCCTTATCTATTCCTTCCTTTCCCTTCTTGGTGCGTAATCCGATATGAGTTCCGCTCTGTCCATCCGGCAGCTAACCAAAACCTACGGCAACGGTTTCCAGGCCCTGAGTGGTATCGATCTGGATGTCGCCGAAGGTGATTTTTTCGCCTTGCTCGGCCCTAACGGTGCGGGCAAGTCCACGACCATCGGCATTCTCTCGACCCTGGTGAACAAGACCAGCGGCACGGTGAACATCTTCGGTCACGATTTGGACAAGAACCCGGCGGCGCTCAAGCGCTCCATCGGCGTCGTGCCCCAGGAATTCAACTTCAACCAGTTCGAAAAGACTTTCGACATCGTCGTGACCCAGGCCGGTTACTACGGCATCCCGCCGAAAATCGCCAAGGAGCGCGCCGAGCAGTACCTGACCCAACTGGGGTTGTGGGACAAGCGCGATACGCCATCGCGGTCCCTGTCTGGCGGGATGAAGCGCCGGTTGATGATTGCCCGCGCGCTGGTTCACGAACCGCGCTTGCTGATCCTCGACGAGCCGACGGCGGGGGTGGACATCGAGTTGCGGCGCTCGATGTGGACCTTCCTCACCGAGCTGAACCAGAAAGGCATCACCATCATCCTCACCACCCATTATCTGGAAGAGGCTGAACAGCTGTGCCGCAACATCGGCATCATTGATCACGGCACCATCGTCGAGAACACCAGCATGAAGCAATTGCTGGGGCAGTTGCATGTGGAGACCTTCCTGCTCGATCTCAAGAACACCTTGAGCGTTGCGCCGCAGTTGCTTGGTTACCCGGCCAGGCTGGTCGACGGTCATACCCTTGAGGTCCAGGTCGACAAGGCCATGGGCATCACCGCGCTGTTCACCCAGCTTGCGCAGCAGAACATCGAAGTGTTGAGCCTGCGCAACAAAACCAATCGCCTTGAGGAGTTGTTCGTGTCCCTGGTGGAGAAAAATCTGTCGAAGGTGGCGGTATGAGTTCCGAGCTGCAACCCAACCTCGTTGCCCTGAACACCATCGTCTACCGCGAGGTCAGGCGCTTCACCCGAATCTGGCCGCAGACCTTGCTGCCGCCAGCGATCACCATGGTGCTGTACTTCGTGATCTTCGGGAACCTGATCGGTCGGCAGATTGGCGACATGGGTGGCTTCACCTATATGGAGTACATCGTGCCGGGCCTGATCATGATGTCGGTGATCACCAACTCCTATGGCAACGTGGTGTCGAGTTTCTTTGGCAGCAAGTTCCAGCGCTCCATCGAGGAATTGATGGTGTCGCCGGTGTCGCCGCACACGATTCTGATCGGCTACACCCTCGGGGGCGTACTGCGCGGGTTGATGGTGGGGGTGATCGTGACCCTGTTGTCGCTGTTCTTTACCCATTTGCAGGTGCACCACCTGGGCGTGACCATCCTGGTGGTGGTGCTGACGGCAACGATCTTCTCGTTGCTGGGCTTTATCAACGCCGTGTTTGCGCGCAACTTTGATGACATTTCGATCATCCCGACCTTTGTGCTGACGCCATTGACGTACCTGGGCGGGGTGTTCTACTCGATTTCCCTGCTGCCGCCGTTCTGGCAGGCCGTGTCCCTGGCGAACCCGGTGCTGCACATGGTCAATGCGTTTCGTTACGGCATCCTCGGAGTCTCGGACATCCGCATCAGCGTAGCGATCACCTTCATGCTGGTGGCGACCGTGGTGTTGTATATCGGTTGCGCGCGGTTGCTGGTAAGTGGCCGCGGGATGCGTACTTAAAGTAATCCTGGATAGACAAACGGCCTCCCATGCGGAGGCCGTTTTGCATCACGACATCCGGTTTTTCTTGCGCCGCCGCCACTGCCGCGCAACCCACCAGCGCCAGTACATCATCGTCAGGCAATAGGCCAAGGCTCCCAGCACCAGTCCCGTGACCACCGAACCCAGCAGGAATGGCTGCCACATCGTGGACAGCTCGCCGCTGATCCATTCCCAGGTCAGTTCGTCCGGCAAGTGCCGGGCAGGAATGTCCATCAACCAGGCGCCCGTCTGGTAGGTACAAAAGAACACGACCGGCATGGTGATTGGATTGGTCAGCCAGACCAGGCTGACGGCGATGGGGATATTGCCGCGCACCATGATGGCCAACGCCGCGGCCACCAGCATCTGCAAGGGAATGGGCAGGAAGGCGGCAAACAACCCCACGGCCATCGCCCGGGCAACGGAGTGGCGGTTGAGGTGCCACAGGTTCGGGTCATGCAGCAGGGTGCCAAGGAAGCGTAAGGACTTATGTTCCCTGATGCTCGTCGGATCTGGCATGTAGCGTTTGAATAAGCGCCGGGGCATAAGGCTTCTCGGTCGGTTAAGGCGGCAAGTATGTCTCGATTCTGTGAACCGCCCATTCAGACTTTGTGACAATTAATAACGACGGGCGTGCGATCCCCCGACTATGCCTAGTGGGTGGACTCCAAGGACGGGCGTATGCGCACAGGGATGATAGCGCTGGCGCTGGGTTTGCTGACCCTGCGTTTCTTACCGGCATTACCGCCGGTCTGGTTGTTGATACTGATGCCGATAGTGGGCCTGAAGGTGCTGCCGTTTCGCGCCTATCCGCTGGCGTTTTTCCTGTTTGGCTTCACTTGGGCCTGTACCCAGGCGCAATGGGCGCTAAGCGATCGCTTGCCGATTCAGCTCGAGGGTGAAACCCGTTGGGTGGAGGGGACGGTCACGGGACTGCCGCAGAACGGCGAAGGTGTCGTGCGCTTCGAGCTGTCGGACAGCCATTCCCGGCGTACAAAGCTCCCGCAGCGGATGCGCCTGGCCTGGTACGACGGCCCTGCGGTGAATAGCGGGGAACGCTGGCGCCTGGCGGTCAAGCTGAAACGACCCATCGGGCTGCTCAATCCCCATGCTTTCGACTACGACGCCTGGCTGCTGGCGCAACGCATCGGCGCCACCGGCACGGTGAAGGCTGGCGAAAAACTCGCAGATGCCCGGGGAGCCTGGCGCGATAGCCTGCGCCAGCGCTTGCTGAGTGTAGATGCGCAGGGCCGCAGCGGCGCGCTGGCGGCCTTGGTGCTGGGAGACGGCAGCGGCCTGAGTCGCGAGGACTGGCAGGTGCTGCAAGACACCGGCACCGTGCATTTACTGGTGATTTCCGGGCAGCACATCGGTTTGCTGGCAGGCGTGATGTACTTGCTGATCGCGGGGCTTGCCCGTTATGGCATATGGCCGCGCCGTTTGCCCTGGCTGCCTTGGGCGTGCGGATTGGCATTTTCGGCGGCTCTTGGTTATGGCTTGCTTGCCGGCTTCGACGTACCGGTGCGCCGGGCCTGCGTGATGATCGGCCTGGTGCTGCTGTGGCGCCTGCGTTTGCGCCATCTCGGCGCCTGGTGGCCGCTGCTGCTGGCGCTGAACGGGGTCCTGTTGATGGACCCGCTGACGAGCCTGCAACCCGGTTTCTGGCTGTCCTTTGCGGCGGTGGCAGTGTTGATCTTCACCTTCGGCGGTCGGCTCGGCTCATTGCCCTGGTGGCAAACCTGGACTCGCGCCCAGTGGATGATCGCCATTGGTTTGAGTCCGCTTTTACTCATCCTCGGCCTGCCGATCAGCGTCAGTGGGCCGCTGGTCAATTTACTCGCGGTGCCCTGGATCAGTCTGTTGGTCCTGCCGCCTGCATTGCTTGGTACCTTGCTGCTGCCAATGCCTTATGTGGGCGAGGGGTTGCTGTGGCTCGCCGGGGGGCTGCTCGACTGGCTGTTCAAGGGCCTGGCGCAAGCGGCGGGGCAGGTGCCCGCCTGGGACCCTATGGCGATTGCGTTTTGGACCTGGGCGTTGGCCGCCGCCGGCGCCTTGCTGCTGCTGATGCCGGCGGGCGTGCCGCTGCGATGGCTGGGCTGGCCGATGTTGCTGTTACTGGTCTTGCCACCGCGTCCCACAATCGCCGAAGGCATTGCCGAGGTCTGGCTTCTGGACGTCGGCCAGGGCCTGGCGATCCTGGTGCGCACTCGTCATCACAACCTGTTGTATGACGCCGGGCCGCGTTCCGCGGGCATGGACATGGGCGCGCGAGTGGTGCTGCCGACGTTGCGCAAGCTGGGCGTGGAACAGCTTGACCTGATGCTGATCAGCCATGCTCACGCCGATCATGCCGGAGGCGCCAAGGCAGTGGTCGACGGAGTACCGGTCCGCAGGATAATGGGCGGCGAACCCTTTCCCCCGGCAGATGGCCTGCTCGCAGATGCCTGCGAGAGCGGCGGGCACTGGAATTGGGACGGGGTGGGCTTCCGGCTCTGGCAGTGGGCGTCGGCGCAGGACAGCAACTCCCGATCCTGCGTGTTGCAAATCGAGGCCTCCGGCGAGCGGTTGCTGCTGACCGGTGATATCGAACGGGCCGCCGAGCAGGCATTGCTCGGCAGCCCGCTGGCCGTCGCCACTGACTGGTTGCAGGCTCCGCACCATGGCAGTCGCACTTCATCCTCGATGCCCCTGCTCAGCGTGCTCCAGCCCAAGGCGGTGCTGATCTCCCGCGGCAACGGCAATTCGTTCGGCCATCCGCACCCAACGGTGATTGCACGCTATCGAAAATTGGCAATGGGGATCTACGACAGTGCGCAGCAGGGCGCCGTTCATCTGCAACTGGGGACCTTCTCGGCACCGGCGACGATGCGTCAACACCGGCGCTTCTGGCGTGATCCGGCACCGCTGGCAGAATGACTGGCGGGCAGCGGGCCCCGACCGGTTGCGCCATCGTGGTCTTCGGTGCGAGAAGCCCCTATGGTAGAGTGGCGCACTTTTTCGAGGGGACTGTCACTGTGTGGGAATTGGTCAAATCCGGCGGCTGGATGATGCTGCCGATCATTCTGAGTTCCATCGTGGCCATGGCGATCGTTGTCGAGCGCCTGTGGACCCTGCGTGCCAGTCGTGTGACTCCGGAGCATTTGCTCGGCCAGGTCTGGGTCTGGATCAAGGACAAACAGCTCAATAAGGAAAAGCTCAAGGAATTGCGCGCCAATTCCCCTCTGGGCGAAATTCTCGCGGCTGGGCTGGCCAACTCCCGGCATGGTCGCGAAATCATGAAAGAGTGCATCGAGGAAGCTGCGGCGCGAGTCATTCACGAACTCGAACGCTACATCAACGCCCTGGGCACGATTGCCGCCATGGCGCCGTTGCTGGGCTTGCTCGGCACCGTGCTGGGCATGATCGATATCTTCAGTGCGTTCATGGGCACCGGCATGGGCACCAACGCGGCGGTACTCGCCGGTGGTATTTCCAAAGCCCTGATCACCACGGCCGCAGGCCTGATGGTCGGTATCCCGGCGGTGTTCTTCCACCGTTTCCTGCAACGCCGGATCGACGAACTGGTGGTGGGCATGGAACAGGAAGCGATCAAGCTGGTTGAGGTCGTACAGGGCGACCGTGATGTTGACCTGGCCGAGGGCAAAGCGTGAAATTCCGCCGCAAGCCTCGGGAAACGGTCGATATAAACCTCGCTTCGCTGATCGACGTGGTGTTTATCCTGCTGCTGTTTTTTGTCGTGACCACCACCTTCACCCGTGAAACCCAGCTGCGCGTCGACCTGCCGGAAGCCGTCAGCGGAACGCCTGCCGAAGATCAGCAGGTCAAGCACCTGGACGTGGCGATCAATGCTGAAGGCGCGTTTTCGGTGAATAACCAGGTCTTGCCCAAGAACGACCTGGCGACCCTGATGGACGCCCTGCAGAAAGAATCCAACGGCGACACCAGCCTGCCGCTGTCCATCAGCGCCGACGGCAAGACCCAGCATCAGTCGGTCATCATCGCCATGGATGCTGCCGGCAAGCTCGGTTTCAGCCACCTGCGCATGACCACTGTCGAGGCGGCGCCGCCCGCGCCCTGATGGCCATGTCCGATCGCTTGCTCGCCGCGTGGTACGAGGGACATCCGGCCCTGAAGCTGTTGCAGCCGCTGGAGTGGCTCTATCGCCGCGTGGTCACGAACAAGCGCAAGCGTTTCCTGGCGGGCGAGGGCGAGATCTATCAGCCGCCAGTGCCGTTGATCGTCGTCGGTAATATCACCGTCGGCGGCACGGGCAAGACTCCGCTGATTCTCTGGATGATCGAGCACTGCCAGCGTAGCGGGCTGCGCGTCGGGGTGGTCAGTCGGGGTTACGGCGCCAAACCACCGCAACTTCCATGGCGAGTCGCGGCGGATCAGGGCGCCGATACTGCGGGCGACGAGCCTCTGTTGATCGTCCAGCGCACCGGCGTACCCTTGATGATCGACCCGGACCGCAGTCAGGCGGTCAAGGCCTTGCTCGAGAGTGAACCGCTGGACCTGATCCTGTCGGACGACGGCATGCAGCATTATCGCCTGGCCCGTGACCTTGAGCTGGTGCTGATCGACGCTGCCCGTGGCCTGGGTAACCAGCGCTGCCTGCCCGCCGGGCCCCTGCGTGAGCCGGTCGAGCGCCTTGAGAGCGTCGATGCGGTGCTCTACAACGGCGCCGCTGACGATCGCCATGACGGGTTTGCGTTCCAGCTGCAACCTACCGCGCTGGTCAATCTGCGTAGCGGTGAACGGCGGCCGCTCGATCATTTTCCTGCGGGACAGGCACTGCATGCCGTGGCAGGCATCGGTAATCCACAGCGTTTCTTCACGACCCTCGAAACGCTACACTGGAAGCCTGTACCGCACGCGTTCGCTGACCACGCCGAGTACAGCGTGCAGGCACTGAATTTCGCTCCGTCATTGCCTTTGGTAATGACTGAAAAGGACGCGGTGAAGTGCCGTGCCTTCGCCGCCGCCGATTGGTGGTACCTGACGGTCGATGCTGCGCCATCCCCGGCCTTTGTCGCCTGGTTCGATACGCAGCTGATGCGCCTGGTGCCGGACCGTCTTTTGCCTTAACTCCGTTTTATCCAGGGAATGCTCATGGACACCAAATTGCTCGATATCCTCGCTTGCCCCGTCTGCAAAGGCCCGCTCAAGCTCAGCGCTGACAAGACCGAGCTGATCAGCAAGGGCGCCGGCCTCGCTTATCCGATTCGCGACGGCATCCCGGTCATGCTCGAAACCGAAGCGCGCACCCTGACCACCGACGAGCGCCTGGATAAATGACCGCAGCCTTTACTGTCGTCATCCCCTCGCGTTACGCCTCCACCCGTTTGCCAGGCAAGCCGCTGTTGCTGATCGCCGGCAAACCGATGATCCAGCACGTCTGGGAACAGGCGAGCAAAAGCAGCGCCGAGCGCGTGGTGGTGGCCACCGACGACCTGCGCATCGTCGAAGCCTGCAAAGGCTTTGGCGCTGAAGTGGTGCTGACGCGTGAAGATCATAACTCCGGTACCGATCGCCTGGCCGAAGTGGCGACGAAGCTGGGCCTGGCGCCCGACGCCATCGTGGTCAACGTGCAAGGTGACGAACCGCTGATTCCACCTGATGTGATCGATCAGGTCGCGGCCAACCTGGCAGCCCACACCGAAGCGCGCATGGCCACTCTGGCTGAGCCGATCGAAGATGTGGAAACCCTGTTCAACACTAATGTGGTCAAGGTGGTCAGTGACCTCAACGGTCTGGCGCTGACCTTCAGCCGGGCGACCTTGCCGTGGGCCCGCGATGACTTTGCCAGGAGTCGCGAGCAATTGCCGGAAGGCGTGCCGTACCGTCGCCACATCGGCATTTATGCTTACCGCGCCGGGTTCCTGCATGACTTCGTCAGCTGGGGCCCTTGCTGGCTGGAAAACACTGAATCCCTTGAACAACTAAGGGCCTTGTGGCACGGCGTGCGTATCCACGTGGCTGACGCTTTGATCGCGCCACCGACCGGCGTTGATACCGCTGAAGACCTGGAGCGGGTTCGTCGCCTGCTGGAGGCCTGATGCGGGTTCTGTTCGTCTGCCTGGGCAACATCTGCCGCTCGCCGACCGCCGAAGGCGTGCTGCGCCATAAACTGCGCGAGGCCGGGCTGGCGGGGCAAGTCGAGGTCGCCTCCGCCGGTACGGGCGACTGGCACGTCGGCAAGGCCCCGGATAAACGCAGCCAGGCCGCCGCCCGGCTACGCGGTTACGATTTGTCTGCCCAGCGCGCGCAGCAAGTCAGTCGTGCCGATTTCTCCATGTATGACCTGATCCTGGCGATGGATAACAGCAACCTGCGCAATCTCAAGGCATTGCAGCCTGCGAAGGGCAAGGCGGAGCTTGACCTGTTCCTGCGCCGCTATCAGTCGGAACTCGATGAAGTTCCAGACCCGTACTACGACGGCGACCAGGGCTTCGAGCAGGTATTGGACCTGATCGAGCGCGCCAGTGACCTGCTGGTGATCGAATTGAAGGGGCGGTTATGAGTCTGCAGGTGCAAGCCCGGGTATCGCTCAAACCGTACAACAGCTTTGGCGTGGATGTGCAGGCCCGCCTGTTTGCCCAGGCCCACAGTGACGACGACGTGCGCGACGCCCTGGCGTATGCCACGCAGCACGAGGTGCCATTGCTGGTAATCGGTGGGGGCAGCAACTTGCTGCTCACCGCCGATATCCAGGCGCTGGTGCTGCGCATGGCCACCCGCGGGATTCGCCTGCTCAGCGACAACGGCCAGCAGGTGGTGATCGAAGCCGAAGCCGGCGAGCCTTGGCATCCGTTTGTGCAACACACCCTGGCCCAGGGTTTGTCTGGCCTGGAAAACCTCAGCCTGATCCCCGGTACGGTCGGCGCGGCACCGATGCAGAACATCGGCGCTTATGGCGTGGAGATCAAGGACGTGTTTGCCGGCCTGACCGCGCTTGATCGCCGGACCGGCGAACTGCGCGACTTCAGCCTGGACGAGTGCAAGTTCGCCTACCGCGACAGCCTGTTCAAGCAGGAGCCGGGGCGCTGGTTGATCTTGCGGGTGCGCTTCAACCTGAACCGCACTGAACACCTGCATCTGGAATACGGCCCGGTGCGTCAGCGCCTGACCGAGCAGGGTATCGAGCGTCCGACCGCCAGCGACGTCAGCCAGGCGATCTGCAGCATTCGCAGCGAAAAGCTGCCGGACCCTGCGGTGCTGGGCAATGCTGGCAGTTTCTTCAAGAACCCTCTGGTACCGGCGGCGCTGGTCACCCGGCTCAAGGCTGAATTCCCGGACCTGGTGGCCTACGCGCAACCCGACGGGCAGATGAAGCTGGCGGCTGGATGGCTGATCGAGCGCGCAGGCTGGAAGGGCTTTCGCGAAGCCGACGCCGGTGTGCACAAGTTGCAGGCGCTGGTGCTGGTCAACTATGGCGCTGCCACTGGCCTGCAGTTGCTGGACCTGGCGCAACGGATCCAGAAAGACATTTGGCAACGATTCCAGGTCGAGCTGGAAATGGAGCCCAACAGATATTGAGGCTACGCTTTCAGCACTGCCCTGGAGGCCCTGCACATTTGTCGATGTGCAGGGCTTTTTTGTTAATCCTGGGTTAACTTAGCCGCCTAACGATACAAGCCATTTTGCTGCACCAAAGGCCCGATGCAGACGTCGCCGTCGGCATGAGAGAGCCTCCTTAGCCTGAGTCGATCTGCGTGATGCCAACCGCCAGCCTCTGGCGGCAGATTGCTCGACCCCATAACCGTCTTTAGATATGCGGGCGTGCCCATGATTACCCTGAAACTCAACGGTCAAGACCATCAACTCGATGTCACCGAGGACATGCCCCTGCTCTGGGCAATTCGCGACGTGGCCGGTTACAACGGCACCAAGTTTGGCTGCGGCATGGGCCTGTGTGGTGCCTGCACCATTCATATCGACGGCTCCCCGGCACGCAGTTGCATCACGCCGATCGGCTCGGTGATCGGCCAGGACGTTAGCACCATCGACAATTTGCACAGCGACCCGGTTGGGCAAGTCGTCCAGCAAGCTTGGCTCGACACAGCAGTGGCCCAGTGCGGGTTCTGCCAGGGCGGGCAGATCATGTCGGCGACAGCATTGCTCAAGGTCAACCCCAACCCCAGCGACGAGCAAATCGAAGAAGCGATGGTGGGCAACATTTGCCGTTGCGGCACCTACAACCGTATCAAGACCGCCATACGCCAAGCCTCCACCCACCTGAAGGAGGCCAAGGCATGAGCGGGCTACCGAATGATTTTGCGCTGAGCAATCTCAGCCGCCGTGGTTTCCTCAAGGGCGTAGGCGCTACCAGCGCGCTGGTGCTGGCCGCCAGTTGGGGTTGGCAGGACGCACTCGCCGCCGATAAAGAGCAGAAATTCGGCGCAGACGGTATGCCCAATGGCTGGATCGACGATCCAAAAGTATATGTCAGCATTGCCGCCGATGGCACCGTAACCGTGGTGTGCAACCGCTCGGAAATGGGCCAGGGCGTGCGCACCAGCCTGAGCATGGTGGTGGCGGACGAGCTGGATGCCGACTGGGCGATGGTCAAGGTGCAGCAGGCGCCCGGTGATGAAGTTCGCTATGGCAACCAGGACACCGACGGCTCGCGCAGCATGCGCCATTGGTACGAGCCGATGCGTCGTTGTGGCGCCGCTGCGCGCACGATGCTTGAGCAAGCCGCTGCCGAGCAGTGGAAAGTACCGGTAGGCGAGTGTCAGGCACAGTTGCACAAAGTCATTCACCAGCCCACCAAGCGTGAACTGGGTTACGGCGCCCTGGCGGCTGCCGCTGCTGCACTGGCAGTGCCGGCTCGCGACAGCCTGCGGCTTAAGCAGCCTGCGCAGTTTCGATACATCGGCAAGGAAGGCATCAAGGCGATCGATGGTGCCGACATCGTCAATGGTCGTGCAGTCTACGGCGCCGATGTGCACATCGAGGGCATGCTCTACGCGACCATTGCGCGCCCGGCGGTATATGGCGGCAAGGTCAAATCCGTTGACTCGAGTGCGGCGCTGAAAGTGCCTGGCGTGCTCAAGGTCATCAACATCGAAGGGCGGCCAATGCCGTCGGAGTTCCAGCCCCTGGGTGGCGTGGCCGTGATCGCCAGCAATACCTGGGCAGCGATCAAAGGGCGCGAAGCGCTGAAGATCGAGTGGGACGATGGCCCGAATGCCAGCTATGACTCGATCGCCTACCGCAAGGAGCTGGAAGCTGCATCGCTCAAGCCCGGCAAGGTCGTGCGCAACACCGGCAACATCGACGAGGCCATGGGCAACGCCGACACCACGCTGGAAGCGTCTTACTATCTGCCGCACCTGGCACAGTCCCCGATGGAGCCGATGGTAGCCATTGCGCGCTTCAAGGACGGCGTCTGCGAGGCCTGGGCGCCGAGCCAGGCACCCCAGGTGACGCGAGAGCGAATTGCCGAACGCCTCGGCGTCCCGTTCGATAACGTCACGGTCAACGTGACCCTGCTCGGCGGCGGCTTCGGACGCAAGTCCAAGCCGGATTTTGTCATCGAAGCGGCGATCCTCGCCAAGGAATTTCCCGGCAAGGCAGTGCGGGTGCAATGGACGCGTGAAGACGATATCCATTGTTCGTACTTTCATACCGTGTCGGCCGAGTACCTCAAAGCCAGCCTGAACAAGGACGGCCTGCCGTCCGGCTGGCTGCACCGCACCGTCGCGCCCAGTATCACGGCGCTGTTTGCACCGGGCATGAATCATGAAGCGGCGTTCGAGCTGGGCATGGGCTTCACCAACATGGCCTATGCGATCCCCAACGTGCGCCTGGAAAACCCCGAGGCCAAGGTGCATACCCGGGTGGGTTGGTACCGTTCGGTGTCGAACATTCCCCACGGCTTTGCGATCCAGAGTTTCGTCGATGAGTTGGCCCACAAGGCCGGCCGCGATCCGCTGGAGTACCAGATCAAGCTGCTCGGCCCGGACCGCCAGATCGATCCGCGCACCTTGAGCGAAGAGTGGAACTACGGCGAGTCGCCGGAACGCTATCCGATTGATACCGGCCGTATGCGCAAGGTCCTGGAAACTGCGGCGAAGGCGGCGGGGTGGGGTCGTGACTTGCCCAAGGGCCGTGGCCTGGGCCTGGCGGTGCACTACAGTTTTGTCACCTATGTCGCGGCGGTGATCGAGGTTGAGGTCAAGGATGACGGCACGTTGATCGTGCATAAGGCGGATATCGCAGTGGACTGCGGCCCGCAGATCAACCCGGAGCGCATCCGCTCGCAATTCGAAGGTGCCTGTGTGATGGGCCTGGGTAATGCGGTGCTCGGCGAAATCAGCTTCAAGGACGGCAGGGTCCAACAGGATAACTTCCACATGTACGAAGTAGCACGCATGTCCCTGGCGCCGAAGGAGTTGGCGGTGCACATGGTCACTCCGCCGGGAGACGTGCCGCTTGGGGGCGTCGGCGAACCTGGCGTTCCACCGATTGCGCCGGCGCTGTGTAATGCGATTTTTGCTGCCACGGGCCAGCGTATTCGCAACCTGCCGGTGCGCTTCCAGTTACAGGGTTGGCAGAAGGCGCAAGCCTGATGGACAGCGTCGATCTGAATGTCCTGCGCAGCGTGCTGGAATGGCGCAATGCGGGCCAGCGGGTGGTGCTGTACAGCGTGGTCCAGACGTGGGGCACTGCGCCCCGGGCACCTGGCGCCATGCTGGCGTTGCGTGAAGATGGCGTGGTGATCGGGTCTGTGTCCGGCGGCTGCGTCGAGGATGATCTGATTGCCCGCCTGCACGATGGGCGCATCCCGGCTGACGGACCGCCCGTGCAGTTGATCACCTACGGCGTGACTCGCGAGGAGGCTGCGCGCTTTGGCTTGCCTTGTGGCGGCACCTTGCGCCTGACTGAAGAGCGCGTAGGCGATCCGGCCTGGGTGGCACAGTTGCTGGCACGTTGCGAGGCGCACGAGATTGTGGCGCGCTCGCTGTCGATTGAAACCGGTGAGGTGTTGCTGGAGCCCGCAGACAAGTTGCAAACGCTGACCTTTGACGGCAAGACGCTGCGGGCCATTTATGGTCCGCGCTGGCGCCTGCTGCTGATCGGTGCAGGTCAACTGTCGCGATATGTCGCCGAGATGGCGCGGCTGCTGGATTTCGAGGTGCTGATCTGCGATCCGCGCAGCGAATTCGTCTATGGCTGGGAAGAGCAGCATGGACACTTCGTCCCGGGCATGCCCGACGAAGCGGTACTGACTATCCAGACCGACGAGCGCACGGCCATTGTAGCGCTCACCCATGACCCGCGCCTGGATGACATGGCGCTGCTGACGGCGCTGGACTCCGATGCATTCTACGTGGGTGCGCTGGGGTCTCGGGTCAACAGCCTGAAGCGCCGGGATAATCTGGCTCAGCTAGGCTTGTCGGCAGCGGCCATTGAACGGCTGCACGGCCCGATCGGCTTGCACATTGGTAGCCATTCGCCAGCGGAAATCGCTTTGTCGCTGATGGCTGAAATTGTCGCAATCAAGAACGGCGTCGAACTCAAACAGAAGAAGCCCTTGCAGGAGGCGCCATGAGCGAACCCATCGCCGTCATCGTGCTGGCAGCGGGGCAGGGCGAGCGCTTTCGCCAGGTAGCGGGCGCCGACAAGGACAAGTTGCTGGCGGACTGTACCGGGCGCGACGGTGCTGTGCGGTCGGTCATCGAGCATGTCCTCGTGAATCTGCCGGCTAAGGCGGGCAAACGGGTTGTGGTTACCACTGCAGATCGTCCCCAGGTGATTCGCATGGCCCAGGCCTATGGGTTCGAGGTGGTCCTGATCGAGTCCACGGGGATGGGGGACAGCATTGCTGCCGGGGTGGCGGCGTGTCCGCAGCCCGGTGGTTGGTTGATTGTGCTGGGGGATATGCCCTTCATCCTGCCGTTGAGCATTGAGCGGGTGATAGCAGGGATGGCGGCTGACACTATCAGTGTGCCAGTGCATGAAGGCGAGTATGGGCACCCGGTGGCGTTCGCGGGCTCTTTCGGGCCGGCATTGATCGCGCTCTCGGGGGACCGCGGGGCCAGGCCGCTGTTTGCTTCGGCCAGGGTGGTTGAAGTAGAGGTGGATGATCCTGGGGTGTTGTGGGATGTGGATGTGCCCGGGGCCCTGGTGTTTGTGTAAAACATCAAAAGATCGTCCGAACGCGGCCCGAGCCTTCGTACGATCTTTTGATCTTCAAGGTATAAAAAAGCCCCGCTCTGGATCACCAGGCGGGGCTTTTTGTCAGCCGTCGGAATCAGACGAGGGGTTTAGGCTCGTGCTCTTTTTCCTGGGCTTTTTCGTGTTGCTCTACCGCGTCCTGTACGGAACGTGGTGCTTCATCGATCACTGACGCTACAGGCTCAGCGACAACTTCAGCAGGGGCTTCAGCGACCACCGGTGCAGGCTCAACCACGGCTGGAGCAGCAGCGGCAGCCAATTCAGCTTCCTTCTGCAGACGCTCGGCTTCGCGCTTGCGACGACGCACTTCACGCGGGTCGTTTGGCGCGCGACCATTTTCAGTCAGGGCGCTTGCCGGCGCGGCTTCGACCACAGGTGCAGCCACTTCGGCTACAACCGGGGCCTCAACCGGCACTTCGACCACTGGAGCAGGCTCTGCAGCCGCAACCACTGGCTCTGGCTCGTAAGCCGGAGTTTCAGCTACCGGGGCTGGCGTTTCTGCAACAGCTGGCTCGGCAACCCAGTTGAAAGCGGTTTGCTCTTCGCGAACTTCACGAATCGATTCGGTCACGGTTTCGCTGACCGTCTCGGCAGCAGGCTCTGCAATCACTGCTGGAGCTTCGACGACTGCCGCAGGTTGCGGTGCCGCTTCTACTTCAGGCTGCGCTTCACGAGCCGGCGCCACTTCGATTTCCGGCGAAGCGGTGGCTTCGACAGGCGAGGTCGCTTCAACCACTGGCGCTTCGACTGGAGCAGTGTCCAGGGTGGCAGCAGTAGCGCGTTCGGCTTGCTCGTTGGCCTGTGCTTCAGCTGGAGCGCTGATCACCGAGCTGGCAACGGCTGCGGTAACAGCCAGGCCAGCGGCCAGGTCGTTAGCGCTTGGTGCGTCGGCAGTGGCTGCCACTTCGCCTTCAGCTGATTCAGACTCTTCCGAACCTTCGATCACATTGCCGTTGGCATCACGCTGACGCTCGCGACGGTTGCTGCGACGACGCTGGCCGCGGGAGCGACGACGTGGACGATCGCCTTCGGCGCCTTCCTGTCCGTCTTCCTGCAGTTGCTCTTCGTTGGACAGCAGTTCTTCTTCGGCTACTGGAGCTGCTGCTTGCTCGGCACGTGGCTGACGTTCTTCACGCGGTGGGCGTGGAGCACGTTCTTCGCGTGGCTGGCGAGCCGGACGCTCTTCAGTGGTAGCGACAGCGACAGCGGCAGCGGCTGGAGCAACAGCGTCCAGGGGTTCGCGCAATTCGCGTACACGTTCTTCACGCTCGCCACGTGGCTTGCGGTCTTCACGTGGAGCGCGCGGTGCACGTTCCTCACGCGGTGCGCGTGGTGCACGCTCTTCACGTGGCGCGCGTTCTTCGCGGGCTACTGCCGGCGTTTCTTCACGAGCTTCGCGTGGTTCACGAGCTTCCCGTGGAGCGCGTTCTTCACGCGGTGCACGTTCTTCGCGAGGCTTGCGCTCTTCGTCGCGACGACCGTTACGGTTGCGGCTCTGCTGACGACCGTTGCGACGCTCTTCGTTACGAGCCGGACGCTCGGTGGTCGCAGGCTTTTCAACCACAACCGGTGCGGCTGGCTCTTCCTTGGTTGCAAACAGGCTGACCAGCGACTTCACCAGGCCCTTGAACAGGCTTGGCTCCGGCACGGCGGCCGGTGCAGCCACAGGCGCGGCAGCAACAACTTCGGCAGGAACCGGCGCATTGGCGCGGGCAGGGGCCGTCTTGACTGCAGCTTCCTGGCGGACCAGGGTGCGGGTCGCAGCGGCTGGCTGGACTTCTTCCACTTCGGCAGCGGCAGCAGCGATTTCGTAGCTGGACTGGTTGATGTGGGCTTCCGGGCTGTCATCGCGCAGACGCTGAACTTCGAAGTGCGGCGTTTCGAGATGATCGTTCGGCAGAATGACGATGCGGGCACGGGTGCGCAGTTCGATCTTGGTGATCGAGTTGCGTTTTTCGTTGAGCAGGAACGCGGCCACCGGGATCGGCACTTGTGCACGAACTTCGGCGGTACGGTCTTTCAGGGCTTCTTCTTCGATCAGGCGCAGGATCGCCAGCGACAGCGATTCAACGTCACGGATGATGCCGGTGCCGTTGCAACGTGGGCAAACGATGCCGCTGCTTTCGCCCAACGATGGACGCAGGCGCTGACGGGACATTTCCAGCAGGCCGAAGCGCGAGATGCGACCGACTTGCACGCGAGCGCGGTCGGCTTCCAGGCATTCGCGGACTTTCTCTTCCACGGCGCGCTGGTTCTTGGCAGGGGTCATGTCGATGAAGTCGATGACGATCAGGCCGCCGATGTCGCGCAAGCGCAACTGACGGGCGATTTCTTCAGCAGCTTCAAGGTTGGTCTGCAGCGCGGTTTCTTCGATGTCGCTGCCTTTGGTGGCGCGCGCCGAGTTGATGTCGATGGACACCAGGGCTTCGGTCGGATCGATGACGATGGAACCGCCGGAAGGCAGTTCGACGACACGCTGGAAAGCGGTCTCGATCTGGCTTTCGATCTGGAAACGGTTGAACAGCGGAACGCTGTCTTCGTACAGCTTGATCTTGCTGGCGTACTGCGGCATCACCTGGCGGATGAAGGTCAGGGCTTCGTCCTGGGCTTCAACGCTGTCGATCAGCACTTCGCCGATGTCCTGGCGCAGGTAATCGCGGATGGCGCGGATGATCACGTTGCTTTCCTGGTAGATCAGGAACGGCGCGGAGCGATCGAGCGAGGCTTCTTTGATGGCGGTCCAGAGTTGCAGCAGGTAATCCAGGTCCCACTGCATTTCTTCACTGCTGCGACCAAGGCCTGCAGTGCGCACGATCAGACCCATGTCAGCCGGGGCAACCAGGCCGTTCAGGGCTTCACGCAGTTCGTTGCGCTCTTCGCCTTCGATGCGACGGGAGATGCCGCCAGCACGCGGGTTGTTCGGCATCAGCACCAGGTAACGACCGGCCAGGCTGATGAAGGTGGTCAGGGCGGCGCCCTTGTTGCCACGTTCTTCTTTTTCGACCTGGACAATGACTTCCTGGCCTTCGCTCAGGACGTCCTTGATGTTGACGCGGCCTTCCGGGGCTTTCTTGAAGTATTCGCGGGAGATTTCTTTGAGGGGCAGGAAGCCGTGGCGCTCAGAGCCGAAATCGACAAAGGCAGCCTCAAGGCTTGGTTCGATGCGAGTAATCCGGCCTTTATAGATGTTGGCCTTCTTCTGCTCGCGTGCACCGGATTCGATGTCCAGGTCGTAGAGGCGCTGGCCATCTACCAGTGCAACACGCAACTCTTCGGGTTGAGTTGCGTTAATCAGCATTCTTTTCATGTAGTACCGTCGGTTTCCGGGCTGCCGGAAACGGCGTTCGGCACACACGACTTCTCATGGTCGGTGTCAGGTGCGTCGGGAGTGGTTGGCCATTCCCGTGTCCAGCGATGTCCGGCCAATGTGGGCCTTCGTCGCGACGTACGCGTCCTGCTTGCTGTGGCTACTTAAGCACTCAGTCAGGAGGAGGAATCAACCATTGGCTGTGGACGAGATGAAGCGTCTTGAAAAAGCCTATTGCTACACAGTCCAGCGGTTGTGCATCTCCACCCTACACGTATCCCTGAAAATTCGGGTGCTGCCGCGCGCAGAATCCGCAGCGGGTTGGCATTTACCGTGAGCTCCAAAAGGGGAGGTCACGCATCATGGCTAATTTAGGCGTTGTTTCCGAAACCTTCGCTCGGGGTCATTCGCAACTGACTGCACTTTGTGAACTGGCCATGAATATTGGCTCGCAAGGCGAGTGAAAACTCTGCCCTGCGGCTTGATTCAGGCCTCATGTCACCTGCGCTCGTTACAGCTGCAAACTCCACCGTTAAGTAGCGAAAGCCCCGTAGGACGGCCTCGCGTCCTGGTGAATTGCATTGGTCAGGGCCGGTTTTAGACCGTTGGTCCGCTGTCCAGGCCGCTTTTGGCGGCGTTCGCGACTATAGCAGTAATGATTAAGTGCTTCAATTCCATAAAAAATTGATATCATCTGCGCCATGACGACTACTGCCCCCTCGACCCCAAGCGTACAACTGCTTGAGGTCTCGCCGGAATATGCCGGCCAACGTATTGATAACTTCCTTCTCGCTCGGCTCAAAGGCGTGCCCAAGACCTTGATCTATCGCATTTTGCGTAAAGGCGAAGTGCGAGTGAACAAAGGTCGGATCAAGCCCGAATACAAGCTGCAGGCGGGCGATATCGTGCGCGTGCCGCCTGTGCGCGTGCCCGAGCGCGACGAGCCGGTGCCGCTGGCACAAGGCCTGCTGCAGCGCCTCGAAGCCTCGATTATCTTCGAGGACAAGGCCCTGATCGTGATCAACAAGCCTTGTGGTATTGCGGTTCACGGCGGTAGCGGTCTGACCTACGGCGTGATCGAAGCCTTCCGTCAGTTGCGCCCCGATTGCAAGGAGCTCGAGCTCGTTCACCGACTTGACCGAGACACCTCTGGCCTGCTGATGATTGCCAAGAAACGCAGCATGCTGCGTCACTTGCACACGGCCTTGCGCGGTGATGGCGTGGACAAGCGCTACATGGCGCTGGTTCGTGGCAACTGGGCCGCCTCGATCAAGCAAGTCCGTGCCTCGCTGGGCAAGAGCAACCTGCGTTCCGGCGAGCGCATGGTCGAGGTCGACGAGGAGGAGGGCAAGGAGTCCGTGACCGTGTTCAAGGTGCTAAGGCGCTTCGGCGACTTTGCGACCATGGTCGAAGCCAGGCCAATCACCGGCCGCACCCACCAGATCCGCGTGCACACCCTGCATGCCGGGCACTGCATCGCTGGCGACCCGAAATACGGGGATGAGGGTTTCAGCAAGGAAATCCGCGACCTGGGTGGCAAGCGACTGTTCCTCCACGCTTATCTGCTGACCGTGCCGCTGCCTGATGGTGGCGAGCTGAAGTTGCAGGCGCCGGTGGATGAAATGTGGGCCAAGACTGTGGAGCGCCTGAGTGCACCCCTCTGATTGCAAACTGCTGATATTTGACTGGGACGGGACGCTCGCGGACTCCATCGGGCGGATTGTCGAGGCCATGCATGTGGCCTCAGAGCGCTCAGGATTTGAGCTGCGCGATGATTTTGCCGTCAAGGGCATCATCGGTCTCGGTTTGCCGGAAGCGATTCGCACCCTGTACCCGCACATCAGCGAGGGTGAGCTGATCGCCTTTCGGGGGTATTACGCCGATCACTACATCGCCGCCGAAGCCGTGCCTTCGCCCTTGTTCGAGGGTGTGCTCGAGTCGATGGAGGCCTTTCGCGCCGAGGGTTATCATCTGGCTGTTGCAACCGGCAAGGCCCGTCGCGGGCTCGACCGGGTATTGAAGGCACACGGCTGGGAAAAATATTTCGACATCACTCGTGCGGCGGATGAAACTGCCAGCAAGCCCCATCCTCTGATGCTGGAGCAGATCCTCGCGCACTGCGACGTTCGCCCGGAGCAGGCAATGATGGTTGGCGATTCCTCTTTCGACCTGCAGATGGCCCGCAACGCCGGTATGGCGTCGGTAGCGGTCAGTTACGGCGCTCAATCGATCGAGGCGCTGAAGCTGTTCGAGCCGCGACTGGCGATTGATCGTTTTTCAGAATTGCATGCCTGGCTGAATCAACAGGCTTAACAGGTTTTTTGGGGTAGATGGCATGACCGACGAATGGAAGGCGCCCGCCAAGGCGGATGCGCAGAGCGGTGACGAGAAAAGCTGGAAGTTGCTGGAAAAGACCTTGTTGGCCAGCGTGCAGGAACAGCGCCGGTCCCGTCGCTGGGGGATTTTCTTCAAGCTGCTGACCTTTGTGTACCTGTTTGGCGCTTTGATGCTGTTCACGCCGCTGATGGACATGGAAAAAGCCGCCACTCGCAGTGCCAACTACACCGCGCTGATCGAGGTCACTGGTGTGATCGCCGACAAGGAGCAGGCCAGCGCCGATAACATCGTTGGCAGCCTGCGAGCGGCCTTCGAGGATGACAAGGTCAAGGGCGTGGTCCTGCGGATCAACAGCCCGGGCGGCAGCCCGGTGCAATCAGGCTATGTGTACGACGAGATTGTTCGCCTGCGTGCGCTGCATCCTGATACCAAGGTGTATGCGGTTATCTCCGACCTGGGGGCGTCCGGCGCTTACTACATTGCCAGTGCGGCCGATCAGATCTACGCGGACAAGGCCAGCCTGGTGGGGTCCATCGGCGTGACTGCGGCCGGTTATGGTTTCGTCGGCACCATGGAGAAGCTGGGCGTGGAGCGCCGGACCTATACGTCTGGCGAGCACAAGTCCTTCCTCGATCCGTTCCAGCCGCAGAAGCCTGATGAGACTCGGTTCTGGCAGGGCGTGCTCGATACCACCCATCAGCAATTCATCAATAGTGTGAAGAAGGGTCGTGGCGATCGCCTGAAAGACAAGGAGCACCCGGAGCTGTTCTCTGGCTTGGTCTGGTCGGGTGAGCAGGCGCTACCGCTGGGGTTGATCGATGGCCTGGGCAGTGCCAGTTCGGTGGCTCGCGATGTCATTGGCGAGAAAGAACTGGTGGATTTTACCGTTCAGGAGTCGACGTTCGACCGCTTCTCGAAGAAGCTCGGCGCCAGCGTGGCTGAACAATTGGCGATGTGGATGGGTTTCAACGGCCCGTCGTTGCGTTAAGCCGTTTAAAAGATCTTTTGCTTTCAAGGGACTTGTAAGCCCTCGACCAGCAGCATATCGATCAGCCGAATCAGCGGCAGGCCGATCAGGCTGGTGGCGTCAGGGCCTTCGGTGCGCTGAAACAGGCTCACCCCCAATCCTTCGGCCTTGAAGCTGCCTGCGCAGTCGTAGGGCTGCTCTGCATGCAGGTAACGCTCGATGCTTGCCTGGTCGAGGGTGCGCATGTGCACCGTGAACGGTACGCAATCCACCTGGCAATGCCCGGTCTGGCTGTTGAGCAGGGCCAGGCCCGTGAGAAAGGTCACGCTGGCGCCGCTGGCGGCGAGTAACTGATCCCGCGCGTTCTCGAACGTGTGCGGTTTGCCGATGATGCGCTCGCCGAGCACCGCGACCTGGTCGGAACCAATGATCAGGTGGTCGGGAAAAGTGCCAGCCAGCGCCTGGGCTTTTTCTCTGGCGAGGCGCTTGACCAGTTCAATGGCCGGCTCTTGCGGGCGATGACTTTCATCGATATCTGGCGAGCTGCAGACGAACGGCAACCGCAGGCGGGCCAGCAATTCCCGGCGGTAAACCGAGCTTGAAGCGAGTAATAAGGGCAGCATGCGCAACTCCAGAAGTCAGTTGCGAATTCTAGCGAGGCTTCCAAGTGACGCACAGGGCTGAATTTCCTTTGACATGGCTGGGTGCATCCCTATAATGCTGCGCCTATGTTGAATGACCCGATTCCACCTCACGTTGACCCGCGCAAATTGGCTGACCGTGGCACCACCCTTCAAGGTGAACTGCTGCTGGCCGATTTGGAGAGACTCTGCGACCCGCTTTCCGACACTGTCGGTACGGTGCAGGCGAAATTCGTTTTTGAACGAGATGAACGTAAGTCTGTGGTAATCCACAGTTTTATCGACACCGAAGTCAAAATGGTTTGCCAGCGTTGTCTTGAGCTGGTCACCCTGCCGATCCATAGCGAATGCAGTTATGCTGTGGTAAAGGAGGGTGCGAATACCCAGTCGTTGCCGAAAGGTTATGACGTGCTGGAACTGGGCGAAGATCCATTGGATCTGCAGTCACTGATCGAGGAGGAGCTTCTGCTCGCCTTGCCCATTGTGCCTGCTCATCATCCGGAAGAATGCCAGCAGCCGGCGGGTCTCGATGAGCCCGAACCGAGCGAGGACGAGGTAACGCGGTCCAACCCGTTCAGTGTATTGGCGCAGTTAAAGCGTGACCCAAACGTTTAGGAGTTAATCAATTATGGCTGTTCAGCAGAACAAAAAATCCCGCTCTGCCCGTGACATGCGTCGTTCGCACGACGCCCTGACGGCAAGCACTCTGTCTGTAGAAAAAACCACCGGTGAAATTCACCTGCGTCACCACGTATCGCCAGAAGGCGTATACCGTGGCCGTAAAGTGATCGACAAGGGCGCTGACGAGTAATCACTTGTCTGCTCAAGTCATCGCGATTGACGCAATGGGCGGGGACTTCGGTCCCCGCAGCATTGTTCAGGCCAGCCTCGCTTGTCTGAATGCTACGCCCTCGCTGCACCTGACCCTCGTCGGTCAACCCTCTCTCCTTGAAGAATTGCTCGCTGGCCAATCGGCTGCGGATCGCGTGCGCCTGTCTATCGTGCCCGCCAGCGAAGTCATTACCATGGACGAGAAACCGGCCCAGGCATTGCGTGGCAAGCCGGATTCGTCGATGCGCGTCGCGCTGGAGCTGTTGCGCGATGGCAAGGTCCAGGCCTGTGTCAGTGCCGGTAATACCGGGGCGTTGATGGCGTTGTCACGATTCGTGCTCAAGACCTTGCCGGGCATTGATCGGCCGGCGATGGTGGCGGCGATTCCGACGCAGACGGGCTATTGCCAGCTGCTCGACCTCGGGGCCAACGTCGATTGCAGCGCCGCACACCTGCTGCAGTTTGCGGTGATGGGCTCGGTGGCGGCCGAGACGCTGGGTATCGTCCGCCCGCGAGTCGCTTTGCTGAACATCGGCACCGAGCACATCAAGGGTAATCAGCAGGTCAAGCTGGCCGCCGCTTTGTTGCAGGAGGCGCGGGGCATCAACTACATCGGTTTTGTCGAGGGCGACGGCCTGTATCGCGGTGAAGCGGATGTGGTGGTCTGTGACGGCTTCGTCGGCAATATCCTGCTCAAGTCCAGCGAAGGGCTGGCCACCATGATTGCCGGGCGTATTGAAGCGTTGTTCAAGAAGAATCTCGCTTCGCGCATGGTCGGTGCCCTGGCGTTGCCGTTGATGAGGCGCCTGCAGGCCGATCTGGCCCCTGCGCGACACAATGGCGCGAGCTTTCTCGGCCTGCAGGGCATTGTGGTGAAAAGTCACGGCTCGGCCGGGGTTCAAGGATTTCAGAGTGCTATATCCCGTGCGTTGATCGAGATCCAGGAAAACCTGCCGGAACGCATCCACGGTCGTCTGGAGGATTTGTTGCTTTAGGCGTTTTCGTCGGACAATGCTTAAATGTGACCGCTCAGTTCAATTGGCCATCCAACTGTCAGTTTCTTGCGTCCCCCAGTCGGGACGTCAATTCTCCGACGACAAGATCATTAGGGGCTTGTTACATGTCTGCTTCCCTCGCATTCGTCTTTCCAGGACAGGGTTCGCAGTCCCTCGGCATGCTGGCCGAGTTGGGCGCGCAACATCCGGTTGTCCTTGAAACGTTCAAAGAAGCTTCCGATGCCCTCGGTTACGACCTGTGGGCGCTGATCCAGCAAGGGCCGGAAGAGCAACTCAATCAAACCGACAAGACCCAGCCGGCCATCCTGACCGCCTCGATCGCCCTGTGGCGTCTGTGGCTGGCAGAAGGTGGCGCGCGTCCGGCCTACGTGGCCGGTCACAGCCTGGGTGAGTACAGCGCTCTGGTTGCTGCCGGCAGTCTGAGCCTGGCTGACGCGGTCAAGCTCGTCGAGCGCCGTGGCCAGTTGATGCAGGAAGCGGTTCCGGCCGGGCAGGGCGGCATGGCCGCCATCCTCGGTCTCGACGATGCTGACGTGCTGGCAGCCTGCGCTGAAGCAGCGCAAGGTGAAGTGGTCAGTGCCGTCAACTTCAATTCCCCGGGCCAGGTCGTCATCGCCGGTGCCAAGGCGGCGGTTGAGCGCGCCATTGAAGGCTGCAAGGCTCGTGGTGCCAAGCGCGCCATGCCGTTGCCGGTCAGCGTGCCGTCCCATTGCGAGTTGATGCGTCCGGCTGCCGAGCGTTTCGCTGAATCGATCGCCGCGATCGACTGGCAGGCCCCGCAGATTCCAGTGCTGCAGAACGTCAGCGCAGCAGTGCCGGCTGATCTGGAAACCCTCAAGCGCGATTTGCTCGAGCAGCTCTACAAGCCTGTGCGCTGGGTCGAGTCTGTGCAGGCGCTGGCGGCCAAGGGTGCGACCCAACTGGTCGAATGCGGTCCTGGCAAAGTACTGGCCGGTTTGAACAAGCGTTGCGCCGAAGGCGTGGCAACCTCCAACCTCAATACCCCAGACGCTTTCGCTGCCGCCCGTGCAGCGTTGGCCTGAATCAGGAGAAACTTGCATGAGTCTGCAAGGTAAAGTTGCACTGGTCACCGGTGCAAGCCGCGGTATCGGCCAGGCCATCGCCCTGGAACTGGGTCGTCAGGGTGCCATCGTCGTGGGTACTGCGACTTCCGCATCCGGCGCCGAGCGCATTGCTGCGACCCTGAAGGAAAACGGTATCCAGGGCACTGGCCTGGAACTTAATGTGACCAGTGACGAGTCCGTCGCCGCCGTGTTGGCGAGCATTGCCGAGCAGTTCGGTGCACCGGCGATCCTGGTCAACAATGCCGGTATCACCCGCGATAACCTGATGATGCGGATGAAAGATGACGAATGGCATGACGTCGTCGATACCAACCTGAACAGTCTGTTCCGCCTGTCCAAGGGCGTTTTGCGTGGCATGACCAAGGCGCGTTGGGGACGAATTATCAGTATTGGTTCGGTTGTGGGTGCCATGGGCAACGCAGGCCAAGTAAACTACGCTGCGGCCAAGGCCGGTCTGGAAGGTTTCAGCCGTGCGCTGGCGCGTGAAGTCGGATCGCGTTCGATTACGGTAAACTCGGTGGCCCCAGGGTTCATCGACACCGATATGACTCGCGAACTGCCCGAAGCGCAGCGTCAAAACCTGGTTACACAGATTCCGCTGGGTCGTCTGGGGCAAGCGCAAGAGATCGCGTCTGTGGTCGCTTTTCTTGCATCCGACGGTGCGGCTTACGTTACTGGGGCTACAATCCCGGTGAACGGCGGGATGTACATGAGTTAAATGTGACGGACTGCTTCAAAAAAATGTCATACGAGCTGTCTAAAATCCGTTATAAAGCTGCAATCTATTTATAGGCATCGGGCTGCAGGGTTAGAGGAGTGAAGCTTTCAGTTGAAAAACTGAAAAGTCTTTCTATACACTTACCCACTGGCCAGCTGCCTGAATTTGTCCATTAGGAGTGAAAACAAGGTATGAGCACCATCGAAGAGCGCGTCAAGAAAATCGTTGCCGAGCAACTGGGCGTTAAGGAAGAAGAAGTGACTAACAGCGCTTCCTTCGTTGAAGACCTGGGTGCTGACTCCCTTGACACCGTTGAGCTGGTGATGGCTCTGGAAGAGGAATTCGAGACCGAAATCCCTGACGAAGAAGCTGAGAAGATCACTACTGTACAAGCTGCAATCGACTACGTTACCAGCCACCAGGCGTAATAGTTTGTAGTCGTTGTTTGCTGTCATGGAAAAACCGCACTGCCTCCTGGCGTGCGGTTTTTTCTTTAGGCCTGATGCAAAGTCGTCATTTGAAAAAGGAGAGTGCTGTGTCGCGTAGACGCGTCGTAGTCACCGGTATGGGTATGTTGTCGCCACTGGGCACGGATGTGCCAAGCAGCTGGCAGGGCATTCTGGCTGGCCGCAGTGGCATTGGTCTGATCGAACACACCGACCTTTCTGCCTATTCCACCCGTTTTGGCGGCTCGGTAAAGGGCTTCAATGTCGAGGAATACCTGTCGGTCAAGGAAGCGCGCAAGCTCGACCTGTTCATTCAATACGGTCTGGCCGCAGGGTTTCAGGCAGTAAAAAATGCAGGCCTGGAAGTAACCGATGCCAACCGCGAACGCATCGGCGTCGCCATGGGCTCGGGCATTGGCGGCCTGACCAACATCGAAGAAACCAGCCGTACCCTGCATGAATCCGGACCACGACGGATTTCGCCGTTTTTCGTGCCCGGCTCGATCATCAATATGATTTCCGGATTCCTGTCCATCCACCTGGGAGCACAGGGTCCCAACTACGCCATCGCCACGGCCTGTACCACGGGTACGCACTGTATTGGCATGGCGGCACGCAACATCATGTATGACGAAGCCGACGTGATGATCGCCGGTGGCGCCGAGATGGCCGCTTGTGGCCTGGGCATGGGCGGCTTCGGTGCCTCCCGGGCACTGTCGACCCGCAACGACGAGCCTGCCCGTGCCAGTCGTCCATGGGACAAGGGGCGTGACGGCTTTGTGCTGTCCGACGGTGCTGGCGCGCTGGTACTTGAAGAACTGGAGCACGCCAAGGCTCGCGGTGCGACCATTTACGCCGAGTTGATCGGTTTTGGCACCAGTGGCGATGCGTTCCACATGACTTCGCCACCTGCCGATGGTGCGGGTGCTGCACGCTGCATCACCAATGCCTTGCGCGATGCGAAGATCAACAGTGACCAGGTCCAGTACATCAACGCCCACGGCACTTCGACTTCGGCCGGTGATCTTGCCGAAGCCTGTGCGATCAGGTCGGTGTTTGGTGATCACGCCTACAAGCTGGCCGTCAGTTCGACCAAGTCCATGACCGGTCACCTCCTGGGTGCCGCGGGTGCGGTTGAAGCGATCTTCAGTGTGCTGGCAATCAACAGCCAGGTGGCGCCACCGACCATCAACCTGGACGAGCCGGACGAAGGCTGTGACCTCGACTTCGTGCCGCACACTGCGCGCAACATGGATATCGACGTGGTGCTGTCCAACTCCTTCGGGTTTGGCGGTACCAACGGCTCCCTGGTGTTCCGCCGGTTCGCTGGCTGATGGACTGCTGGGTCGACGGTCAGCCGGCGCACGCTGTGTCGCTGAAGGATCGCGGCCTGGGCTACGGCGATGGTCTGTTCGAGACCATCGCCGTGCGCAATGGCACACCGGTATTGCTGGATCGTCATCTGGTGCGGTTGCTTGAGGGTTGCCAGCGCCTGGCAATCAACCTTGATGGCGCGGTGGTGCGCACCGAGCTGCTGGCCTATGCCCTCGCGCTCGGTGAAGGCGTACTCAAGCTGATCGTCACCCGGGGCGAAAGTGCTCGCGGCTATGCCCCGGACCCTGTCGTTGCGGCGCGCCGCATCATGCTGGGCAATCCTCCTGCGATTTATCCGCCAGCCCATGCGGAGCAGGGCGTGCGCCTGTTCCCTTGCGTCACCCGGCTGTCCTTGCAACCCTTGTTGGCTGGTCTCAAGCACCTCAATCGCCTGGAGCAGGTCATCGCCCGTTCCGAGTGGCAAGACGTTGAGCACGCCGAAGGCCTGATGCTGGACCAGGCCGGTCGTGTGGTTGAGGGCGTGTTCAGTAATCTGTTCCTGGTGCGTGATGGTGTGTTGATCACCGCCGATCTCGGTCGCTGCGGCGTCGCCGGGGTAATGCGCGCTGAATTATTGTTTCAAGCTGAGTCTTCAGCGATCCCTGTACAAATCATCGATATCACCCTGGAACAGCTGCAATGGGCCGATGAAGTCTTTGTCTGTAATAGTGTTTATGGCATTTGGCCGGTGCGTGCGTATGCTGCACTGAGCTGGCCGGTTGGGCCACTCACCCGTAAACTCCAAACCATTGCCCGTGCGCTATTGGATGCTTGATTCGTGAGACGTAAATTCTTGCTGCTGCTTGAAACCGGATTGGTTCTGGCAGGGCTGTTATTCGGCTTTTCCGCCTGGAAAATTCATTCGGCGCTGGATCAGTCGCTGAACATCACCCAGGAAGAAATGCTCGAAGTACCCAAGGGTACGACACCCACCCGTACTTTCTACCGACTCGAAGCCGATGGCGTCATCAAGGACGCGTTCTGGCTTCGCGTGTACTGGCGCTTCAACCTCGCCGGACAACCCTTGCACAGCGGCGAATACCGCATGCAGCCCGGCATGACCGTCGAAGGCCTGATCGATTCGTGGAAACGCGGGGACGTGGTGCAGTACAGCGTGACGCTGGTCGAAGGCTGGAATTTCCATCAGGTCCGCGCGGCCCTCGCCAGGGACGAAAAACTCCAGCAGACCCTCGCAGGTTTGAGCGACTCCCAGGTGATGGAAAAGCTCGGCCACCCTGGGATTTTTCCGGAGGGGCGTTTTTTCCCCGATACCTATAGTTTCGTTCGCGGCATGAGCGACATCGAATTGCTCAAGACTGCTTACGAGCGCCTCGACGAAGTACTGGCCAGGGAGTGGAACCAGCGAGCGGCTGATCTGCCCTACGCCGATCCGTACCAGGCGCTGATCATGGCCTCCCTGGTGGAGAAGGAAACCGGTGTGCCCCAGGAGCGCGGGCAGATTGCCGGCGTGTTCGTGCGACGCATGGCGTTGGGCATGCTCCTGCAGACTGATCCAACCGTGATCTACGGCCTGGGCGATCGCTACAGCGGCAAATTGACTCGTGCCCACCTCAAGGAAGCGACGCCGTATAACACCTACATGATTTCCGGCCTGCCACCGACTCCCATCGCCATGGTCGGGCGCGAAGCGATTCACGCGGCATTAAATCCGGTGGCCGGCAGCAGTCTGTATTTCGTTGCCCGTGGCGACGGCAGTCATGTTTTTTCCGATGACCTGGATGCGCACAACAACGCAGTGCGCGAGTACCAGCTCAAGCGTCGCGCCGATTACCGTTCCAGCCCGGCACCGGCCACTGCACCTGAGGCACCAGCGCCGCAAACACCTGACACCAACAGCGCGGCCGACGAAGCACCGATTCCTGCCGCGGCGCCCAACCCCGATCCCGAGGCTTTGCCCCAGGTCGCACCGCAGGAGCCGCCAGCGGCGCCTGCAGCCGAACCGGACGCCACCACGCCGCAAAGCCCGCAATGACCCTGACTAAGGACTGCCTGTGACTGGCTTGTTTATTACCCTGGAAGGCCCCGAGGGCGCCGGCAAGAGCACCAATCGCGAATACCTCGCCGAGCGCCTGCGCGCCGCCGGTATCGAGGTGGTGTTGACCCGCGAGCCGGGCGGCACCGCGCTGGCCGAGCGAATTCGTGAGGTGCTGCTGGCGCCGGTCGAAGAAGCCATGAACCCGGACACCGAGCTGCTGCTGGTATTCGCCGCTCGCGCCCAGCACCTGGCCGAAGTCATCCGCCCGGCATTGGCCCGGGGGGCTGTGGTGCTGTGCGACCGGTTCACCGATTCCACCTATGCCTACCAAGGTGGCGGCCGTGGCCTGTCGCTGGAACGTATTGCCACCCTGGAAACCTTCGTCCAGGGAGACCTGCGCCCGCACCTGACGCTGATTTTCGACCTGCCGGTGGAAGTCGGTCTGGCGCGTGCCAGTGCCCGTGGTCGCCTCGACCGCTTCGAACTGGAAGGCAGGGCCTTCTTCGACGCGGTGCGCAGCGCCTTCCTCAAGCGCGCTGAAGCCGATCCTGCGCGTTACGTGCTGGTCGATGCCGCACAACCGCTGGTGCAGGTCCAGCAGTCCCTGGACGCCTTGCTCCCGCGTCTGCTGGAGCTGGCCCGTGGCTGAAGCCTATCCCTGGCAGGACTCGCTGTGGCAGCAACTGGCCGGTCGCAAGCAGCATGCCCACGCCTACCTGTTGCACGGCCCGGCCGGAATTGGCAAGCGTGCATTGGCCGAGCGCTTGATGGCCAGCCTGTTGTGCCAGCGCCCGACTGCCCAGGATGCCTGCGGCGAGTGTAAATCCTGCCTGTTACTCAAGGCCGGCAGCCACCCGGACAACTACGTCCTCGAACCGGAAGAGGCGGACAAGGCGATCAAGGTCGATCAGGTTCGCGAACTGGTGAGTTTCGTGGTGCAGACCGCGCAGATGGGCGGGCGCAAAGTCGTGCTGATCGAGCCTGTCGAAGCCATGAACATCAACGCCGCCAACGCTTTGCTCAAAAGCCTTGAAGAACCTTCCGGCGATACCGTATTGCTGCTGGTCAGCCACCAGACCAGCCGTCTGTTGCCGACCATCAAGAGCCGTTGCGTGCAGCAGGCCTGCCCATTGCCTGGCGAGGCCATGAGCCTGGCCTGGCTGGCGCAGACCTTGCCCGATTGCTCCGAAGAGGAGCGCGTGGAACTGTTGACCCTGGCCGCCGGCTCGCCGCTGGCGGCGGTCAAGCTGCAGGCCCAGGGCGTGCGTGAGCAAAGGGCGCTGGTGGTCGAAGGGGTCAAGAAGCTGCTCAAGCAGCAGCAGTCGCCGACACAACTGGCAGAAGGCTGGAACGCGATTCCGCTGTTGCTGCTGTTTGACTGGTTCTGCGACTGGTCGAGCCTTATCCTGCGTTATCAGTTGACCCAGGATGAAGAAGGGCTGGGGCTGGCGGACATGCGCAAAGTGATTCAATACCTGGCGCAGAAGTCGGCTCAGGACAAGGTCCTCGATATCCAGGACTGGATTCTCGCCCAGCGCCAGAAAGTCATGAGCAAAGCCAACCTCAATCGGGTATTACTGCTCGAGGCCTTGTTGGTGCAGTGGGCGTCTCTGCCCGGCCAGAAGTGACTAGACTCTGAACATCGGCCGAGGAGGTCAGCATGAATGAACCCGTCAACTCCGGGCCGCGCAACGGCATCCTGTCCCTGACCATCAAGGACAAGTCGGTGCTTTACGCGGCGTACATGCCCTTCATCAAGAATGGTGGCCTGTTTATTCCGACCAACAAGAGTTACCGGTTGGGGGATGAAGTCTTCATGCTGCTCAACCTGATGGATGAAGCCGAAAAGATTCCGGTCGCCGGCAAGGTCACCTGGATCACGCCCAAAGGCGCCCAGGGCAACCGCGCCGCCGGGGTCGGCGTGCAGTTCAATGACGGCGACAACACCGCCCGCAGTCGAATCGAAACCCATTTGGCCGGAGCCCTGAAGTCCGACCGTCCCACTCATACGATGTAAGTTGCAGCCCTCTTTATGCTCGTAGATTCCCATTGTCACCTTGATCGACTCGACCTCGCCGCGCACAACGGCTCACTGGATGCCGCGCTGGACGCGGCCCGCCAACGGGGCGTCGGTCACTTCCTGTGCATTGGCGTCAGCGTCGACAATGCCGCCGACGTCAAGGCCCTGGCCGAGCGTTACGACGACGTTGACTGCTCGGTGGGCGTGCATCCCCTGGACGTACAGCCCGGTGCGGCGCCAGCACTGGACTGGCTGCTGCAGGAGCTCAACCATCCGCGCGTGGTAGCCATTGGTGAGACGGGCCTGGACTATCACTACGAGCCGGAAGCGGCCGAGTTGCAGCAGGCGTCCTTTCGTCTGCATCTGCAGGCGGCGCAGCAGACCGGCAAACCGGTGATTATTCACACCCGCGGAGCCCGCGCCGATACGCTGGACCTGCTGCGCGAAGCCGCGCTGCCTCAGGCTGGGGTGCTGCATTGCTTCACCGAAGACTGGGACATGGCGAAAGCGGCGCTGGACATGGGTTATTACATTTCATTGTCCGGGATTGTCACTTTCCGCAATGCCGACGCCCTGCGCGACGTTGCCAGCAAGGTCCCGGCCGATCGATTGCTGGTGGAAACCGACTCGCCGTACCTGGCCCCCATTCCTCATCGCGGCAAGCCAAACCTGCCGCAGTACGTGCGCGAGGTAGCGGAATTTCTGGCAATTTTGCGCGGGGAGTCTTACGAGCACTTTGCCGCGCAGACCACTGAGAACTTCAAACGGCTGTTTCCATTGGCCCACGTCAGGGCGTCGGCGTAACGCAGGTACGCAAGATAGCAGCCCTCGGCAGCTCCTACGGGGCTTTGGCCCCTGAATCGCAGGCAAAAAAAACCCGGGTTCTGGGGGGTGAATCCGGGTTAAGACCATTAGGAGTAAAACAAAGATACGCGGTCCGTTGGTACCTTTATCGTCGAGACACTTGGGGGAGATGTCTCGTCGACAGTTGAAGTATTGATCAGTATTGCGCCGAGTCCAGTTTAGCCGGTCAGGTTTTTAAACAATTTTGGAATACGCGCGCTTCGGAAGAGTTCTCATCAACCGGCCAGCGTGCATGAAAACCTCATGAAACACAGATATGGTCGGATGATCCGTGCATTTTGGCGCAAGTTAGGCATAATACGCGGCTTCGAATTTTGACCCCTACAGACCTTTTCTTATGCATAAAGAACCTCGTAAGGTCCGTGAGTTTCGTCGCCGCGAGCAGGAAATTCTCGATACCGCGCTAAAGCTGTTCCTCGACCAAGGTGAAGACAGTGTCACCGTCGAGATGATTGCTGATGCCGTCGGTATCGGCAAAGGCACGATCTACAAGCACTTCAAGTCCAAGGCCGAGATCTACTTGCGCCTGATGCTCGACTACGAGCGTGACCTGAACGAGCTGTTGCATTCCGCCGACGTCGACAAGGACAAGGAAGCGCTGTCGCGCGCCTACTTCGAATTCCGCATGCGCGATCCGCAACGCTACCGGTTGTTCGACCGCCTGGAAGAGAAAGTGGTCAAGGGCAACCAGGTGCCGGAGATGGTCGAGGAACTGCACAAGATCCGCGCCTCGAACTTCGAGCGGTTGACCCTGCTGATTAAGGGTCGTATCAGCGAAGGCAAGCTCGAAGATGTCCCGCCTTACTTCCACTACTGCGCATCCTGGGCGTTGGTGCACGGTGCCGTGGCGCTGTATCACTCGCCGTTCTGGAGCAATGTGCTGGAAGACCAGGAAGGCTTCTTCCAGTTCCTGATGGACATCGGCGTGCGCATGGGCAACAAGCGCAAGCGCGACACCGACACCCCAAGCAGCTGAGCCATTCAGCTGCCTTATTGCGCCATGATATTCACACCATGGCGCATGCCGCAGGAATATACTCAGGCATGGGACTTGCTAAAACTTGATTTGTGAGTCAAGTTTTAGCAGTTCCATTTCCTTTCGCCGGAGTGCTCCATGATCGTTGACCGTCAAGGCAGGCGTTTTCGCAATTTGCGGATCAGCCTGACTTCAGCCTGCAATTACGCCTGTACCTACTGCGTGCCTGATGGCAAGCGGCTGGTGGCTGCGCAGGATGAACTGTCGGCCGATGCCATGGCCCGGGGCGTGGCCTATCTCATCGAAGCGGCGGGCATCGAGCGTTTGCGCATCACCGGTGGCGAGCCGCTGGTCAGCCCGAAACTCGAAGCCTTCATGACCGCCGTCGGCAAGATGGGGCTCGAAGATATCAGCCTGACCACCAACGGCCAGTTGCTGGCGAAGAAGCTGCCACTGCTGGTCGATGCCGGCATCCGGCGCATCAACGTGTCCCTCGATACCCTGGATGCCGGCGCTTTCCGTAGTATCGCGCGTGGCGGCGACCTGGCGACCGTGCTCAATGGCATGGACCAGGCCAGCGCGGCAGGCATGAAGATCAAGGTGAACATGGTGCCGTTGCGCGGGCAGAACCTCGATCAGGTGATGCCGCTGCTCGATTATTGCCTGGAGCGCGGCTATGAGCTGCGCTTCATCGAATTGATGCGCATGGGGCATCTGGCCAGTGACTCCAATGCCTTCCTGCAGCAATTCGTCAGCCTCCAGCAATTGCTCGACCTGATCGGCGAGCGCTACGAGTACCTGCAGGCCGATGCGCCCGTCGATGCCACGGCGGTGCGTTACGAAATTCCGGGAATGGGCCACTTCGGGGTAATTGCCAACGAAAGCGTGCCGTTCTGCCGCACCTGCTCGCGGCTGCGGCTGTCGTCCACCGGCTGGCTGCATGGCTGCCTGTCGTCGAGCAACCGCCACTATGTCGGCGATCTGCTGGATAAACCGCGCCACCAGGCGTTGCCAGCCTTGCAACGGCTTCTGGTCAAAGCGCTGGGAGACAAGCAGGAAGTGGCGTTCTCCGGCGGCGCGACCATCATGAAGATCATCGGCGGCTGAAAATCTGCCTTCGCGAGCACGCCCGCTCCCACAGTCGACCTGCATTTACAGGTGCAATGCATTTCCCTGTGGCAGTAGCTTGAGCTTGAGCTGGCGCGGAAGCTGCATCCAATGCCCATTCGCCGGTTTTCCGTCACCGGCCTCTGGAGGACAGGATGCGTAACCCGGTTTTGCTGCTGGCCATTTTGGCGCTTGGTGGCTGCATGAACGTCAGTGACATGGCCGAAGGCACCCGTTATCACATGAGCGATGCCGGCCTGCTCGACCACAGCGACAGTCGTCGGGTCAGTAACCTGCGAATCCAGCCGGACTCCTTCATCTACATCGCCCAAGGCGCATTCGCGCCGCGTGGCGGCACTGCCCACCCGCGCCCCAACGTCATCGCCGAAGTGGCCTTCGATGGATTCATCGAGTATTTCCCCATGGTGCGCCGCGCTCGCGCGCCTGAGGGGCTCGACGAGGCTATGGGTGAAGCCCGCGCCGTGGGCGCTCATTACCTGCTGTACACGCGCTTTGCCAAGGCGGACGACCGTATCGGCAACTCCGATGAGTGGCTGGACCAGGAAGCCGTGGACCGGCTGGGTGTCGATACCGGTGTGATTCAGATCATGTTGATCGAGACCAGCACCCAGTATTTGATCGATACTGCACGCATCAAGAGTCGCGGCGGTTTGCTGACGTTCCACGACTCTCGGCCCGAAGACCTGATGGGCCCGCCGCTTGAGCAATACGCGCGCAGCCTGCTGGGCATCAGTGATCAATAATTTTCCAGGAGAACACCATGAGCGGACCGCAAAAAGCCAACGACCTGCTGGGGCAAATCCCCAAGACCAAAGGCCTGCCGCCGGTCCACCTGTGGAATCCCGAGTTCTGTGGCGACATTGATATGCGTATTGCCCGGGACGGCACCTGGTATTACCTGGGCACGCCGATCGGACGCAAGCCGATGGTCAAGCTGTTCTCCACCATCATCCGCCGCGACGGGGATGATTACTTCCTGATCACCCCGGTCGAGAAGGTCGGCATCAAGGTCGATGACGCCCCGTTCGTGGCCATTGCCGTGGAAGTGGAAGGCGAGGGTGAGGCCCAGTTGCTGCGGTTTACCACCAACGTTGAGGAGACTGCCGAGGCGGGGGGAGAGCACCCCATACGCGTGGTGATCGACCCGGTCACCCAGGAGCCGGCGCCTTACGTGCACGTGCGGACCAACCTTGAGGCGCTGATCCATCGCAATGTGTTCTACCAGTTGGTGGAACTGGCCGTCACCCGGGAGATCGACGGGCAGCGCTGGCTTGGCGTGTGGAGTGGTGGTGAGTTCTTTCCCATCGGTCTTGAGCCCTGAGTGGTTATTTCTGACGCCATCGCGGGTAAGCCTTGCTCCCACAGGATTTGCAGGTAACTTGCTGAACTCCCTTCCCTCATGGGGGGCGCATACCACCTGTGGGAGCAGGGCGCTGTGAGTGCAAAGCACTGTGGGAGCAAGGCTTGCCCGCGATTGACCGCGAAGCGGTCACCTTCCATTTGTCACTTCACTGAAATATTCCTTGCCCGCTCCAGCCCGTTTCGGGTATCAATTTGTACATGATTAGACAGGTACGATTTGACAAGAAAAAACGGGTGGTCGACGAGCTTATCCGGCGCATCGAAAGCGGCCTCATGGAGGACGGTTTCCTGTTGCCCGGCGAGCATCAGTTGGCTCAGGAATTCAAAGTCAGCCGAGGCACGTTGCGTGAAGCCCTGGCCGAGTTGAAACGGCGCCATTACATCGCCACGCAAACGGGGGTCGGTTCCATCGTCACCTTTGACGGGGTAGTGCTCGACCAGCGCAGCGGTTGGGCCCAGGCCCTGGCCGACAGCGGGGCGCTGGTCAATACCGAAGTGCTGCGCCTGGAGGCAGTGGATCGACCCGATTTGCTGTCGCGCTTTGGCACTGAAAAATTCATCACACTGGACCGCCGCCGGCGCTCCAACGATGGCACCCTGGTGTCTCTTGAACGCTCTCTGATGCCCGCCAACAGCGGCCTGGAAAGCCTGCCCCGGGTCGGCTTGATCGACGATTCCCTGACCATCACCCTGGCGGCCTATGGTTTTATCGGCGAGCGCGGCGATCAATGGATCGGCGCCGAGCCGCTGAATGCCGAGGACGCACAACTGCTCGGACGACCGGTGGGCACGGTCTTTCTCAAGGCTTTGCGCACCACCTACGACCGGCAAAACCGCTTCATGGAACAGGTCGAAAGCCTGCTTGATCCCGTGCACTTTCGCCTGCACCTGCAATTTGGAACCCCGCAATGACCCCGCTCAATCGTGCCCTCGGCGCGTTCTACGGACTGGCCCTGGGCGATGCGTTGGGCATGCCGACGCAATCGCTCAGCCGCGCTGATATCAAGGCGCGTTTCGGTCAGATCAACGACCTGCAAGACGCCGGCCCCGATCAGCCGATCGCGGCTAATATGCCCGCCGGTTCGATCACCGATGACACCGAACAGGCGATTCTGGTCGGTCAGTTACTGATCGAGGGCCAGGGTCGGATCGAGCCTTCGGAGCTCGCCCAGCGCCTGATCGAATGGGAAGCCGAGATGCGAGCCAAAGGCTCGCAGGATCTGCTGGGGCCCTCGACCAAACGGGCGATCGAAATGATCCTTGCCGGGCATTCGCCGGCAGAGGCCGGGCGCTACGGCACCACCAACGGTGCGGCCATGCGCATTACGCCGGTGGGCATCGCGGCGGACATCGCTGACCCCGAACGTTTCATTCAGTCCGTCGTGCAGGCCTGCCAGGTCACCCACAACACCACCTTGGGCATTTCCAGCGCGGCAGCGGTGGCGGCGGTGGTCTCCGCCGGCATCAACGGCATGGACCTGGGCGCTGCACTGAACCTGGGTCAACATATCGCCCAGCAAGCCGAGAGCCATGGACATTGGGTCGCCGGTGGCCGCATCGCTTCGCGCATCAGCTGGGCCCGGACCATCAGTGTCGACAGTGACAAAGCGTTGCTCGCCGACCTGCTATACGACGTGATCGGCACCTCGGTGGCTTCCCAGGAATCGGTAGTGGTGTCCTTTGCCCTGGCGCAACAGGTGGCGATTGGCGAAATGAACGCGTTCGAGGCGCTGTGCATGGCCGCGAGCCTGGGTGGCGACACCGACACCATCGCGGCGATCCTGGGTGCCATGCTCGGTGCCTGCCTTGGACTGGAGAGCTGGCCTGTGGCGATGATCGACAGGGTCAAGATGGTTAACGGTCTGGCGCTGGAACCGTTGGTGCAGGGCCTTATGGCTTTGCGCTGAAGGCGAGAACACCACACCACTGTAGGAGGCGCGTCATACATTCGTTTTGCCGACAACCACAAAAATGGCAACAGGAGCATTTCATGCGTTCTTCAAATAGCGGGCAGACCGCCGGGCAACTGGAGACCCGTGGCATCGAACCGGTGCCGGAAGCGGAGTGCAACGGTCATCCGCTGCAACTGTTCTGGGTCTGGTTCGCCGCCAACATTTCCATCCTTGGCCTGCCGCTGGGGGCCACGCTCGTGGCGTTTCGCGGGCTCGCGATCTGGCAGGCTATCATCGTGGCGGTCCTCGGGGCTGCCGGCTCCTTCGCGGTGGTGGGCATCATCTCGATCGCCGGACGGCGGGGGCGGGCGCCGAGCCTGACCTTGTCCCGGGCCATCTTCGGTGTGCGCGGCAACATTGGGCCGACGCTGGTTTCGCTGATGTCGCGCCTGGGTTGGGAGACGGTCAACACCACCACCGCCGCGTTCGTGTTGCTGTCGCTGTGCTCGATCCTGTTCGGTTCGCCGGTGGAAGCCAAGAGCGCGCCGGTGCTGACGCTGATCTTCATCGCGATTTTTGTGCTGCTGACGTTGTCGGTCTCCGGCCTCGGCCACGCTACGTTGTTGGTCATCCAAAAATGGGCGACTTACGTATTTGGCGCGCTGAACATTCTGGTAGGCGGTTTTCTCTGCGCCACCATCGACTGGAGCGCCGTGTTTAATGCGCCACCGGCGCCGCTGAGCGCAATGATCATCGGGGTGGGCACCATGGCGGCGGGGACCGGAATCGGCTGGGCGAATGCTGGCGCCGACATGTCGCGCTACCAGCATCGCAGCGTCAAGGCCGTGCGCCTGGTTGCCTCGGCGGCCTTTGGCGCGGGTATTCCGCTGGTGTTGCTGATTACCCTGGGCGGCCTGCTGTCGGTGGGCAACGATGACCTGGCCTCGGCCACCGACCCGATCGTCGCGATTCGCGACATGCTGCCCACGTGGATGGCGGTGCCCTATCTGATCACGGCATTCGGTGGTCTGCTGCTGTCGAACAACCTGTCGGTGTACTCCGCAGGCCTCACCACATTGACCCTCGGCCTCAAGGTCAAGCGGGTGTATGCCGTGGTGGTCGACATCGTCGCGATCTTCGCCGGGTCGATCTACTTCATGTTGATTGCCGACAGCTTCTACGGTCCCTTTATTACCTTTATTTCGCTGCTGGCAGTGCCAATCACGGCCTGGGTGGGGATTTTTGTGGTGGACCTGATTCACCGTCACTACTACAGCCCCCAGGACCTGCTGGACGTCAGCCCGAGCAGTGCTTACTGGTATCGCGGCGGCATTGAGTGGCGCGCATTCGGCGCCTGGGCGCTGGCGATCGTCCTGGGTTACAGCTTCACCACCATTGGTACCACCGAGCAGACGCTGTGGTTCCGCGGGTTCCTGTCCGATTCCTGGTTGGGGCATAACGGCCTCGGCTGGATCGTTACCTTCCTGGTGGCGGGCGGGGTTTACGGGCTGCTGGGCGGCGCCAGGGATCGTCGCCCGGGACTGATCGAGAATGCTCATGCCTAGATTGCTGCACACCGGCCAGGTCATCATCGATCTGGTCATGGCCGTGGCCAAACTGCCTCAATCGGGTGGCGACGTATTAGCGCAGTCGGCCAGTTTCGAGGCTGGAGGTGGCTTCAATGTCATGGCCGCCGCCCAGCGCAATGGTTTACCCGTGGTCTACCTGGGGCGGCACGGCACGGGTCGCTTCGGTGACCTGGCCCGGGAGGCCATGGCGGCCGAGGGCATTCACATCGGCATCGCCCACAGCGCCGGGCAAGATACCGGTTTGTGCGTAGCCGTGACCGAGGCATCGGCCGAGCGGACGTTCATTTCCTATATTGGTGCCGAAGGCGAACTGACTGCCCAGGACCTCGCCGGCGTGAAAGTCGAGGCGGGGGACTATGTCTACGTCAGTGGCTATAGCCTGCTGCATGCCGGCAAGGCCCAGGCACTGGTGGATTGGGTGCTGGCGCTAGCCGGTGAGATCAAGGTGGTGTTCGATCCGGGCCCGCTGGTGGACTCGCCGGATGCGCCACTGATGCAGGCGCTGTTGCCGCGCATAGACCTGTGGACCAGCAATGGCGTCGAGGCGCTTGGCTTTACCGGTGCGACGGATATTGACCAGGCACTGATTATGCTGGCCGATCACCTGCCGAAAAAAGCACTGCTGGTAGTTCGCGATGGGCCGCAAGGTTGCTGGGTCAGCCAGGGTAGTGAGCCTCAGCACGTGCCGGGTTTCAAGGTAGAAGCAGTGGACAGCAATGGCGCCGGTGATGCGCATGCCGGAGCATTCATCGCCGGTTTGGCTCAAGGTTTACCGATGCTCGAGGCAGCGCTGCGAGCGAATGCAGCGGCGGCTTTGGCGGTGACTCGCTGGGGGCCGGCGACTTCGCCTGGCTCCAGTGAGGTCGATGCTTTGATCAGCAGGACTGCGGGTGCCTGAGTGGGCGTCATCGCGAGCAGGCTCGCTCCCACAGGGGGCATGGTGGGTGGCGGGACCGATGTGAGCCTGCCCGCGATGGCGGTATTGGCAACAACGCGAGGCCAGCAACACCAGCCTCGCGCCAAACGGCTTACACTTCCAGCTTGCGCGCCGCTTCGACCCCGGCAGCACTGAGCTTGATCGGCAAATTCAGCGAATGTTCGCCGGCCTCGTTACAGGTCACATGCCCATGCTGGATCAGGCCGCGATCCTGCAACGTGGCGAGGGTGCTGGCCACGACTTTTTCCCCACGATAATTATCCAGGACCTCCTTGCCCAAACCACTTGGGTGGGCGTGCAACAGGCGGGTCAGGACTTCTTTCTCAAGGTTGTCATCGACGTTCATGCTTACCTCTTCATGGCGATAGAAAGGACGCTCGCGTGGGCGAACTATTTGCTGGCACCACCTTCGGAACCCGAACCACCCGTGGTGGTTTTCGAGCCGGAGCCGGTTTCTGCGTTATCGGGAGTCTGGGTGTCCGGCGCGTTCATCCCACCCTGACGGCCCATATCGCTGCCTTGGGTCCGTGGGTCGGTACCGGTGGACGGCGGTAAACTGCTGTCGACACCCGTACCATTGGTGTTAATGCCTGGGGCGCTCTGGATGGCGGGGGCTTTGGGCGCTTCGACAGGATTGGTCGGACCGGTGCCGGTGGCGACGGTCGCCGCGGAAGCGCTAGCAGACAGCAAGGTGGCGAGGGACAGGGCAGTCAATCTGGACAGGATCATTTTGTCGTCTCCATTTATTTAAAGTCCTTACCGAATATTGGTCCGCCCCTGATTTGAATTGGTGCCTGAAGGTCGACGAACGGTTCAGGCGCTTTGCGTCGCCCTGGTGGCAAAGATTCGCCGCCAGAGCAGTCGGCCTGCGGTGATCAGCCAGTTCAGCAGACTGATCAGCAGAACTGTGTGCAAAAGTGTCGTCATTCCATATTCGACGATGATCTTGCCGGCCACGAACGGAAAGCCAAACACGCCGATGAAGTACGCCAGGCTGAATAACAGCAGCGCCTGCGAGAGAGTGCCAGCGGGTGCTTCGTTGGCCGCCAGGCCATTGATCACCGAATATGTCAGGCCGTAGCCGATGCCCAGCATCACTGCAGCCATCAGGTAACTGACGCTGTCGTTCACCCCGTAGCCGAACATCAGGATCGAGCCCAGGGTCAGCCCGGACAGCAGGCAGGACGCGCGAAGCGGGTCGCGCTTGACCACCCACCCGGCAATCACCATTCGCCCGGCGATCGCAGCACCCATGAAACCCAGGAAAAACAGCGAATAGTCGACTGAGCGAGCGGCAGCGTAGCTGGTTTGAAAGCTCGACAAACCGCCAAATATGCTGCCGCCAAGGCCGACCATGATGATCGGGAACACCGCTTTGGATGACAGCACCCGAGCCGTCGCCCGCCAGGATATGCGCGCGCCTGCAATTGACGCAGAAGGCACTTGCCGCAGGTGCACATCGAGCCGCCAGAACAACAGCACGCCGATCAGGCTGGCCAGTGCGGCCAGGTAAAACGCCGCCGTCACGGGATACCCCAGCGCACTGGCCAGGCGCCCCAGCAGGGGACCGCTGCCAATCCCTGTGAGCATGCTGCCCGACAGCAAGGCGAAATAGCGGGCTCGTTGCGCGGGCGTCACCAGACTTGCCACAATGATCGGCCCCAAGGTGTAGAAAACGCCCCAGCCCAAGCCCAGCAGCAAACCGAACAACAGCAGCAGGTCGCCAAACCCTGGTGCCATGGCAAATCCCAGACTCGCAGCAGCCAGCAAAATGCCGAACAGGGCGATCGAGCGGGCGGCACCGAGCGCATCCGACAAGTGCCCGGACACGATCACTGCCGCAAAGGTGCTGAGCATCGCTGCGGAGATCACGCTGCCGGCATCGTGCTCATTGCCCCCTCGCGAACTGATCAACAGCGACAGCAGGAAGGTCGAACCGTAGGACAACGACAGCAGGTAGCTGGCGAAGCAGAACAAACCGAACAGGCGGTTCGAAACGGCGGGTATTGCGGTGGGCATGAGGCGGGTCCTTGTCCTGATAAAAAATGCACAGCCTGTCTATCTAACACGGGGGACGCCGGCGTTAGGTGCGAGGTTCGCGATTTCAGGGTTAGTGCTGGCCGGAGTGATTGCGCAACGGCAGCGATGCGGAAAAACCGATTTCCCATGTGACGAGCGTCGCGTGGCGTCTTAGTATGTTTTTTTCAATTTTGACGAAGGCCCGTCCATGACGATCGACATCCGCCCGGCGACCCCCAGCGATGCGCCGCAAATCCTCGCGTTCATCACTGAGCTGGCCGACTACGAACGGGCCCGGCACGAAGTCATCGCCAGCGTTGCCGACATCGAGCGCAGCCTGTTCAGCGAAGGCGCCACCGCCCACGGCCTGATCTGCCTGCGCGATGGCCTGCCGATCGGCTTCGCGGTGTTCTTCTTCAGTTACTCCACCTGGCTGGGCAGCAATTGCCTGTACCTCGAAGACCTGTACATCACCCCCGAACAGCGCGGCGGCGGGGCGGGCAAGACCCTGCTGCGGCACCTGGCGAAGATTGCCTGCGCCAATGATTGCGGGCGCTTCGAGTGGAGCGTGCTGGACTGGAACAAGCCGGCGATCGAGTTCTATCAATCCCTGGGTGCGCAGCCGCAGGAAGAGTGGGTGCGCTATCGGATGGATGGGGCGGTGTTGCGGGATTTCGCCGCGGGAAATTGATGACCCCTTGAAAGATCGCAGCCTTCGGCAGCTCCTACAGTTTCGCAATCCCTGTAAGAGCTGCCGAAGGCTGCGATCTTTTTTTACTTTGTTTCAATATATGGGATTGATATTTATATATTGAGATTTGTCCCCTCCCAGGTTTATAGTCCGGCTCACTCACTGCCCAACAAACAGAACAGGTGAAGCGATGCTGGCGCAATTGATCGCGCTCGATTGGGGGACAACCTCATTACGTGCTTACAAACTCGTCGAAGGCGGCCAGGTGCTGGAACAGCGGTCGCTGTCTACAGGCATCATGCAGCTGCCCCGCACACCCCGGGTGATCGCCGGCCAGCCGTGCGCTGACGGCTTTGAACTGGCCTTCAATGAAGCCTGCGGCGACTGGCTCGATGCACAGCCAGGCTTGCCGGTCATTGCCTGTGGCATGGTCGGCAGCGCCCAGGGCTGGTGCGAAGCGGCCTACCGGGAGACCCCGGCCAACGTCGCCGATCTCGGGAACTCCCTGCAGGCTGTGCGCAGCATTCGCGGAGTCGACGTGCACATCGTGCCCGGTGTCATCCAGCGCTCGCGCCTGCCCAATGTGATGCGCGGCGAAGAAACCCAAGTGCTCGGCGTTCTGCACCATCTTGCAGGCAACAGTGGCGGTGATCTGCTGATCGGCTTGCCCGGCAGTCATTCGAAATGGGTGGAAGTGGCCGAAGGCTGCATCGTGCATTTCGATACCTTCATGACCGGTGAAATTTTCGCGGTGCTCAGCGAGCACAGTATTCTCGGCCGTACCCAGCAACGCGGCGGATCCTTTGACGGCGATGCGTTCGACCGTGGTGTACAAGTGGCGCTGTCGTCCGATGGCGAGATCGGCCCGCTGTCCACGCTGTTCAGTGCCCGCAGCCTCGGCCTGACCGGCGAACTGAGTGCCAGCGCCCAGCCGGACTACCTGTCCGGGCTGTTGATCGGCCACGAAGTTTGCGCGTTGGCACATGCCCAGCGTCATCGACGCAACAGCGTGCATCTGCCCTCAATCATCCTCATTGGCAATTCCCAACTCTGCAGTCGCTACTGCAGGGCCCTGGACGCCTGTGGATTTGCCCGGGTGTCCCTGGCCGAGCAGGCCACCGAGCGCGGGTTGTGGCAACTGGCGCTTGCCGCCGGCCTCATCCCGCCAACCCTTTGCCGTTAACCCCCCACTGGAGGTCTGACATGCTCAAGCAAGCCCTGGCGCAAAACGGTCTGATCGCGATCCTGCGTGGACTGCGTCCGCAAGAAGCGGCCGCCATTGGCGAAGTCCTGTATGCCGCCGGATTTCGCGTCATCGAAGTGCCGCTCAATTCCCCCGAGCCGTACGACAGCATTCGCATCCTGCGCAGCATCTTGCCGGCCGATTGCCTGATCGGCGCAGGCACAGTACTCACGCCGGAGCAGGTCGAGCAGGTGAAAGCCGCGGGCGGCCAGGTGATTGTCATGCCCCACAGCGATCCCAAGGTGCTGCGTGCGGCCAAAGCGGCCGGCCTGTTCCTGTCGCCCGGTGTTGCCACTCCCACCGAAGCATTCGCCGCGCTGGCCGAAGGCGCAGACGTACTCAAGATGTTCCCCGCCGAGCAAATGGGCCCCGCCGTGGTGAAAGCCTGGCTCGCGGTGCTGCCGCCAGGGACTGTTCTGGCCCCGGTTGGCGGGATCACGCCCGACAACATGCAGGTGTTTATCGACGCCGGCGTCAAAGGTTTCGGCCTGGGTTCCGGGCTGTTCAAGCCGGGCATGACGCCAGAGCAGGTGGCGAACAACGCCAAGGCCTACGTGGCTGCCTGGATAGCCCTTCGCTAAGACTTCTTGGCGCTGCTAGCGCTGCATCCAATAAGAGAGAGATACAGATGAAAATCACCAAACTCACCACCTTCATCGTGCCGCCGCGCTGGTGCTTCCTCAAGGTCGAAACCGACGAGGGCGTGACCGGTTGGGGCGAACCCGTGGTCGAAGGCCGCGCCCACACCGTCGCCGCAGCCGTCGAAGAATTGTCCGACTACCTGATCGGCAAAGACCCACGCAACATCGAGGACATCTGGACTGTGCTCTATCGCGGCGGCTTCTACCGTGGCGGTGCCATCCACATGAGCGCACTGGCGGGTATCGACCAGGCGCTGTGGGACATCAAGGGCAAGGCGTTGGGCGTGTCTGTCAGCGATCTGCTGGGTGGTCAGGTTCGCGACAAGATTCGAGTGTATTCCTGGATCGGTGGTGACCGCCCGGCGGACACAGCCCGTGCGGCGAAAGAAGCGGTGGGACGTGGTTTCACTGCGGTGAAAATGAACGGCACCGAAGAATTGCAGTTCCTCGACTCCTTTGAGAAAGTCGACCTGGCATTGGCCAACGTTGCTGCCGTGCGTGACGCGGTGGGGCCTAACGTCGGCATCGGCGTGGACTTCCATGGCCGGGTGCACAAGCCCATGGCCAAGGTGTTGATGAAGGAGCTGGATCCGTACAAGTTGATGTTCATCGAAGAACCGGTGCTCAGCGAAAACTACGAAGCGCTCAAAGAGCTGGCGCCGCTGACCAGCACCCCGATCGCCCTAGGCGAGCGGCTGTTCTCGCGCTGGGATTTCAAACGCGTGCTCAGCGAAGGTTATGTCGACATCATCCAGCCGGATGCGTCCCATGCCGGCGGTATCACCGAGACCCGCAAGATCGCCAACATGGCTGAAGCCTACGATGTCGCCCTGGCGCTGCATTGCCCGCTGGGCCCGATCGCACTGGCCGCCTGCCTGCAGCTGGATGCGGTTTGCTACAACGCGTTCATCCAGGAGCAGAGCCTGGGCATCCACTACAACGAGAGCAACGACCTGCTGGATTACGTCAAGGATCCGCGGGTGTTCGACTATGACAAAGGCTTCGTGAAAATCCCCAACGGCCCGGGCCTGGGGATCGAGATCAACGAGGAGTACGTGATCGAGCGCGCAGCCGTCGGCCATCGCTGGCGCAACCCGATCTGGCGCCACGCCGATGGCAGTTTTGCCGAGTGGTGAGTGCTCTCTGATCCACCGCAAATTCCTGTGGGAGCCGGCCTGCTGGCGATTTGGTCGGCACCCCGGGTATTTTTGGTGACTGACTCACCGCTATCGCCAGCAGGCTGGCTCTCACAGTTTGATCTCCATGGACAGGGAGATTTGCGGCAAACCCCGATTTCACATCGACCTCAATAAACATAAAAAGAGGCATCCCCCATGCAACCGCAAACCCTCACCGGGCAGGCGTCGTTGGTGGCACCCAGCCGTAAGCGTTTTTTCATCATGGTGCTGCTGTTCATTACCGTGGTCATCAACTACCTGGACCGCAGCAACCTGTCGATCGCCGCCCCGGCGCTGACCAGCGAGCTGGGCATCGATCCCATTCACGTGGGACTGATTTTCTCCGCCTTCGGCTGGACCTACGCTGCCATGCAGATCCCCGGCGGCTGGCTGGTGGATCGCGTGCCGCCGCGCATTCTCTACAGCGTTGCCCTGTTGTTGTGGTCGATTGCCACTGTAATGCTCGGCTTCGCCGCCAGCTTCATCGCGCTGTTCGTTCTGCGCATGGCCGTTGGTGCGCTTGAGGCGCCGGCCTATCCGATTAACAGCCGCGTGGTCACCACCTGGTTTCCTGAGCGCGAGCGTGCCACGGCCATCGGCTTCTACACCTCCGGACAGTTCGTTGGCCTGGCCTTCCTGACACCGGTACTGGCGTGGTTGCAACACCAGTATGGCTGGCACATGGTGTTCGTCAGCACGGGTGCAGTCGGCATTCTGTGGGCGGTGATCTGGTACGCGGTGTATCGCGAACCACGGGACTTCAAGGGTGCCAACGCCGCCGAGATCGAGCTGATCCGCGAAGGTGGCGGGCTGGTGGATATCCAGGCCGAGCAGGCCAAGGTCAAGGCGAAATTCAGCTGGACTGACCTGGGCATCGTTCTGACCAAACGCAAATTGTGGGGCATCTACCTCGGTCAGTTCTGCCTCAACTCTACCCTGTGGTTTTTCCTGACGTGGTTCCCGACCTACCTGGTGAAATATCGCGGCATGGACTTCATCAAGTCCGGCCTGCTGGCGTCGCTGCCGTTTCTTGCCGCGTTCGTCGGCGTGTTGTGTTCAGGGTTCTTCTCGGACTTGCTGATCCGGCGCGGCTACACCGTCGGGTTTGCGCGCAAGTTGCCGATCATTGGCGGCCTGCTGATTTCCACCTCGATCATTGGCGCCAACTTCGTCGAGTCGACGCCGCTGGTCATCGCCTTCCTCGCGCTGGCATTTTTCGGTAACGGGCTGGCGTCGATCACCTGGTCCCTGGTCTCGACCCTGGCCCCGGCGCGGTTGCTCGGCTTGACCGGTGGCGTGTTCAATTTCATCGGCAATCTGTCGGCGATTACCACGCCGATCGTCATTGGTTTCCTGGCTACCGGAGATTCCTTCGCCCCAGCGATCACCTATATCTCGGTCCTGGCGCTGATCGGCGCACTTTCCTACGTGCTGCTGGTAGGCAAGGTCGAGCGTATCAAGTTGTAGTGACCACCATCGGGCGACCATAATGCCGCCCGTCACTCGCTCAACGGTAAAGGCTGGATATGCAGGAAGACTCCGCAAAAATCGCCAAGGACGCCGCACCGACCGGCACCCAGACGTTGCTTCGCGGCCTGGGTGTGGTCCAGGCCGTGGCCAGTGGCGCCCGCGATCTCAAGGAAATTGCCCGGCTGATCGGGACTACGCGTAGCACCACTCATCGCCTGGCCAGCTGCCTGGTGGACGAGCGTTATCTGCGCGTGGTGCCGCAAGTCGGCTATCTGTTGGGGCCCAAGCTGATCGAGCTGGGTTTCCAGGCGCGCGAAGAGCTGCCGTTGGTGACCCTGGCCGGGCCTTATCTGGACGAATTGTCGGCATTGACTGGCGACACTATTCACCTGGCGATTCGCGAAGGCGACGAGGTGCTTTACCTGCACAAGAATCCGGGGCGCAATGGTCCGGAAATGCGTTCGCGGGTGGGCCATCGCATGCCGTTGGCGCGCACCGGCATCGGCAAGGCGCTGATGCTCGATGACAGCCAGGAAGAATGGCAACGGCTGTACGAAGTCAGCTTGCCGGTGGGTGGGAAAAATCTGTTCTGGCCGCAGCACCCGGAGCAATCCTGGGAGCAGTTTCAGCAGCGCATGATGGAATACGTGGCTGGCGGTTATGCCTTCGATCTGGAGGACAACGAGCCATCGATCCGCTGTGTCGCGGCGCCGATTCGTGATGCCAGCAAGCGTATCGTTGCCGGCATCAGCATCGCCAGCACCGTGCCGTACATGCCGCTGGAAAAAATGGCCGAGCTGATTCCCCTGATCAAAGGGGTCACAGCCCGGCTGTCGGCCGAGCTGGGTGCCAAGGTCTGATTACACCTTCAGGGTGGCCATGTCGATCACGAAGCGGTACTTCACGTCACCGGCAATCATGCGGGTGTAAGCCTCATTGATCTGGCGGATGTCGAGCATTTCGATGTCGCAAGTGATGTCATGTTCGGCGCAGAAATCCAGCACTTCCTGGGTTTCGGCGATGCCACCAATCAGCGAGCCGGCCAGCACCCGACGATTCATCACCAGCTTGCCGGCGTGGACCGGCGGTTCCACCGGTTCGATCAGGCCCACCAGGATGTGCACGCCGTCGAATCTCAGGGTGTCGAGGTAGGGATTGAGGTCGTGCTGCACCGGAATGGTGTCCAGCAGGAAGTCGAAATGCCCTGCGGCCGCCTTCATCTGTTCGGCATCTGTGGACACGATCACGTGGTCGGCACCCTGGCGACGACCTTCTTCGGCCTTGCTCGCCGAGCGGGTGAACAGCGTGACTTCGGCGCCCATGGCCTTGGCGAACTTGATGCCCATATGGCCCAGGCCGCCCATGCCCAGAATCCCGACTTTGTCGCCGGCCTTCACCCCGTAGTGTTTGAGCGGCGAATAGGTGGTGATGCCGGCGCAGAGGATCGGCGCAGCGCTGGCAAGGTCGAGTTTTTGCGGTATGCGCACTACAAAGTGCTCGCTGACCACGATACTGTCGGAATAGCCGCCCATGGTGTTACTGCCATCGACCCGGTCAGGGGTGGCGTAGGTCATGGTCGGACCTTCCAGGCAATACTGCTCCAGATTCGCCTGGCAGGCTTCGCAGCTACGGCAGGAATCGACCATGCAGCCAACGCCAACCAGATCGCCGACTTTATGCCGGGTGACGTTCGCACCGATGGCGGTAACCTTGCCGACAATCTCGTGGCCGGGCATCAACGGGTAAACGGCGATGCCCCATTCGTTGCGGGCCTGATGAATGTCGGAGTGGCAGACGCCACAGTAGAGAATGTCGATGGCCACGTCGTCGGGGCGCGGGCTGCGACGTTCGAATTTCATCGGGGCGAGGGGCGTGGAGGCCGACTGGGCGGCATATCCGATAGCGGTGTACATGAGGAACCTCGCAAAAGCAGTGACAAGTGAGGCGACACATTTTGGCCGCCCAACCTGTCACCGGCCATGGCGATTCCTCCGTGTGTCATGCCTATTCCTCCGATATCAATGGTCGTGTGATCAATTGGCCAACCAGACCTGCGATGATGGTTTCATACCTTTTTTCGCGACTTTTTTGGTGAAGAATCCCCATGTTGTTAACCCGTCATCTCGATGCCAATGCCACGCTGGTTTCGCTGATTGAGCCCCTGACCACTCGCGATGGTTTCGCCCCTACGCCGTTGCCGGGCGTCCAGGTTCTAAGGGCCAGTTGTGATGTCGCGCGCGGTCCGCAGATCTACGAGCCCAGCCTGGTGATCATCGCCCAAGGCAGCAAACTGGCGTACCTGGGGCCGCGTACGCTGGAATACGGAGCCGGGCATTATCTGATCCAGGCATTGCCGGTGCCGTTTGAGTGCGAAACATTTTCGGCGCCGAATGGGCCTATGCTGGGGGTTTCCATCGCCATTGATCGGGTGCTGCTCGGTGAGCTGGTGCTGGCCATGGGGTTGGCGCCGGGGCGGCATATTCCGGCACAGACACCGGAGTCCATGACATCGGCGGTGCTCGACGATGCCATGCGCGGTTGCGTGGAGCGGCTGTTGCGCTGCCTGCACGATCCGCTGGAATGCCGGGTCATGGGCCAGGCGCGGTTGCGTGAGTTGTTGTACGTGGCATTGCGCGGGCCTCAGGCCGATGTGCTGCGGGCGCTGGTTGAACAACAGGGGCAATTCGCGCGAATTGCCGCCTCGCTCAGTCATCTGCATGCGCACTACACCGAACCGCTGAACGTCGAGACCCTGGCCAGTTGCGCGAACATGAGTGCGTCGACCTTCCACGAGCATTTCAAGCGCAGCACGCTGTTGTCCCCGGTGCAGTATCTCAAGCGCTTGCGCTTGCTCAAGGCCCAGGCCTTGCTGATGGCCGAAGGGTTGGGCGTGGCGCAAGTGGCGCATCGGGTGGGTTACCAGAGCACTTCGCAGTTCAGCCGCGAGTACAAGCGCTACTTCGAGCGCAACCCCGGCGAAGAACGCGCCGCCTGACCCCCCATAGATCCCCCTGTAGGAGCTGCCGCAGGCAACAAAAAGGCCCCCATTCCGGGAGCCTTGATGTTCAGGCGCTGGACTTACATGTTCGGGTAAGTCGGGCCACCGGCACCTTCCGGCGCCACCCAGGTGATGTTCTGCGCAGGGTCCTTGATGTCGCAGGTCTTGCAGTGCACACAGTTCTGGGCGTTGATCTGGAAGCGCTTCTCGCCGTCTTCCTTGGTCACCACTTCATACACGCCGGCCGGGCAGTAGCGCTGGGCTGGTTCGTCGTACAGTGGCAGGTTCTTGCTAATCGGGATGCTCGGGTCGGTCAGCTTCAGGTGGCAAGGCTGCTCTTCTTCGTGGTTGGTGCCGGAGATGAACACCGAGCTGAGCTTGTCGAAGCTGATCTTGCCGTCTGGCTTGGGATAATCGATCTTCTTGCAGTCAGCCGCGAGCTTGAGGCACGCATAGTCCGGCTTGGTGTCGTGCAAGGTGAACGGCAGTTTGCCGCCGAAGATGTTCTGGTCCAGCCAGTTGAAACCACCACCCACGATGGCGCCGAACTTGTGAATCGCCGGACCGAAGTTGCGGCTGGCGAACAGTTCTTCGTGCAGCCAGCTCTGCTTGAAGGCATCGACGTAGCTGGTCAGCTCCTCAGTGCCGTCTTTTTCGGCAAACAGCGCTTCAGCCACGGATTCAGCGGCGAGCATGCCGGACTTCATCGCGGTGTGGCTGCCCTTGATCTTGGCGAAGTTCAGGGTGCCGAGGTCGCAGCCGATCAGCGCGCCGCCCTTGAAGACCATCTTCGGCAGCGAATTCAGGCCGCCTTTGCAAATGGCGCGAGCGCCGTAGCTGATGCGCTTGCCGCCTTCCAGGTACTGCTTCAGTACAGGGTGATGCTTGAGGCGCTGGAACTCGTCGAACGGCGAGAGATAGGTGTTGCTGTAGGAGAGATCGACGATCAGGCCGACAACCACCTGGTTGTTTTCCAGGTGATACAGGAACGAGCCACCGGTGTTTTCAGTGCCCATGATGTCCAGCGGCCATCCGGCAGTATGGACCACCAGGCCTGGTTGATGCTTGGCCGGGTCGATTTCCCAGATTTCTTTCAAGCCGATGCCGTAGTGCTGGGCGTCTGCCTCGCTGTCGAGGTTGAAGCGCTTGATCAGTTGCTTGCCGATGTGGCCACGGCAACCTTCGGCGAACAGCGTGTATTTGCCACGCAACTCCATGCCCGGGGTGTACAGGCCTTCTTTCGGATGACCTTCGCGGTCAACGCCCAGGTCACCCGTGATGATCCCGCGAACCACGCCGTTTTCGTCGAACAGCGCTTCCTGTGCGGCGAAGCCCGGGTAGATCTCCACGCCCAGGTTCTCGGCCTGCTGGGCCAGCCAGCGGCACAGATTACCCAGGGAGATGATGTAGTTGCCTTCGTTGTGCATGGTCTTGGGCACAAAGAAGTCAGGAATTTTCTGCGCGTTGTCGGCGTTCTTCAGGACAAAAATGTCGTCGCGCGTGACAGGCGTGTTAAGCGGCGCACCCAGTTCTTTCCAGTCCGGGAACAATTCGTTCAGGGCGCGGGGTTCGAAAATCGCGCCAGAGAGAATGTGAGCACCGACCTCGGAGCCTTTTTCGACCACGCAGACGCTGATTTCCTTACCGGCTTCAGCGGCTTTCTGCTTCAACCGGCAGGCGGCGGAAAGACCAGCGGGGCCGGCACCGACGATGACGACGTCGAATTCCATGTATTCGCGTTCCACAGGTTATCTCCTACTCAAGGCTCAACAGTTTTTTTTCTAATTGGAGGTTTGGTATCGCATCCATGAATTTCTGCGCAATGCGCCGAACAGGACAATCGATTGACCACCTTTCTCTCTGGGTGGCGCATTATATCTACACCACTCTCAGCGTCCAATACAAACGTTTGTTTGAATTGGCTCAAGCCCAGAGAAATCAAAGTCACGCGGCTTATGAACGGCCATTTTGCCGTATTGACCGGAATAGGTGTTCCGGTCAAGATACGGTCGGTTTTGCGCTCGCCGTAGGCTGGCTGTTGGTTTCAAGAGCACCTCTAAAGACAGGGCGATGGCAGTAGAAGGTGATGCGCAGCGCGGGTTTGGCGCGCAGTTTACACGCCGCGATAATGAATGACTCGTTAGTCACCCCTGACCAACGGTCATCAACATTATGAGCGATGGTCACTTGACACTTATGCCGGCGTTTTTAGAGGTGCCCTTGCGCCCGATGAGTATCAACCGCCAGGTTCGCCTAGGCGGCTTTCTTTTCACCGGAGAGTAACGAGGAATCCATGAAGGTTCTTGTAGCTGTCAAACGCGTTGTTGATTACAACGTCAAGGTTCGCGTCAAGGCGGACAATTCCGGCGTTGACCTCGCCAACGTCAAGATGTCGATGAACCCATTCTGCGAAATCGCAGTGGAAGAAGCCGTACGCCTGAAAGAAAAGGGTGTTGCGACTGAAATCGTCGTCGTCTCCGTCGGCCCGTCCACCGCTCAGGAGCAACTGCGCACTGCGCTGGCCCTGGGTGCCGACCGCGCCATCCTCGTCGAATCCGCTGAAGATCTGACTTCCCTGGCCGTTGCCAAACTGCTCAAGGCTGTAGTCGACAAGGAACAGCCACAGCTGGTGATCCTTGGCAAACAAGCGATCGACAGCGACAACAACCAGACTGGCCAGATGCTCGCGGCATTGAGCGGTTATGGCCAGGGCACGTTCGCGTCGAAAGTGGAAATCAGCGGCGACAGCGTTGCCGTGACCCGCGAAATCGACGGCGGCGCGCAGACGGTTTCCCTGAAACTGCCGGCCATCGTCACCACCGACCTGCGTTTGAACGAGCCGCGTTATGCGTCCCTGCCAAACATCATGAAAGCCAAGAAGAAGCCTCTTGAAGTGCTGACTCCGGATGCTTTGGGCGTTTCCACCGCCTCCACCAACAAGACCGTGAAAGTCGAAGCGCCTGCTGCACGCAGCGCGGGTATCAAGGTCAAGTCGGTGGCTGAACTGGTCGAGAAACTGAAAAACGAAGCGAAGGTAATCTGATTATGACTATCTTGGTAATCGCTGAACACGACAACAAGGTAGTGGCCCCGGCCACCCTGAATACCGTAGCTGCCGCTGCCAAAATCGGTGGCGACATCCACGTTCTGGTTGCCGGCCTTGGCGCTGGCGCCGTGGCTGAAGCCGCTGCGAAAATCGCTGGCGTGGCTAAAGTGCTGGTGGCCGACAACGCCGCCTATGCGCATCAGTTGCCGGAAAACGTTGCGCCTCTGATTGCAGAGCTTGGCAAGGGCTACAGCCACATCCTGGCTGCCGCCACTTCCAACGGCAAAAACATCCTGCCACGTGTTGCTGCTGCGCTGGACGTTGACCAGATCTCCGAGATCATCTCGGTAGAAAGCGCTGACACTTTCAAGCGCCCGATCTACGCCGGTAACGCCATTGCCACCGTTCAGTCGAACGCGTCGGTAAAAGTGATCACCGTGCGTGCTACCGGTTTTGACCCGGTGGCGGCTGAAGGCGGTTCGGCATCGGTTGAAACCGTTGCTGCTGCTCACGACGCTGGCACTTCCAGCTTCGTTGGCGAAGAGCTTGCCAAATCGGATCGTCCGGAACTGACTGCTGCCAAGATCGTCGTTTCCGGCGGCCGAGGCATGCAGAACGGCGACAACTTCAAACACCTGTACGCCCTGGCTGACAAGCTGGGCGCTGCCGTGGGCGCGTCCCGCGCTGCGGTCGACGCAGGTTTTGTCCCTAACGACATGCAGGTCGGTCAGACCGGCAAGATCGTTGCGCCACAGCTGTACATCGCCGTCGGTATCTCCGGCGCGATCCAGCACCTGGCCGGCATGAAAGACTCCAAGGTGATCGTCGCGATCAACAAGGACGAAGAAGCGCCGATCTTCCAGGTGGCCGATTACGGCCTGGTGGCGGACTTGTTCGAAGCCATCCCTGAGCTGGAGAAGCTGGTCTAATCCAGCGGCTTCACTTATAAAGAGCCCGGCCTTATGGCCGGGTTTTTTTTTGCGCCCCCTTTAGGAGCGAGCTTGCTCGCGATGGAATTCAACGATGACGCCGGGAGCCTGTCACCCTGCGGTATCCTCGGTTTTTTCGCGAGCAAGCTCGCTCCTACAGGTGGTATTGGTTTGACTGGGAGGGTGTCGTGCATCGAGTTTTCGGTTGTGTATTGCTGGGTTTGACGGTGCTGCCTGGACTGGCCAATGCCGCAGGCAAGTGCGAGCGCCTGGTGGTCACCGGCAGCCCGGATGCACCCCCTTATCTGTGGCAAGACCCGCAGGATCCCAAGCACCTGATCGGCGCCAGTGCCGATCTGTTGCAGCAGGTGGCGGGGCAGTTGGGCATCAAGGTCGAACTGCTCTATGCCGGCAAACGGTCCCAGGCGCTGGACGAAGTGCGCAGCGGGCGCATGGATCTGCTCGCCGATGCGCCGCTGACGTTTGGCGAGCTCGACTCCCTGGATTACATTCATCCGCCCTTACTGGAGAACGACTACCTCGTCTGGACTCGCAAGGATTCACCGCTGGTCTACAACCAGGCACAAGACCTTCATGGGCATGCCGGTGCGATCTCGGAAAAGGCACGGTTGACGCCGCAGTTCGGTACGTACGCCGAGCAGCAATTGGCCCTGATCCGCACGCCCAACCTGACGCAGGCATTGCAGAAACTGCTGTTGGGTGAAGTGGAGTTTGTGCTGGCGGGCCGATATTCGGGCATCGCCGCCGCGCAGTCGCTGAGCATGGCCAATGACCTTGTCGCCCGTGCTGAACCGGTCGACAAACCCGGGCTGTATCTGGCGGTTTCCCACAACTCGGCGTGCAACGATCCGTGGTTGCGCGGACAGCTGGCGAAAAAGATGACAGAATTGCCCGCGTCCGGTCTGGCGGAAGCCGCGTTGCAGCGCAATATCGAGCGCTGGAAATTGCAGCAGCAACAACCCGTCAGTACCCCAAAACAGTAGGGATTTTTAGTGAGTATTCGACCTCTTTTCGCTGCCCTGGCCGTTCTGGCTCTGGCGGGTTGTGCAGCCGATCCGGCGCCGAATGAACAAATGCGCCTGACCGAGCAGGCGCTCGAACAGGCCAAGGCCGTGGGGGCTACCGCCGCCGACGTACCGGAAATGAAATTGGCCGAAGACAAGTTCAACCGCGCCCAAGGCAGCATGAACGACCAGTCCTTCAAGAATGCACGCATGCGCGCCGAACAGGCCGAACTGGATGCGCGCCTGGCCGAAGCCCGGGTGCTGACCCTCAAGAGCGAAGAGCAGTTGAACGTACTGAATACCCGCATCACCCGCTTGCGCAAGCAATTGGGAGATGCCCAATGAATAGTGCGTCCAGAGCCTTTGGCGGCTTGATCCTGGTGGGTTGTGCAAGCCTTTATGGCTGTGCCGGCCAGCACAGTGAAACCGCGTTGCAGGAAGCCGGTATTGACTTCCAGAAGGTCAAGGAAGACTCCAACGTGCTGCGTATTGCGCCCAAGGACGTGATCCGGGCCGGTGAATCCCTGGCTCGCGCCGACCGTCTGTCCAGCTACTGGGGCAGTGGCTCGGACGTGCTGCATTACGCCTACCTGAGCCAGCGCTACAGTGAAATCGCCCGGGAGCACACCAACCAGGTGCTTAACGAAGAGCGCGCGGCCAAGCTCGAACTGGAACGCCAGCGCCTGCAACTGGCCCTGCGCGAATCCAAGTTGCTCAGCGTGCAACAGCAGGGCAAGTGGCTGGAAGAGCAGATTGTCGCACTCGCCACCACCCAGACCGATCGCGGGTTGGTCATGACCCTGGGTGACGTGTTGTTCGACACCGGCGAAGCCGAGTTGAAAAGCTCCGCTAACCGCGTGGTGCTGAAGATCGTGCAATTCCTGCAGCTCAATCCCAAACGCGTGGTCCGGATCGAGGGTTACACCGACAGTACCGGTGGCAAGCAGGAAAACCTCAAATTGTCCCGTGACCGCGCGCAATCCGTGGCCAATGTACTGATGGACCTTGGCATTGATGACAAGCGCATCAAGGTCGAAGGTTACGGCGATGAGTATCCGGTCGACGTGAACGCCTCGGAACGGGGGCGGGCACAGAACCGTCGGGTGGAAATTGTGTTCTCCGATGAAAAGGGCCAGCTCGGCGCCGCCCGTTAACGGCGGCTGAACTGCATACAACCCGGCAATCCATATTGCTATTCAGGGTAGGAACGAGCTTGCTCGCGAAAAACTCATCGACACTGCGTTTATCCAGACTTCACGCGTTATTGTTGCCGTTTATCGCGAGCAAGCTCGCTCCTGCAGTGGTAAGCCAGTACAGTTTTTGCTGACACTGCACTGTACGGTCAACTATTCTGGCAACTGTCCCCGTACACTTCTAAACTGTTCCGGTACTGTGTCACATAAGAATAAAATGCCCGTGAAATCGAGTGCTGCGTCATGACCAATCTCTTGCTGTACCAACGTATTGCTCAACAACTGGCAGAAGACATCCGCCGCGGTGTCTATCAACCGGGGGAGCGCGTGCCTTCGGTGCGCAAGATGAGTTCGCAGCTCAACGTCAGCCATGCCACCGTGTTGCAGGCTTACGCCAATCTCGAGGATCAGGGATTGATTCGTGCCCGGCCTCAGTCGGGCTATTACGTGCACCAAACCCCGGCCCTGACCGCGCCGACCCCGGACATCGCCAGGGTCGAACGCCCCAGCCTGGTCACGCGCAGCAGCATCATTCAACAGGTGTTGGTCGAGTCCCGCCGCGAAGGGGTGTTTCCTCTTGGCGCTGCAGTACCTAGCGTCGATTACCTGCCGGTGCGGGCCCTGCATCAGCAGTTGGCCAAGGTCACGCGGTTTCATAGCCCGCGGGCCTTCAGCTACATGTTCAGCCCAGGCTTTGAACCGCTGCGGCGCCAGGTGGCGATTCGAATGCGTGATGCCGGAGTGGTGGTCGATCCCTCGGAAGTGGTGATCACCCACGGTTGCGTCGACGCCCTGCAGATGTCCTTGCGCGTGCTGACCCGGCCGGGTGACCTCATAGCCGCCGAGTCGCCGACTTACTATGGGTTGTTGCAACTGGCTGACCTGCTGGGCCTCAAGGTCATCGAGATTCCCAGCGACCCCGCCACCGGCATGAGCCTGGAAGCCCTGCAACTGGCCGCCAACCAATGGTCGATCAAGGCGCTGGTTCTGACCACGCGCCTCAGTAATCCCCTGGGCGGCACCATGCCCGAGGAACGCCAGAAGCAACTGCTGCGCCTGGCGTCGGACTTCGATATCCAGATCGTTGAAGACGATATCTATGGCGAACTGATGTTCGAGCAGGGCCGTACCAAGGCGCTCAAGGCCTATGACCGGCTGGATCGGGTGATCTATTGCTCAAGCTTTTCCAAGACCCTGTCCCCCGGGGTGCGCATTGGCTGGATGATTGCCGGAAAGTACCAGCAGGAAATCCAGCGCCTGCAGACCTTCAGCACCCATTCGGCCTGCAGTGTCACCCAGATGGGCATTGCTGCTTATCTGGAAAACGGCGGCTACGATCGGCATTTGCGCTACATCCGCCAGGAATACCGCAAGAACCTCAGCGCCTTTCAACTGGCAGTCCAGCAGTACTTTCCCGAAGGCACGCAAATGACCCGGCCCACCGGCGGTTTCATTCTTTGGGTAAGCCTGCCGGGGCGAGTGAACACCCAGGAACTGCATGTGCGGGCGTTGCAACAGGGGATCAGCATCGCCCCTGGGCTCATATTCAGTAACACCGAGCAATTCAACCACTGTATCCGGCTCAATTGTGGCATCCCGTGGAACCGTGAAGCAGAGCGTGCCTTGATGACTTTGGGCATGCTCGCCACCCAGCTTTGCCAGGAAACGGCGGCCGGTTTTTGACGGGATGGGCAGGTTATTGCTGTGCATACTTGTCTTGTGCCGGCTAACAGGCGAGCATATGGCCCTCTGCCGTTAGTGTTGCCGGGTCCATGAAATCGATTTTACCCGCCGTGTGGTTGTCGTTCTGCCTGCTGATGTCTTTTCAGGCACAAGGCCTCATGGCGGCTCCTGCCCAGCAAACTTCTTCGGCAAGCACGTCTGCAAGTCAGTCTACCCCGGCAAAAAAGACCGGCACTGTCAAAAAGGCGTCCCCCGCTAAAAAGAACAGCAAGCCGGTGAAAAAACGCGCACCTATTACTTCCAAGTCCAAATCCGCCAGTGAAATAGCGAAAACCCCGCTACCTTCGGCCAAACTCGACCTGAGCCTGCCCAAGGACATGGTTGAAGAGCTGGACCCGGTTGGCACGGTGCCGTTGCCCAAACACGATGCGATATTGCCGCAAATGTTTGGCGACAAGACGGGCAGCAGTCCTTTTCAACTCAACGGGCGCCTGCTCAGCAACGAAATGCAGCTGCAGTTGCGCAATGAAGAGCGGCGCGACGTAGAAGGTGCGGCGCTGGAATTCGAATTCAAGCAATGATTGGCTCCCTCTTGTGACCCCAAGCCAGGACGCTTTGTCGGAGACTGGTCGGTCACGCCCATTTGATCGAAAAACCTCGGCCGGTTTAATTTAAAACAACTGTTTTAGCGGTTACTCTGTGCCCCGTCTTTACACATCGCCCGTCGCGAGGAGCTTGTCGTCATGAAATGCCGTGAGGGTTGTGGCGCCTGTTGCATTGCCCCTTCCATCAGTTCACCGATCCCCGGAATGCCCCACGGCAAACCTGCGGGAGAACGTTGCGTGCAACTGTCTGTCGAAAACCTGTGCAACATTTTCGGTAAACCGGAGCGCCCGGCTGTTTGTTCGTCATTCGCGGCCGACCCCGATGTTTGCGGCAACAGCAGCGAAGAAGCGATCAAACTGATTGGCTGGTGGGAGCAAATGACGGCGGCGTGATGTGTTCAACGGTCTGAACTTCAACAATAAGGAATAACACTATGGGTTCGCTGCATCGTTTGGCTGTGCTGTGTGGTTTCAGCGTTTTGCTGGCGACTTCGGTCCAGGCCGAAGAGTGGAAAGTTGCCAAGAACGAGGACGGTATCAAGGTCTCCTTGAGTGAAGTGGCCGGTTCTGATTACAAGGCTTACCAGGGCATCACCCTGATGAAAACCTCCATGGCCAAACTACGCGCCTTGCAGGAGGATGTGCCGGGTGCCTGTGCCTGGATTCACGAATGCAAGCTGCAGAAACTGCTCAAGCATGAAGGCGACCAGAGCTGGACCTACTCTCAATTCAATACCCCATGGCCGGTGACTCCACGGGATTCGGTGCTGCACATCACCACCGTCGAAGGCGCCGATGGCAGCCTGACCCGCAAGCTCGAAGGCGTGCCCAAGTACATGCCCGAGGAAAAGGGTTTTGTGCGGGTGGTCAAGGTCGAGGGTTTCTGGAAGTTCGTGCCCAAGGGTGACCAGGTCGAAGTCACCTACCAGGTGCACACTGAGCCGGGCGGCAGCGTGCCTTCGATGGTGGCCAACAAGTTTGTGGTGGATGCGCCGTTCAATACGTTGAAGGCGTTGAAGGAGCGGGCGGAGAAGTAATTTCGCTTTTTTGACCGATCCGTCCGGGAGCTGTGCAGGCGCTGCTTCGTTTCACTCGACAGCCCCTGCACCTGGCCCACCGAGGCCAACAGATCGAGCAACCCAAGCCTATATTTTGTATCCGAATATTCACTGCACGAAATTTTCACAACCCGTCCAAGACAATCTCGCCCGCGCCAACCCAAACAGTAATCAATGGCAATGCTGCGGGTGATCGTGCAACATTTGCGCACCGCGCAAGCCCCGGGGTCAGGTATCGACCAACAGAGGGCTAAGCGCCGCTGTATTTATGCAACTTCAACTTCCAATGGGTCCTAAAACGACATGGCAAACCCGGACGCCCTGAAACAGCAGCGAGCTTCAAGTCGCCTGCTGCAACCAACCGTCAAATCGCACCTGGCCTACACCTTGTTGTGCGCCCTGGTCATGATGGTCATGTTCAGCCTGCTGCGCGTTGCGCTGCTGGCCTACAACAGCGAGATGATCCTTGATACACCGGCCTCGACCTTCGCCGAAGCGTTCGTCAACGGTCTGCGATTCGACCTGCGCCTGGTGGTCTACCTCAGCATCCCGCTGGTACTGGCACTGTTCAGCGTCCGCGCAATGGCGGCCCGTGGTTTCTTCCGCCTGTGGCTGACCGTGGCTTCGAGCATCGCGCTGTTCCTCGGCCTGATGGAAATGGACTTCTACCGCGAATTCCACCAACGTCTCAACGGCCTGGTCTTCCAGTATGTGAAGGAAGACCCGAAAACCGTCATGAGCATGCTCTGGTACGGTTTTCCCGTGGTTCGTTACCTGCTGGCATGGGTCGGCGGCACTGTCATCCTCGCGCTGGCGTTCAAGGGGGCAGACCGCGCCACCCGACCACGCGGCCCGTTCAGCGGCGGTACCATCAGTACTCGCCAGGTGGCTCCATGGTATGCGCGCACTGCCGTGTTCGTGGTTTGCCTGCTGATCTGCGTCGTCGCGGCTCGCGGCACCTTGCGTCAAGGTCCGCCGTTGCGCTGGGGGGACGTCTACACCACCGATTCCAATTTCGCCAATCAGTTGGGCCTCAATGGCACGCTGTCGCTGATCGCTGCTGCCAAGAGCCGCATGTCTGAAGATCGCGATAATATCTGGAAGGCTACCTTGCCGCAGCCTGAAGCCCAGCAAATCGTGCGCGACATGCTGGTCATGCCTGACGACAAGCTGGTCGATCCGGACACGGCAGCCGTGCGCCGTGACTACACGCCACCGGCCGACAAGACCCTGCCGATCAAGAACGTCGTCGTGATCCTGATGGAAAGCATGGCCGGTCACTCGGTAGGCGCGTTGGGTGCCTCGGGTAACATCACGCCGTACCTCGACAAACTGTCGAAAGAGGGCCTGCTGTTCGATCGCTTCTTCTCCAACGGCACACACACCCACCAGGGCATGTTCGCCACCATGGCCTGCTTCCCGAACCTGCCGGGCTTCGAATACCTGATGCAGACCCCGGAAGGCAGCCACAAGCTGTCCGGTTTACCGCAACTGCTCAGTGTCCGTGATTACAACGATGTATACGTCTACAACGGCGACTTCGCCTGGGATAACCAGTCGGGCTTCTTCAGTAGCCAGGGCATGACCAACTTCATTGGTCGCAATGATTACGTGAACCCGGTGTTCTCCGATCCGACCTGGGGCGTGTCCGACCAGGATATGTTTGATCGCGGCCTGGTCGAGCTCAAGGCGCGGGAAAACGGCAAGCCGTTTTATGCGCTGCTGCAAACCTTGTCGAATCACACCCCATACGCCTTGCCGTCGCCATTGCCGGTCGAGCGCGTGACGGATCGCGGCAGCCTCAACGAACATTTGACGGCCATGCGCTACGCCGATTGGGCCTTGGGCCAGTTCTTCGAGAAGGCCCGCAAGGAGCCTTACTTCAAGGAGACCCTGTTCGTCATCGTGGGTGACCACGGTTTCGGCAACGAGCGCCAGATCACCGAAATGGACCTGGGTCGCTTCAACGTGCCGATGCTGCTGATCGCACCGGGCATCCAGGAGAAATTCGGCGAGCGTGACCACACCGTTGGCACCCAGATCGATATCGTGCCGACCATCATGGGCCGCATCGGTGGCGAAGTGCGCCATCAATGCTGGGGTCGTGACCTGCTGAACCTGCCGGAAGGCGACACCGGTTTTGGCGTGATCAAGCCTTCGGGCAGCGAACAGACCACCGCGATCATCACCGCGGATCAGATCCTGGTACTGCCCAAGGAAAAAGAAATGGCGCCGAAGGTATACCAGTATCAGTTGGGCGCTACACCCAAGGCCGAGGTCATCCCTGATGCACCGCGTACCGCCGAGCTCAAGCAGAAACTTGAAGCTTTCCTGCAAACGGCGACCAAGAGCCTGATCGATAACACTGCCGGTGTGGTTGACGGCAAGCCGGACTGAATGTCCAGGCAATAAAAAAGAGGCCCTTTTCAGGGCCTCTTTTTTTTCCTGTTAACGCTTTATATCTTGCCAAGCAAGAGCAGGATCAACAGCACCACCAGTACTACACCGATGATACCCGACGGGCCATACCCCCAACTTCTGGAGTGGGGGAAGACCGGCAAACCGCCTACCAGAAGAAGGATCAGAATAACGATTAGAATTGTGCCCATGTCTATTTCCTTGTTGAAAGTGTTCCGGAATGACCTAGCTATAACTGTCAGCAGGAATGAATTAAATCCTGGCTGCTTAAATGATCCGACTGCGCTGATCGCCAGAAAATTCCAAGTTTTTTTAATGTTTTTCGAAGAAAGCCTTATTTCCTTTTTATTGGCTTAGTTCATCCGTCCGCGCCCGGGGTTTGAGCAGCCTATTCAGCAATCTGATGCAGCGTGGCTCCCGCTATCTCCTTCGCTACACTCGGCACATCTTCCCCGGAACAACAAGGCTGTCTGCTATGCAAAATCGCATGATGATCACTGGCGCAGGCTCGGGCCTGGGTCGCGAAATCGCGCTCCGCTGGGCGCGCGAGGGCTGGCAACTGGCCTTGTCCGATGTCAGCGATCCCGGCCTGCAGGAAACCCTCAAGCTGGTGCGCGAGGCGGGTGGCGACGGGTTTATCCAGCGCTGTGACGTGCGCGACTACAGTCAACTGACGGCGTTTGCCCAGGCCTGCGAGGAGAAGCTGGGCGGCATCGACATCATCGTCAACAACGCCGGAGTGGCCTCCGGCGGGTTCTTCAGCGAGCTGTCCCTGGAAGACTGGGATTGGCAGATTGCGATCAACCTGATGGGCGTGGTCAAGGGCTGCAAGGCGTTCCTGCCGCTGCTGGAAAAGAGCAAGGGCAAGATCATCAACATCGCGTCCATGGCCGCGCTGATGCAAGGCCCTGCCATGAGCAACTACAACGTGGCCAAGGCCGGCGTGGTCGCATTGTCTGAAAGCCTGCTGATCGAACTGGCGCAGCAGGAAGTCGGGGTGCATGTGGTATGCCCATCGTTCTTCCAGACCAACCTGCTGGACTCTTTCCGAGGCCCGACGCCTGCGATGAAAGCGCAGGTCGGCAAATTGCTTGAAAGTTCGCCGATCACCGCTGCCGACATTGCCGACTACATCTATCAGCAGATCGGTGCCGGTGAATTCATGATCTTGCCGCACGAGCAGGGCCGTATGGCCTGGGCGATCAAGCAGAAGAACCCGCAACTGCTGTACAACGAAATGACGGTCATGGCCGATAAAATGCGCGCAAAGGCCAAACAGACCGCAGGCTGAGCTTGCCCGATGGTCCCGCCGTCGCTAGGGTGGCCGCCATCGGCCATTTTAGCGAGACCCTTGCATGCTCAATTACCTGTGGTTCTTTCTTGCCGCCTTGTTTGAAATCGCCGGGTGTTTTGCATTCTGGATGTGGTTGCGCCAGGGCAAGAGCGCCCTGTGGATTGTGCCGGCACTGTTCAGCCTGACGCTGTTCGCACTCCTGCTGACGCGCGTGGAAGCGACCTATGCAGGTCGCGCCTATGCCGCCTATGGAGGCATCTACATCGTGGCGTCAATTGGCTGGTTGGCGGTGGTGGAGCGGATTCGTCCCTTGAGCTCGGACTGGATCGGTGTGGCCCTGTGCGTGATTGGCGCGACGGTGATTCTCTTCGGCCCACGACTGTCGGCTTCCTGAAGGAAAGATCCGATATTCTGCGGTTTTGTCGGATAAATCCTACGGGGTGCTTCCCTCAGGTTTGTAGGGAAAAACTGATTTGCCTACAACATATTGAATGAGCGTTTTCTGCCGGGCATCTTCAAGGTCCTGTCACCCAGTAGGACCTATCCCATGCTAGTTCTCAGCCGTGTAGCCCAAGAGTTGATCTCCATTGGCGACACCATTTCCGTGCGAATCCTGGCCGTCAGTGGCGACAGTGTGCGCATCGGAGTTGAAGCGCCGCGCAGTTTTACCGTCCATCGCAGCGAGATCTACGAGCGCATCCAGGACGAAAAAAAGACCGGGAAACACAAGTAACAGACGTTTCAGTCGAACAGATGCTTGGGCACATCGTGCTTGAGCATCAGTTGACATTGCTCGCTCTCCGGATCGAAAACGATCAGTGCCTGTCCCTTGGTCAGGGCCTGGCGAACCCGCAAGACCCGGGTTTCCAGCGGGGTGTCGTCGCCGTTGTCCGTGCCGTCGCGGGTCACGAAATCTTCGATCAAGCGGGTCAAGGTATCGACTTCAAGTTGGTCGTGGGGAATCAGCATAGCCACCTCGGTTGAACAATCGCGCGATGCTACGGCGATTGGCAGATGGCGGCTACCCTCGGTTTAGCGCAGGTTGCTCCATCGTCATCGCGAGCAGGCTTGCCCTCACACCAAAACCGTTTCCCGCACGGGGAAAATTCTGTGGGAGCGAGCCTGCTCTCGATCGGCCGTGCCGGCGCCGCAGATATCGGCTTAGCTATCGTTGCGCTGTCCCACCAGGCTATCCACCGATGGCACCCGGGTATCACTTTCCATCTGCGTGTCATGCTCGATCTGGTGACTGAACCGGTCCAGCGAACCCTTCGCTGGCTGTGCATCGCTGGCAAATACCGGCGGGCTGAGGATGTAGGCGCCGAGCAGGCGACTCAACGCGGCCAGGCTGTCTATGTGGGTACGCTCGTAGCCGTGAGTTGCATCGCAGCCGAAAGCGAGCAAGGCGGTGCGGATGTCATGCCCGGCGGTAACCGCCGAATGCGCATCGCTGAAGTAATAACGGAACAGATCGCGACGCACCGGTAATTCATTATCGCTGGCCAGGCGCAGCAAGTGCCGGGACAGGTGATAGTCATACGGCCCACCGGAATCCTGCATTGCCACACTCACGGCATGTTCGCTGGAATGCTGGCCCGGAGCTACGGGGGCTATATCAATGCCGACGAACTCACTGACGTCCCACGGCAACGCCGCTGCCGCGCCACTGCCGGTTTCCTCGGTGATGGTGAACAGGGGATGACAATCGATCATCAGCTCTTCGCCACTGTCGATAATCGCCTTCATGGCCGCCAGCAGCGCAGCCACGCCGGCCTTGTCATCCAGGTGACGGGCACTGATATGGCCGCTTTCGGTGAATTCGGGCAATGGATCGAAGGCCACGAAATCACCGACGCTGATCCCTAGCGAGTCACAGTCTGCACGAGTGGCGCAGTAGGCATCCAGACGCAACTCCACGTGATCCCAGCTGATCGGCATCTCGTCCACGGCCGTGTTGAAGGCGTGCCCGGAAGCCATCAGGGGCAATACACTGCCGCGAATCACGCCATTATCGGTGAACAGGCTGACCCGACTGCCCTCGGCAAAACGGCTGGACCAGCAGCCAACCGGTGCCAGGGTCAGTCGACCGTTGTCCTTGACCGCGCGAACTGCCGCGCCAATGGTGTCCAGATGCGCCGAGACGGCGCGATCCGGGCTGTTTTTCTTGCCCTTGAGGGTCGCACGGATGGTCCCGCGCCGGGTCATTTCGAAGGGAATGCCCAGCTCTTCAAGACGCTCGGCGACGTAGCGCACGATGGTGTCGGTGAATCCTGTGGGGCTTGGAATGGCCAGCATCTCCAACAGGACTTTTTGCAGGTAGTTGAGATCCGGTTCCGGGATTCTACTGGTCATGGAAACTCCTGATGAGTTGAGTGCATCGATGGTTTCGATGAGGTTAAGAATGGGAGGTGGTCAGGCCGTCATCGCGGGCAGGCTTTGCTCTCACAGCAGCCCGGCTCCCAGAGCCGGGCCTCACACACTCCCTGTGGGAACAGGCTGCCCGCGATGGCGTCAGTCCAGGCAGCATCTATCTATTGGGCAGCCGGCTGACTATGGGGAAACAGCAGATCCACAAAGCGTTCTGCCGTCGGTTGCGGTTCATGGTTGGCCAGCCCGGCGCGTTCATTGGCCTCGATAAATACGTATTCCGGCTGATCCGCCGCCGGCACCAGCAGGTCGAGCCCGACCATGGGAATGTCCAGCGCCCGGGCCGCCCGCACCGCAGCGTCGACCAGGGTCGGATGCAGGATGGACGTGACATCCTCAAGGATGCCGCCGGTATGCAGATTCGCCGTGCGCCGCACGAACAGGTGCTCGCCGGCCGGTAAAACACTGCTGTAATCGTAACCGGCAGCCGCCAGGGTACGCTCGGTTTCGTGGTCGAGGGGGATCTTGCTCTCGCCGCCGGTGGCAGCCTGGCGCCGACGACTTTGAGCCTCGATCAGCGCCCCGACACTGTGCTGGCCATCACCGATCACTTCGGCCGGTCGGCGGATGGCCGCAGCCACCACTTCAAAACCGATTACCAGAATCCGCAGGTCCAAACCTTCGTGAAAACTCTCCAGAAGCACCCGGGTGTCAAACTGGCGAGCTGACTCAATGGCTTGCTGGACCTCTTCGATCGTCTGCAGGTCCACCGCTACCCCTCGGCCCTGTTCGCCGTCCAGCGGCTTGACCACTACGCGCTCATGCTCGTCGAGGAATGCCAGGTTGTCATCGACGTTGCCGACAAGTTGCTGGGACGGCAATTTCAGCCCCGCCGCCTTCAGTACCTTGTGTGTCAGGCTTTTGTCCTGGCACAGACTCATGCTGATGGCGCTGGTCAGGTCGCTCAGGGACTCGCGGCAACGTACCCGCCGCCCGCCATGGCTGAGGGTGAACATCCCGGCTTCGGCGTCATCGACCAGTACATCAATACCCCGACGATGGGCCTCCTCGACAATGATCCGTGCGTAAGGGTTGAAGTTCGCCTCCGGCCCAGGCCCCAGGAACAGCGGCTGATTGATGCCATTCTTGCGTTTGATGGCAAAGGTCGAAAGGTTGCGAAAACCCAGCTTGGCGTAGAGGTTTTTGGCCTGGCGATTATCATGCAATACCGACAGGTCGAGGTAACTCAGCCCGCGACTCATGAAGTGTTCGATCAGGTGCCGGACCAGCACTTCTCCCACCCCCGGTCGGGAACAAAGGGGGTCGACGGCCAGGCACCACAGGCTGCTGCCGTTCTCTGGATCGTTGTAGGCCTTGTGATGGTTGAGCCCCATCACACTGCCGATGACCGCACCGCTGTCTTCATCCTCGGCCAGCCAGTACACCGGACCGCCGAGGTGCCGCGGGGTCAGCAAACTGGCATCGATGGGCAGCATGTTGCGGGCCTGGTACAGCGTGTTGATCGCCTTCCAGTCCGCCTCACTTTGCGCCCGACGAATCCGGAAGCCGCGAAACACCCGCGTGGAGGGGCGATAGTCAGTGAACCACAGGCGCAAGGTGTCCGAAGGGTCGAGGAACAGTTGCGCCGGCTCAAGCCCCAACACCTGCTGGGGCGCGGCCACATACAGCGCGATATCCCGCTCGCCGGGTTTTTCGTTGAGCAGTTCCTGGGCAAGACTGGCAGGGTCAGCGAAGGTGTGGCCGATCAGCAATCGACCCCAACCGCAATGCAGCGCAATCGGGGCCGCGCTCGGTTCACTGCCATCCTCAGCCAAGCGTGCCTGCAAGCGCTCGTAGGTAGGCGCCTGACCGCGCAACAAGCGTTGGCTGTAAGCCGTGGCGTGGGGTTTCATCGATCAGATTCCTTGTTCGCTGAGCCACAGGTTCAAGGCCGCCAGTTGCCACAGCTTGGAGCCACGCAAGGGCGTCAGTTGACCTTGTGGATCAGTCAGCAGGCGGTCAAGCATGGCCGGGTTGAACAAGCCACGATCCTGGCTCGGATCCAGCAGCAGTTCGCGCACCCAATTGAGCGTATCGCCCTGTAGATGCTTGAGGCCGGGGACCGGAAAGTAACCTTTCTTGCGGTCGATCACTTCACTTGGAATGACCAGTCGCGCGGCTTCCTTGAGCACCTGCTTGCCGCCATCGGGCAGCTTGAATTTGCCCGGTACCCGTGCCGACAATTCCACCAGGCGGTAGTCCAGGAACGGCGTGCGGGCTTCCAGGCCCCAGGCCATGGTCATGTTGTCGACGCGCTTGACCGGGTCGTCCACCAGCATCACCGTGCTGTCCAGGCGCAATGCTTTGTCCACAGCGGCATCGGCGCCAGGCTGGGCAAAATGTTCTTTCACGAAATCGCCAGCCGCGTCATTCGCCGTCAACCATTTGGGCTGCACGGTGGCGGCGTAATCTTCATAGCTGCGGTCGAAAAACGCTTCGCGGTAGGCAGCGTAAGGGTCGGCGGCGCCATCGACTTGCGGATACCAGTGGTAACCGGCGAACAGTTCGTCTGCACCCTGGCCGCTCTGTACCACCTTGCAGTGCTTGGCCACTTCACGGGACAGCAGGTAGAACGCAATGCAGTCATGGCTGACCATCGGCTCGCTCATGGCGCGGAACGCCGCGGGCAATTGCTCAATGATCTCTTTTTCGTCGATGCGTAACTGATGGTGCTGGGTGCCGTAGTGCCTGGCGATCAGGTCCGAGTATTGGAACTCGTCGCCGCGTTCGCCGCCGGCATCCTGGAAGCCGATGGAAAAGGTCGACAGGTTCTCCACCCCGACTTCGCGCAACAGTCCCACGAGCATGCTCGAATCCACTCCGCCGGAGAGCAAGACGCCGACGTCGACAGCGGCTCGTTGACGAATAGCCACCGCTTCACGGGTGCTGTCCAGCACGCGGTCGCGCCAGTCTTCCAGTGTCAGGTTCATTTCATCGGCACGGGGACCGTAGGGCAGGGTCCACCAGGTTTTCTGCTCGGTGCTGCCATCAGCTTCGACGCGCATCCAGGTCGCCGGCGGCAATTTCTCGATGCCTGCCAGCAAGGTGCGCGGAGCGGGAACCACGGCATGAAAATTCAGATAGTGATTGAGAGCCACCGGATCAAGGATCGGGTTGATGTCGCCGCCCTTGAGCAGTGCTGGCAAAGCCGAGGCAAAGCGCAGGCGCTGGCCGGTACGCGACAGGTAGAGCGGCTTCACGCCCAGACGGTCACGGGCAATGAAAAGGCGCTTGGTGTCGCGTTCCCAAATGGCAAACGCAAACATGCCGTTGAGCTTGGGTAGCAGTGCTTCGCCCCAGGCGTGATAGCCCTTGAGCAGCACTTCGGTGTCACCGCCGGAGTAGAACGCATAACCAAGGCTTTCAAGCTCGGTGCGCAACTCTGGAAAGTTGTAGATCGCGCCATTGAACGCCAGGGACAGGCCCAACTGATTGTCGACCATCGGCTGCGCCGAGCCGTCCGACAGGTCCATGATTTTCAGGCGGCGATGGCCCAGGGCAATCGGCCCTTGGCTGTGGAAGCCCCACGCGTCAGGTCCGCGGGGTGCCAGGTGATGGGTGATTCGTTCAACGGCTGCAAGGTCCGCAGGTTGATTGTCAAAGCGTAACTCGCCAGCTAATCCGCACATAAAGTCCTTACCGGTTTTTCCGTTGGGGAGGTTCAATCGATACCCGGCTAAAACAGCGGGCACTCAGAAACTGACCCGCTGCGATCCTGGGAGTTTTAGATCGATAAGGAATAAGGCGCTCGATGCCTGTGCGGTTGTGCCCCTGACCTCCGACCAGCGCCTGAAGGCGCTGGTGGAACACACCGCCGGCCTGGACAAGGCCCGAGTACTACAGCGGCCATGCCGCATTGGCTGGCGGCTGCGGGTCGGGATGGGGTGCAAACACTGGAAGAAGCGTTGCGGTAGTCTTTAGTCTTTCACGCCTTTGCGCGGATCAAGCGCCGCAAGACGAATCGATTGGGATGGCACGCCTCGGCGACGGCCCGGGGCAACGGCAGCGGTTCGTTGTCGAGCCAGGCCGCCAGCAGCTCGGCTGACAATGGGGCGGTGATCAAGCCCCGGGAACCGTGACCGCTGTTGACGTACACACCGTCCAGCCATGGGCAAGGGATGTCCGGCGTTTGCCGGGCATCTTTGCTCAGGACGCCATAGGCGTCGGTAAAGGCCTGGGTAGCGGCCAGCGGACCGACGATCGGCAGGTAATCCGGACTGGTACAGCGAAACGCGGCGCGACCTTCCAGGGCCTCTGGTTGCAAGGTGCCGGCACCCAGGCGGGCGACCAGATCGGCGGATATATCCTCGAGCATCTGCAAGTTGCCGGCATGCTCGGCTGCCGTGGGTGTCAGGTCGTCGTTGTTGAAATCGAAACTGGCGCCCAGGGTGTGTTCGCCCAGCCGCGCCGGTGCAACGTAGCCTTCGGCGCACACCACGGTGCTCAGGCTTTGGCTGTCAGCAGTTTGAGGCAGGCGGGTAATCTGGCCCCGAATACGCTTGAGCGGCAGGTCGCTGCTGAAGTCAAAACGCCTGACGTCGGCAGCGCCCGCCAGCACCACCACTGTCGCTTGGGCCAGCAATCTTTCCCCAGCCCACGCCTGCCATTGCCCTTTGTCACGGCGCAGTTGCACCACCTCGTGATGAGTCAGGACGTTGATATTGGGATGAGCCGCTTGCCAGGCGCACAGGGCTGGCGGATGCACCCAGCCGCCCTCTGGATAAAACAGGCCGCCGGATGGCAGCGCGATACCCGCGCGCCCCTCGGCGTGTTCGCGATCGAGCTCATGCAGCAGATCGTCGGGAAACGCTGCGGCCAAATGTGCCTGCCGGTCGGCTTCCTTGGCATTGAACGCCAGTTGCAGAACACCGCAATCGTCCCAGTCGACTCCCCGTTGCAGATGTTCGAGCAACCGCCGGGTGTGGCCAAATCCACTGACAATCAACTGTGACAACGCCGTGCCATGGGCCGAAAGCTTGAGGTACAACACGCCCTGGGGATTGCCCGACGCTTCCTGCGCCAGAGCCGTGTGACGTTCCAGCAGGCTCACGCGCCAACCCCTTGCCGCAAGGCTCGCAGCCGTGGCGCAACCGGCCAGACCGGCGCCAATCACCATGGCATGCCGCTCGCCAGTCAGTGGCAGCGGACGCGCGAACCACGGTTTGGTTACCGCCGGCGGCGCTGCCTCTTGCGGCCATCCGAGAAATACGCCCCGCAGGATTTCCCATTTGTGCCCGATGCCGGGCGTACGCTTCATCTTGAAGCCCGCCGCATTCAGCAGACGGCGCACCCAACCGGTGCTGGTAAACGTACTGATGGTCGAGCCGGGCGCTGCCAGGCGGGCCAGTTCGGCGAACAGCTCGGCGGTCCACATGTCGGGATTTTTTGCCGGGGCGAAGCCGTCGAGAAACCAGGCGTCAACTTGGGCGTCCAGTTGCGGCAACTGTTCCAGGGCGTCGCCAATCAGCAACGTCAGGGTGACGCGGCCGTTGTCCAGCACCAGTCGCTGGAAGCCTTGATGGATGGCCACGTATTGCGCCAGCAGTTGATCGGCGAACGGCTTGAGCTCGGGCCACAATGCCAGTGCTCGCTGCAGGTCCGGCAGGGTCAGCGGGTATTTTTCGACGCTGACGAAATGCAACCGCACGCCAGGCACCGCCTGTGCCTCGAACAACTGCCAGGCACAGAGGAAGTTCAGGCCGGTGCCGAATCCGGTCTCCCCAATCACCAGGCGCTCACCGGCCTGCAGCGTGGCAAAGCGCTCACTCAAGGCATTTTGCTGGAGGAACACGTAACGGGTCTCATCCAGGCCCGACAGATCGGAAAAGTACACGTCGTCGAACACCCGCGAACGCGGAAGTCCCTGGTCGTCCCAGTCGAGCTGGGCGTGGGGTAATACGGGTTTCATGGCAGGCTCGGCATCGGCAAGGTGGCCATTCTAGCTGATCGTCGTGGCAATGCCTGATCCATGGCATCGGCAGCGGCCGATCAAACGATGAAAATGGATTTCTACTACGTGGGGGAGGTCAATCCGCTAGTCTTGCTCAATACGGGAAGGGAGCCATCCATGTTCGAATCTGCTGAAATCGGTCATTTCATCGATAAAGAAACCTACGACGCCGAAGTGCCGGCGCTGCGCGAAGCGTTGCTTGAAGCGCAATTTGAACTCCAGCAGCAGCAACGTTTTCCGGTCATCGTGCTGATCAACGGCATCGAAGGGGCCGGCAAGGGTGAGACGGTCAAGCTGCTCAACGAGTGGATGGACCCTCGACTGATCGAAGTGCGCACTTTTGATCAGCAAACCGACGAGGAGCTGGCCCGTCCGCCGGCCTGGCGCTACTGGCGAATGCTGCCAGCCAAGGGCCGCATGGGTATTTTCTTTGGCAACTGGTACAGCCAGATGCTTCAAGGGCGAGTCCATGGCGAGTTCAAGAATCCGCGGCTCGACCAGGGCATCAATGCCGCCGAGCGTCTGGAAAAGATGCTGTGCGACGAAGGCGCGCTGATCTTCAAGTTCTGGTTCCACCTGTCCAAGAAACAGATGAAGGCCCGCCTCAAGGCGCTGGCGGACGACCCCTTGCACAGCTGGCGCATCAGCCCGCTGGACTGGCAGCAATCGCAGACCTACGACAAGTTCGTCAAATACGGCGAGCGCGTCATGCGCCGCACCAGCCGTGACTATGCGCCCTGGCATGTGATCGAAGGCGTCGACCCGAACTATCGCAGCCTGGCGGTCGGGCGGATTCTGCTCGCCGGCCTGCAAGGTGCTCTCCAACGAGCATCCCTGCACCCGGAAAAAGTCAACGCCGCCCCACTGCCCACCAGCGTCGATCAGTTGAACCTGCTCGACAGCCTGGACTTGACCCTGCGCCTGGACAAGGACGATTACGAAGAACAGCTGATCACCGAACAGGCACGCTTCTCTGGCCTGATGCGGGATAAACGCATGCGCCGCCACGCGTTGATCGCCGTCTTCGAAGGCAATGATGCGGCGGGCAAGGGCGGGGCGATTCGCCGGGTGGCGGCGGCCCTGGATCCGCGTCAGTACAGCATCGTGCCGATTGCCGCGCCGACCGAAGAAGAGCGTGCGCAGCCGTACTTGTGGCGGTTTTGGCGGCACATCCCGGCCAAGGGCAAGTTCACCGTGTTTGATCGTTCGTGGTACGGGCGTGTGCTGGTGGAGCGCATCGAAGGCTTCTGCCCGCCGTCGGACTGGTTGCGCGCTTACAGCGAGATCAATGATTTCGAAGAGCAGATCGTCGATTCCGGCGTGATCGTGGTCAAGTTCTGGCTGGCCATCGACAAGCAGACTCAGCTGGAGCGTTTCCAGGCCCGTGAGGAGATTCCCTTCAAGCGTTTCAAGATCACCGAAGACGACTGGCGCAACCGCGACAAGTGGGACGCCTATCGTGCTGCGGTAGGCGATATGGTGGATCGCACCAGCACCGATATCTCGCAATGGACGCTGGTGGAAGCCAATGACAAGCGCTGGGCGCGGGTCAAAGTGCTGCGCACTATTAACAGTGCGCTGGAAGCGGCGTTCGAAAAGTCCGACCGCAAGGACAAGAAACACAAGAAGTGAACCGATGGTTGCGCATACGCGAGGTGAATGATTGTCGCAGCCGGTTATGTGGTGGACTTATGCTCGGTCTACTCTCAACCGATAACAACAATGAGGTATGCCATGCGTGAAGTGGTGATCGTCGACAGCGTGCGGACCGGCCTGGCCAAATCCTTTCGCGGTAAGTTCAACCAGACTCGTCCTGACGACATGGCGGCGCATTGTGTCGACGCCTTGTTGGCGCGCTCGGGCATCGACCCGGCGAGCATCGAGGACTGCATCGTCGGAGCTGGTTCCAACGAAGGCGCCCAAGGCTACAACATCGGCCGTAATGTGGCGGTGTTGTCGCGCCTGGGTACTGGCACTGCCGGCATGACCCTCAACCGCTTCTGCTCGTCGGGTTTGCAGGCGATCGCCATTGCTGCCAACCAGATCGCTTCGGGCTGCAGTGAGATCATTGTGGCTGGCGGCGTCGAGTCGATCAGCCTGACGATGAAGAGCGTCAATACCGACAACCTGATCAACCCGCTGCTCAAGGAGCAGGTCCCGGGCATCTACTTCCCCATGGGCCAGACTGCCGAGATCGTGGCGCGTCGCTATAACGTCAGCCGCGCAGAACAGGACCTGTATGCGCTGCAGAGCCAGCAGCGTACGGCGCAGGCCCAGGCCACCGGCTTGTTCGATGACGAAATCGTGCCGATGGCGGTGAAATACCGGGTCGAGGACAAGAACAGCGGCGAGGTGCAGATCCTCGACGGCATTGTCGATCGCGACGATTGCAACCGCCCGGACACCACGCTGGAAAGCCTGGCGGGCTTGAAACCGGTATTTGCCGAAGACGGCTCGGTGACTGCCGGCAACTCTTCGCAGTTGTCCGACGGTGCGTCGATGACGCTGGTGATGAGCCTGGAAAAAGCCCTGGAGCTGGGATTGAAGCCCAAGGCGTTCTTCCGCGGATTTACCGTGGCAGGTTGCGAACCGGATGAGATGGGGATCGGCCCGGTATTTTCGGTGCCCAAACTGCTCAAGGCCAAAGGGTTGCAGGTGGCCGACATTGACCTGTGGGAACTCAACGAGGCGTTCGCTTCGCAATGCCTTTACAGCCGTAACCGCCTGCAAATCGATAACGAAAAATACAACGTCAACGGCGGCTCGATTTCCATTGGCCACCCGTTCGGCATGACCGGTTCGCGGCAAGTGGGGCATCTGGTGCGCGAGTTGCAGCGGCGTAATCTGCGCTATGGCGTGGTGACCATGTGCGTGGGCGGGGGCATGGGGGCTACCGGGCTGTTTGAAGCGGTGCGGTAATGACCTGTATTGGTGTGGAAACTGTGAAGTAGCCTTCGCGAGTAAGTCGAATAACCGCGCCGCCGCTCACACAGGTCTTGCGGCGGTGCGACGATTCGACTTGCTGGCGAATACCCGCGCCTGGGTCTAGCGCCGGTTACTCATCTTTTGCATCCGCTCGATATATTCCCGAATCCCACGCTCCGCCACCTGCGGATTTTCAAACGGCCCCTCCAGCGTGTTTTCCCGGGTACTGAAATACAACTCCCCGTTCACCCTGCATAGCCGGTCACTGCGAAAGTGCGTAGCGGGGGCGTTGTCCTGGGCGCGCATGCCGTACATGAAGGTTCTCCTGAAGGTGCTGTCCTATGGGTGGATCGAATCAGCTTATGTCTGAACCATTTGCCGTGCCCAACCAACCGATCGACGGCATGCGACCTGCACAGTTGCATGCGCGGCACGTGGGCAACTGTGCCTGTGTACCATCAGCGCATGGGCCTAGAATGACCAACTCTTGCCGTCTGGCCTTGTTGAGGTACGCATGCACATTTCATCCGGTCGCTGGGCCTACGGCCTGTTCCTGGCCTTGCTGACCGCGCTGTTGTGGGGAATCCTGCCGATCAAGCTCAAGCAGGTGCTGCAGGTGATGGACCCGGTCACGGTGACTTGGTTTCGCCTGATGGTGTCCGGCAGCTGCCTGTTCATCTACCTGGCGGCCACCAGGCGCCTGCCCAGTCGCAAGGTCCTCGGCCCGCGCGGTGGCTGGCTGGTGGTGATGGCGGTGCTGGGGCTGGTCGGCAACTACGTGTTGTACCTGATGGGCCTGAACCTCCTGAGCCCCGGTACGGCACAACTGGTGGTACAGATGGGTCCGATCATGTTGCTGATCGCCAGTCTGTTTGTGTTCAAGGAGCGTTTCAGCGTCGGGCAGGGGATTGGGCTGCTGGTGCTGCTGATCGGCTTCGTGCTGTTCTTCAACCAGCGCCTGAGTGAGTTGCTGACTTCCCTGAGCGACTACACCGCCGGCGTGTTGCTGGTCCTGCTGGCTTCCACGGTCTGGACCTTCTACGCCTTGGGGCAGAAGCAACTGCTGACGGTATGGAATTCGCTGCAAGTGATGATGGTGATCTACCTGTTCTGCGGGTTGCTGCTGACCCCCTGGGTGCATCCGCTGGAAGTGCTGCAACTGAGCCCGCTGCAGGGCTGGCTGCTGCTGGCGTGCTGCATGAACACTTTGATTGCCTACGGTGCATTCGCCGAGGCGCTGGCCCACTGGGAGGCTTCCCGGGTGAGTGCGACGCTGGCGATCACGCCGCTGGTGACCTTCGCTGCGGTGGCTGTGGCCGCATGGCTCTGGCCGGCGTACGTGCATGCCGAGACAATCAATGGCCTGGGCTACGGCGGGGCCGTGCTGGTGGTGTTGGGCTCGGCGCTGGTGGCGCTGGGGCCTTCATTGATTGCCGGACTGAGGGCGCGGCGGGCGCGGTTGGCGGCCAGTTAGACCGCGTCATCGTTCATCGCGGGCAAGCCGCGCTCCCACAGGTTTTTTGCTAGCACACAGGTTCTGTGCTTAAACACAGACCTGTGGGATCGCGGCTCGCCCGCGATGAAGGACTACCGGCCACGGCGTTACTTAACCTTTGGCCCCAGCCTCCAGCATATTCTCCGGCCGTACCCAGGCATCGAACTCTTCACTGGTCAGGTATCCCAGCTGTAACGCCGCCTCACGCAATGTCAGCCCTTCGCCATACGCTTTCTTGGCTATCTCCGCGGACTTGTCATAACCGATATGCGGATTCAACGCCGTCACCAGCATCAACCCACGCTCCAGATGTTCAGCCATTTTCTGAGCATCCGGTTCCAGGCCGGCAATGCAATGCTGCTGGAAGTTGCTGCAGCCATCGCCCAGCAGACGGATCGATTGCAGCAGGTTGTGAATGATCACCGGCTTGAAGACGTTCAACTGCAGGTGTCCCTGGCTTGCCGCAAAACCGATAGCCACGTCGTTGCCCATGACCTGGCAGGCCAGCATCGACAAGGCTTCGCACTGAGTTGGATTAACCTTGCCTGGCATGATCGAACTGCCCGGCTCGTTGGCGGGCAGTTTCACTTCGGCTAAACCGGCACGCGGCCCGGAGCCCAGCAGGCGCAGGTCGTTGGCGATTTTCATCAGGGTGACGGCAAGGGTCTTCAACGCACCCGACAAGGTGGTCAAAGGTTCATGCCCTGCCAGCGCGGCAAATTTGTTCGGTGCCGTAACAAACGGCAGGCCGGAAAGGGCTGCCAGTTCGGCGGCAATCGCTTCGCCAAAACCGTGGGGCGAATTTAACCCAGTGCCGACTGCGGTGCCGCCCTGGGCCAGTTCACAGACGGCGGGCAACGCGCTGCGGATCGCTCTTTCGGCGTAATCGAGCTGTGCGATGAATGCCGACAGTTCCTGGCCGAAGGTGATCGGCGTGGCGTCCATCATGTGGGTGCGCCCGGTCTTGACCAGCTTCATGTGCCGGGCGGAGAGCTCCGCCAACCCGCCGGACAGTTCGCTGATCGCCGGCAGCAGTTGCTGTTGCACCGCCTGGGCCGTTGCGATGTGCATGGCGGTAGGGAAGCAGTCGTTGGAACTCTGGGAGCGGTTGACATGATCGTTGGGATGAACCGGCGATTTGCCGCCCCGCGGGTTACCGGCCAGTTCGTTGGCGCGACCGGCGATCACCTCATTGACGTTCATGTTGCTCTGGGTACCGCTGCCGGTCTGCCAGACCACCAGCGGGAATTGATCGTCGTGGCTGCCATCGAGCACTTCGTCGGCCGCCTGTTCGATCAGGCGGGCAATGTCGGCCGGCACGTCACCGTTGCGGTCATTGACCCGTGCGGCGGCTTTCTTGATCAAGGCCAGCGCATGCAGCACCGCCAGTGGCATGCGTTCGTTGCCAATCGCGAAGTTGACCAGCGAGCGTTGCGTCTGAGCGCCCCAGTACGCCTCATCCGGGACTTCCACCTCGCCAAGGCTGTCGGTTTCGATACGGCTCATCGTGCACACTCCTGTAAGTCGGTTAGCGCAGTTTAGGCCGTGATCGTCCATGGTGGTTCCATCGGTGTCGAAATTGCCTGCTGGACCCCTCTAAATTAGGCCCCACAAGGCTTGGGGTTGAGTGACACACTTTTTTAGGCGCAGAATGGACGCCCTTGGGGTTTTACCTCGCCTGCTAGAAAAGGAAACTCGATGACTCGTCTTCGTGCCATCTGTACCGCGGTTGCACTGGTTTGCGCCAGCGGCCCTGTTTTTGCCGATACCGCCAGCCACAACGCCAGTGCCGAGGCTTTCCTGACCCTGGCGCACGCTGACAAACTGGGCACTCCGGTGTACATGCAAGTGCAGCAAATGTTCGCTCAGCGCTTTGAACAGACCAAAGCTCCCGAGTCGAAAAAAGCCCTGCTGGAAACCTACCAGGCCAAGGCCAACGCAGCGCTGGACCAGGCCATTGGCTGGAACAAGCTGAAGCCGGACATGGTCAAGCTCTACACCACCAACTTCAGTGAATCGGAGCTCAAGGACCTGGTCGCTTTCTACCGGTCGCCACTGGGCAAGAAAGTCCTTGAAAAAATGCCGCAACTGACCCAGCAATCGGCGCAGATGACTCAGGCCAAGCTGGAAAGCGCGGTCCCTGTGGTCAACAAACTGTTGGCTGACATGACCGCGGAGCTCGAGCCTAAGGGCGCAGCTCCTGCCAAGAAAAAGCCTTAAGCGGAGTCGGGCATGACCATGCAACAACGCATTGAGTCGACGCTGGGCCTGTTACAGCCCGAGCACCTGCAAGTGCTGGATGAGAGCCACATGCACAGTCGTGGGTTGCAGACTCACTTCAAGGCTGTGATCGTCAGCCAGCAGTTTGCAGGGCTCAACCGCGTCAAGCGTCACCAGAAAGTCTACGGCACGCTTGGCGAGATGATGGGCGAGTTTCATGCGTTGGCGCTGCATACCTATACACCTGAGGAATGGGCACAGATGGACGCGGCCCCGGCCTCGCCGACCTGTGCTGGCGGCAGCAAGCACTGAGATCACCGGCTGCAGGTGCACGGCTTGTGTGGGAGCAAGGCTTGCCGCGATAGCGTCCTCGAGATTGCCATCGCGGGCGAGCCTTGCTCCTACAGAAACCACATTTTTTTTGCTAGAATCCGCAACGCGCCGCTAACCCGGCGCGTTTTTTTTGAATCCGGTTCACCCCTTACGAGGGTAGCCACCTGGAGAAACACCCGATGACACAACAGATTGTTGTGGCGGCACTGTACAAGTTCGTCACCCTGGAAGATTACGTCACCCTGCGCGAGCCCTTGCTGCAGGCGATGGTCGACAACGGCATCAAAGGCACGCTGCTGATCGCCGAAGAAGGCATCAATGGCACCGTATCCGGCAGCCGTGAAGGCATCGACGGGCTCATGGCCTGGCTCAAGAACGACCCGCGCATGGACGATATCGATCACAAGGAATCGTACTGCGACGAGCAGCCGTTCTACCGCACCAAGGTCAAGCTCAAGAAAGAAATCGTCACCCTGGGCGTCGAAGGCGTGGATCCGAACAAAAAAGTCGGTACCTACGTTGATCCAGAGAACTGGAACGCGCTGATCAGCGACCCTGAAGTGCTGTTGATTGATACCCGCAACGACTACGAAGTGGCCATCGGCACCTTCGAGGGCGCCATCGATCCGAAGACCACCAGCTTTCGCGAATTTCCTGACTACATCAAGGAACACTTCGACCCGGCCGTGCACAAGAAGGTCGCGATGTTCTGCACCGGCGGCATTCGTTGCGAAAAGGCTTCGAGCTACATGCTCAGCCAGGGCTTCGATGAGGTCTATCACCTCAAGGGTGGCATCCTGAAGTACCTTGAAGAGGTGCCGCAGCAAGAAACCAAATGGCAGGGCGACTGTTTCGTCTTCGATAACCGGGTCACGGTGCGCCACGACCTCAGCGAAGGCGACTACGATCAATGTCATGCCTGCCGCACCCCGGTGAGCGTGCAAGACCGTGCATCCGAGCACTACGTGCCGGGCATCAGTTGCCCGCATTGCTGGGATAAGCTGAGCGAGAAGACTCGCCGTAGCGCCATCGACCGGCAGAAGCAGATCGAACTGGCGAAAGCGCGCAACATGCCGCATCCGATTGGCTACAACTACAAGCAAACTCCTTCCGAGGCTTGATCCCATGTCTGCGCGCCGCCTGCTCTATGTGATGGACCCGATGTGCTCCTGGTGCTGGGGTTTTGCTCCGGTGGCCCAAGCCCTGGTCGAGCAGGCGCGCGCGGCCGGGGTTGAGGTACATCTGGTAGTGGGCGGCTTGCGCACCGGCAGTGGTTCGGCGCTGGAACCGACCACCCGGCGTTATATTCTCGAACACTGGCAGGCGGTGACTGATGCCACCGGCCAGCCGTTCAAGCTTGAGGGTGCATTGCCCGACGGCTTTGTCTACGACACCGAACCCGCGTGCCGGGCGCTCGTGACCGCGCGTGGCCTGGCAGCCGATTGTGCGTGGACATTGCTCGGTTTGATTCAACATGCGTTCTACGCCGAGGGTCGCGACGTCACCCAGGCCAGTGTCCTGGTCGAGTTGGCGGAGCAGGCGGGGGTCCCGCGCATCGAGTTCGCCGCGGCATTTGACCGTGCCGAGCAGCACGCCGCGACCGACGCCGATTTCACCTGGGTCCAGGATCTTGGCATTGCCGGCTTCCCCACATTGCTGGCCGAGCGGGACGGGCAATTGGCGCTGCTGACCAATGGTTATCAACCGCTCAGCGAGCTGTCGCCATTGCTTGGCCGCTGGCTGGAGCGCGCCGCCTGTGCATGACCTGCCCGACGATGAACCCTCTCCCAAGCGTATGGATCGACTGAGCTGGGCCGAAATACGTCGCCTGGCCCTGCAGCATAAAAAAGCCTTGTGGATCGCCAACGGCGTAGCGGTCCTGGCCACTTTGTGCAGCGTGCCGATTCCCTTGCTGCTGCCACTGCTGGTGGATGAGGTGCTGCTGGGGCATGGCGATTCAGCGCTGAAGATCATGAACCACGCACTGCCGGAGCACTGGCAGAAAGCAGCGGGCTACATAGGCCTGATGCTGCTGGTTACCCTGAGCCTGCGTTGCGCCGCCCTGTTGTTCAACGTGGTGCAGGCGCGCCTGTTTGCAGCGCTGGCCAAGGACATCGTCTACCGCATTCGCTTGCGCCTGATCGAGCGGCTCAAGCGAATTTCCCTGGGGGAGTACGAAAGCCTTGGCAGCGGTACGGTCACCACGCATCTGGTGACCGATCTCGACACTCTCGACAAATTCGTTGGCGAAACGCTCAGCCGTTTCCTGGTGGCCATGCTGACCCTGGTCGGCACGGCGAGCATCCTGGTGTGGATGCACTGGAAGCTGGCGCTGCTGATCATGCTGTTCAACCCGCTGGTGATCTACGCCACGGTGTTGCTCGGCAAACGGGTCAAGCACCTGAAGAAACTGGAGAACGACAGCACCTCGCGCTTCACCCAGGCACTCACCGAAACCCTCGACTCCATTCAGGAAGTCCGTGCCGGCAACCGCCAGGGCTTTTTCCTCGGTCGACTCGGGCAGCGCGCCCGGGAAGTGCGGGATTACGCAGTCACCTCGCAGTGGAAAACCGATGCTTCGAACCGCGCCAGCGGCCTGCTGTTCCAGTTCGGTATCGACATCTTTCGCGCCGCAGCGATGCTCACCGTGCTGTTTTCCGACCTGTCCATCGGCCAGATGCTCGCGGTCTTCAGCTACCTGTGGTTCATGATCGGCCCGGTGGAGCAACTGTTGAACCTGCAATACGCCTTTTATGCAGCCGGCGGCGCCCTGTCGCGGATCAACGAACTACTCGCCCGAGCCGACGAACCGCAGTACGAGGGGGGCGTCGATCCGTTCCAGGGTCGCGAAACCGTGGGCATCGAAGTCCAGGGCCTGAGCTTCAGTTATGGCGATGAGCTGGTGCTGAACAAGATGAACCTGTCGATCGCGCCGGGGGAAAAGGTCGCGATCGTTGGTGCCAGTGGCGGTGGCAAGAGCACACTGGTGCAACTGCTGCTCGGTCTGTACACACCCCTGGCCGGTACCATTCGTTTCGGCGGTTCGACCCAGGAAGAAATCGGCCTGGAGACCGTGCGCGAGAATGTTGCCGTGGTCCTGCAGCATCCCGCGCTATTCAACGACACCGTGCGTGCCAACCTGACCATGGGCCGCGAACGCAGCGACGAAGCCTGCTGGCAGGCCCTGGAAATTGCCCAACTGGATAACACAGTACGGGAATTACCCAATGGCCTGGACAGCATCGTCGGCCGATCCGGCGTGCGTTTGTCCGGCGGCCAACGCCAGCGCCTGGCGATTGCCCGCATGGTGCTGGCGGAGCCCAAGGTAGTGATCCTCGACGAGGCTACGTCGGCGCTGGACGCCGCCACCGAATACAACCTGCACCAGGCGTTGACGCGCTTCCTCAGTCATCGCACCACCCTGATCATCGCCCACCGGCTGTCCGCCGTGAAACAGGCTGACCGGGTGCTGGTGTTCGACGGGGGGCAGATCGCCGAGGACGGCGATCACCAGCAGCTGATTGCAGACGGTGGTCTGTACGCCAAGCTTTACGGGCATTTGCAGCAGCACTAGCCTCGTCAGCAGGGCTCTGACTTGCCGGGAGCGAGAACGCCCCCTAGTCTGGGGGTAGCGATCACGTCGGGATGATGATCTGGCAGTGCTAATGCAAGGGACCTCATGAATCAAACGCGGACTCTCGGAACTCCACGGTTGCTGGGCATCGTATGGCCTTTCATCGCCGTCGTGTTATTTCAGGCGCTGCTGGGCGGCTTCAGTCTTTATGTTTTGTCGGCGGTTCGCGGCTACGTGGCCGGTGAAAGCCTGTGGTCCAAAGGCCAGAAAGACGCCATCTATTACCTGAACCTCTACGCGGAAAATCGCGACGAGGCGATTTTCCTCAAGTATCAGAACGCCATCGCCGTGCCCCATGGCGGCCATGAGCTGCGCCTGGCCCTCGATCACCAGCCGCCCAACCTCGAGGCCGCCCGGCTGGCGATTCTCAAAGGGGGCAATCACCCCGACGATGTGTCCAGCCTGATCTGGCTCTACCTTAATTTTCGCCATTTCAGCTATCTGGAAAAAGCCATCGACCTGTGGACAGTCGGTGACGCCTATCTGGTGCAGCTCGATGAAGTCGCCAGCGAAATGCACCAGCGCATGAGCGACGGCCAGGCGTCGGATGCCGACGTCACTCGCTGGAAAGACCGGATTTTTGCGATCAATGACGGTGTCACGCCTGCGGCCAAGGCCTTTAGTGATGCGTTGGGCGAGGGCTCGCGAATGATCCTTCGCCTGCTGCTGGTGATCAACCTTGCCACCGCGTTGGGCCTGATTGCGCTGGCGTTGATGCGCACCCACAAACTGCTCAAGCAGCGCCACGCCTTTGCCGACGCCTTGCAGCTGGAAAAGGATCGGGCGCAGATCACCCTGCAATCGATCGGCGATGCCGTCATCACGACCGACGTCGACGGCGCAATTGCCTACATGAACCCGGCGGCCGAGGCGCTGACCCACTGGAAAGCCGAACAGGCCGCAGGTTTGCCGTTGGCGGCGCTGTTCAACTTGCTGGATGAAAATGCCCAGGCGGAAGGTTTCACCCTGATCGAACATATCCTCAGTGGTCAGCTCAGGGGCGGCAGCGAGCACTCCAAGCTGATCCAGCGCCTGGATGGCAGCACTGTTTCGGTGACATTGGTGGGCGCGCCGATCCGTAACGCCGGCAAGGTCAGTGGCACCGTATTGGTACTGCACGACATGACCCAGGAGCGCCAGTACATTGCCAATCTTTCGTGGCAGGCCACGCACGACGCCCTGACCGGGCTCGCCAACCGCCGCGAGTTCGAGTTCCGCCTGGAGCAGGCCCTGCACAATCTGACGCGTCAGGCAGGGCGTCACTCGCTGATGTTTCTCGACCTGGACCAGTTCAAGCTGGTCAACGATACCTGCGGCCACGCGGCCGGTGATGAGTTGCTGCGGCACATTTGTGCCCTGTTGCAGTCAGGTTTGCGTGAGGGAGACACCCTGGCCAGGCTGGGGGGCGACGAATTCGGCATTCTGCTGGAAAACTGCGCGCCAGAAGCTGCCGAGAAGATCGCCGACAGCCTGCGTCAGACGGTTCAGAATCTGCACTTCGTATGGAAAGGCCGCCCATTCGTGACCACTGTCAGCATCGGCCTGGTACATGTCACTCAGCATCCAACGACCCTGGAAGCCTCTTTGCGTGCCGCCGACATGGCTTGCTACATGGCCAAGGAGAAGGGTCGCAACCGCATTCAGGTCTACCACGCCGATGATTCGGAGCTGTCCCTGCGCTTTGGCGAGATGGCTTGGGTACAACGCCTGCATATGGCCCTGGAAGACAACCGGTTCTGCCTCTATGCCCAACAGATCGCGCCGCTCGGGCATGTAGAGGAGGGCGGTGGACATATTGAAATCCTGTTGCGTCTACATGATGAAGCCGGGCGAATGATACTACCCGACAGTTTCATACCGGCGGCGGAGCGTTATGGGCTAATGACTTCCCTTGATCGCTGGGTAGTGGAGAACGTATTCAAGATCATTGCGCAATGCATACAGGAAAATCACAAAGGCCCTTTGGCCATGTGTGCGATTAATCTGTCAGGCACTACTATAGGAGATGACGCATTTCTGAACTTCCTGCGTAAACAGTTTGTTGTTTACTCAATCCCTCCTGAAATGATTTGTTTTGAAATTACTGAAACCAGTGCGATATCAAATTTGGGGAGTGCGATTAGATTTATCAATGAACTCAAAGGTTTAGGTTGCCATTTTTCACTTGATGATTTTTGTGCCGGAATGTCTTCATTCGCCTACTTGAAACATTTACCTGTAGACTTCCTGAAGATCGACGGGAGTTTCGTAAAGGATATGCTGGACGACCCGATTAACCTCGCCATGGTCGAAGTGATTAATCACATCGGTCATGTAATGGGTAAACGCACGATTGCCGAGTTTGTCGAAACACCACAGATCGAGCAGGCACTGCTTGAGATTGGGGTCGATTATGCTCAAGGGTATGTGATTGAACGCCCGCACCTGTTTACCTGTGAAAGTTTGCAGAGTCGTCCGGCGAGGCCTCAGCCTTTGTTATTCAAGGCGCCGGGCACCTTTCGCTGAAACATCTTGCCGATCCTTCAAATCACAATCAAAAGGAGCTCGACAGTGATCGACACATTCATCAGAACCGGACCTCTCATGGAAGCTGCAAGTTATCCGAACTGGGCACAACGCCTGATTCAGGACTGCAGCGAGAACAAACGCCGGGTGGTTGAACATGAACTCTATCAACGGCTGCGTGACAACAAACTCAGTGCGAAGACCATGCGCCACTACCTCATTGGTGGCTGGCCAGTCGTCGAACAGTTTGCCTTGTATATGGCGCAGAACCTGACGAAGACCCGCTTTGCCCGACACCCTGGCGAAGACATGGCGCGGCGCTGGTTGATGCGCAATATTCGAGTGGAGCTTAATCATGCCGACTACTGGGTGCACTGGAGCCGGGCGCATGGCGTAACTCTGGAAGAGTTGCAGGCACAAACTGTCGCCCCTGAACTTCATGCATTGAGTCACTGGTGCTGGCACACCAGTTCGTCCGATTCGCTGATCGTGGCCATCGCCGCGACCAACTACGCCATTGAAGGGGCGACGGGGGAGTGGTCAGCGGTGGTCTGTTCCAATGGCGTGTATGCCGCCTCCTTCCCCGAAGAGGAGCGCAAGCGCGCCATGAAGTGGCTGAAGATGCACGCCCAGTACGACGACGCCCACCCGTGGGAGGCGCTGGAAATCATCTGCACCCTGGCGGGCCTGAATCCGAGCGAGGCATTGCAGGCTGAGTTACGCCAGGCGATTCGCAAGAGTTATGACTACATGTACTTGTTCCTGGAACGGTGCATGCAGCTTGAGCACGCGGAACGGGCGCCGGTTACCCGTGAGCGCATGGCGCTGGCGGAAAGTTGATCGACTGATATCTGCTGCAAAAAAATAGCCCGCCCCTGCTGTCCGATCGACAGTGGGGGCGGGCTTTTTCATAGCCGCCACGCTGGCTCAGGCGCTGATCTTGAGTCCGACCAGCCCGGCGATGATCAGGGCGACACTGGCCAGCCTGAACAGCGCCATGGACTCGCCAAAAAGGATGATCCCGGCGATCACGGTGCCGACAGCGCCGACGCCCGTCCAGATGGCATAAGCGGTGCCCAGCGGCAGCTCCTTCATGGCAAGGCCCAGCAAGCCAAGGCTGATGGCCATGGCTGCAATGGTCAGGGCCGTGGGAAGCGGACGACTGAAGCCGTCGGTGTACTTCAGGCCCACCGCCCAGCCTACTTCGAACAGGCCGGCGAAAAACAGAATGATCCAGGACATGTAAGACCTCCATCGATTGACGGGGTCGTCCCCAGGTAAATGACTCGATCGAGCCGCAAGGTCGTCCTCGCGATGAGCAGTATGGTGCCCATTATTAACCTGGGGATCAAGTTTCCGGCTCAGTCAGTGACTTGCCGCATGGCGGTCTCACGGTCCTGCTTTTCACTCATCCGCCGGAACCAGGTCGAGAGCAGCGCCCCCGAAATGTTGTGCCAAACACTGAACAAGGCACTGGGCACCGCTGCCAGTGGCGAGAAGTGCGCGCTGGCCAGCGCGGCACCCAGGCCAGAGTTCTGCATGCCCACCTCCAGCGCGAGGGATTTACGCTGGGCCAGTGGCAGCTTGAACAGACGGCCGGTGAAATAGCCCAGCAGATAACCGAAGCTGTTGTGCAGCATCACTACGGCCATGATCAACAGACCCGATTCGGCAATCTTCGCCTGGCTGGCAGCCACCACGGCGGCGACGATGATCACGATGCTGACCACCGAAATCAGCGGCAGTACTTCCACTGCGTGACGAACCCGCTCGCCGAGCACGCGCTGAGCCAGTACGCCGAGCACGATCGGCAGCAGCACTACTTGCAGGATCGACCAGAACAGCTCCATGAAAGACACCGGCAGCCAGGCCGAAGCCAGCAACCAGATTAAAGCCGGGGTCAGCAGCGGGGCGAGAAGGGTGGTCACTGCCGCGATAGCCACCGACAGCGCCAGGTCACCGCGGGCCAGCCAGGTCATGACATTGGAGGACGTGCCACTCGGGCAGCAGCCGACCAGAATGACGCCTACGGCGATTTCCGCCGGCAACTGGAACACCTGGCACAGTAACCACGCCATGCCGGGCATGATCACGAAATGCGCGACTACGCCGAGCGCCACTCGCCACGGGTGGCGGGCCACTTCAGCGAAGTCTTCGAGCTTGAGGGTCAGGCCCATGCCGAACATCACCAGCCCCAGCAGCGGCACAATGGCCACCTTGAGACCGACGAACCAAGCGGGCTGGAGGAACGCTAACACGGCGAAAATCAGTACCCAGTAGGCGAAGGTGTTGCCGACAAAGCGACTCAATGCAGCCAGTGCGCGCATGGCCTGATCCTTATTGTATGAAAGCGTTAGGGAGCTAAGCATACGCTGCTTGCAAAAAAGATCGCAGCCTGCGGCAGCTCCTGTACGGGAAACGCATTCCAATGCAGGAGCTGCCGAAGGCTGCGATCTTTACAGGCGCTGCCGATCTACATGATCAGATTCCCTGAGGCGTCTCTTCTCCGCCCAATGCTTCCACCAATGCTGGCAGGAAGTCGCCGAAGGTCAGCATCATCAGGGTGAAACTGGCGTCCAGCTGGCCGAGGGCTTCTTCGCCTCCGTCCTGTTCCGCCTGATCCTGCAGCAGGTCTTCGAACTTCAGGCGCTTGACCACCATCTTGTCGTCGAGGACGAAAGACAGCTTGTCCTGCCAGGCCAGCGACAGCTGGGTAACCACCTTGCCGGTGCTCAGGTGCAGCTGGATTTCTTCGCTGGTCAGGTCCTGGCGCTTGCAGCGCACGATGCCGCCATCTTCATGGGTGTCACGCAGCTCGCACTCGTCCAGCACAAAGAAGTCGTCCGCCGCTTTCTGGGTGGTGACCCATTCGGTCATCGTGGCGGTCGGCGACATCTTCACGGTCAGCGGGCGCACTGGCAGTGTGCCGATGACTTCGCGCAAGGTGGAGAGCAGGTCTTCGGCGCGTTTCGGGCTGGCGGAGTTGACCAGGATCAGCCCCTGTTTTGGCGCGATGGCAGCAAAGGTGGACGAACGACGGATAAATGCGCGCGGCAGGAAGGCCTGGATGATTTCATCCTTGATCTGGTCGCGTTCCTTTTTATAGACCTTGCGCATTTGTTCGGCCTCGATCTCTTCGACCTTTTCCTTGACCGCGTCACGTACGACGCTGCCTGGCAGAATGCGCTCTTCCTTGCGGGCCGAGATCAGCAGGAAATCGCCGCTGACATGGACCAGGGGCGCATCTTCGCCCTTGCCGAACGGCGCAACGAAGCCGTAGGTGGTCAACTCCTGGCTTGCACATGGACGCGCCTGTTTGGTGGCCAGTGCAGTTTCCAACGCTTCGGCATCAAAAGGCAGATCTTGGGTCAGGCGATAGATAAGCAGGTTTTTGAACCACATGGGGTGAGTCTCTCCTTATATGCAAAGGGGGGCATTATTCTCTTCGCGGTGCCATAGGCCAACCCTTCTCTAAGCCTTTGGAAGGGCTCGGAAAATTATTTTAAAAAGTGCTTGCCAGAGAGGGGGGTGCTCCGTAGAATGCGCGCCACACCGAACGCGAAGGGTGATTAGCTCAGCTGGGAGAGCGTCTGCCTTACAAGCAGAATGTCGGCGGTTCGATCCCGTCATCACCCACCATTCGCATTCAGTGTTACGCGCAGCGGTAGTTCAGTCGGTTAGAATACCGGCCTGTCACGCCGGGGGTCGCGGGTTCGAGTCCCGTCCGCTGCGCCATATTCGGTAATCTGGAACGCTGAACGCCAGGTCACCACGGAAAAGCCCGCTTAGGCGGGTTTTTTTCTGCCTCAAGTTTGTACGTTGTTCCTGCAGGGTGTGTCGTTTCACCGG